>JADGNO010000121.1 GCA_017883405.1 Occallatibacter sp. | reverse complement strand
CGGGCCAAGCAGGCAATGAACCAGGTGGTGCTGCGAACAGCGATGGGGGGAGCGCAACCCGTGGCTGCTGCAATGGACCGCGCCGGCTGGCCGGAAGTTGTAGGAACTGTAGCCGGCGACGATACAGTACTGGTAATTTGCGCGGATGCAAAGCGCGCTGCGGAAGTGGAATTGCGGCTGAGGACGATGCTGGAGTCATGAAGGAAACGATTCAAACCGCTGTTGTGGGTGTAACCGGGTACGCGGGCGCTGAACTGGCGAGACTGCTGCTGCATCATCCCTGCCTGAAGAGCAAGCCGCCGGTATTTGTCGGGCGCGTGGAGGCGAAAGATGCCGCGCGCGGTGGCATTCCGCTGGGCGAAATCCATCCTGAGCTCATCGACAGTAAAGGCAGCGGCGCACTGAAGCAGGAGCCGTTCTCGTGGGAACTATTGAAGGAGCGCGGCGTTGATATTTTATTTCTGGCCACACCGCACGAGCAGTCGCGCGAGTGGGTGCCTGAGGCGCTCGAACGCGGAATGCGCGTGATCGACCTGAGCGGTGCGTGGCGGCTGACCGAGGCTGCCAATCGCGCTGTGTACGCGTTTGAAGATGACGGTACGGAATTGGCGGCGGCCACGCAATTGCACGCGGTTTATGGAATGCCCGAGCTGCATCGCAAGCAGATTGCGGACGCGAGGCTGGTTGCAAATCCCGGTTGCTATGCGACGTCGGTGATACTGCCGCTGAAGCCGCTGGTGGCTGCGGGACTTGTTGATTTGAAGCACGGAATTGTCGCTGACTCGAAGAGCGGCGTGAGCGGCGCGGGCAAATCTCCGACGGCGAAGACGCATTTTATGTACGCCGCCGACAATCTTTCCGCGTACGGCCTCTTCGGTCATCGGCACACCGGCGAACTGCTGGAGCAGATCGGTATTGCGGGCAGCGACATTATTTTTACGCCGCACCTGCTGCCAATTCCGCGCGGGATTATGTCGACGATTTACGTGCGCTTTAACGATGCGCAGACGCGGGCAAGCTTGATGAAGGTGTATCGCGAGTTCTTTGCAGGCAGCCCGATGGTGCGTCTCTTCGACAATAGCTTGCCGCAGATTCAGAATTCGGTGCGGACCAGCTACGCGGACATTGGCTTTCAACTGGACGCAAGCGGCAGGCGGGCAGTGATTGTGAGCTGCCTGGATAATTTGCTGAAAGGCGCGTCGTCGCAAGCGGTACAAAACATGAACGTGATGCAGGGCTGGCTGGAATCAGAAGGTCTCGAATGATCATCGCCGCGGAGGACCGGGAATGAAGTACGTCGTTAAATTAGGCGGTGCGGGGCTGGAAGTACCGGCGTTGCTTGAAAGCTGTGTACGCGCAATTACAGAACTGGTGCGCGACGGCAATCACGTGGCAGTGGTCCACGGCGGCGGCGTGCAACTTACCCGGACGCTGAAGGCACTGGGCAAGCAGAGCGAGTTTATCAACGGGCTGCGAGTAACCGATGCGGAGACGCGCGACACGGCACTGATGGTGCTTGCCGGCAAGGTGAACAAGAGCCTGGTGGCCGCATTGGGTGCGTTGGGGCAGCCTGCGGTGGGTTTGTCCGGCGGCGATGGATTGATGTTCAGGGCACGACGAAAGCGAACCGCGCCGGATCTCGGATTTGTCGGCGAAATCGCTGCGAGCGATGCCCGCTGGCTTGATGCGATCTGGCAGCTGAACGGCGTGCCGGTGCTCTGTTCCATGGCACTCGGTTTCGACGGCGAATACTACAACATCAATGCAGACGAAATGGCGGCGGCATGCGCCATTGCCTGCAATGCAGACGCGCTGGTGTTTCTAACCGATGTTCCAGGCGTAAAGGGCGCAAACGGCGAAGTGCTGCGATGGTTGAGCATCGATCAGATTGCCGAGATGGCCAAGAGCGCTGTGATCACCGGCGGCATGCTTCCCAAGCTGGGTGCCTGCCGTGAAGCACTTTTGAACGGCGTAAAGCGCGTAAGGATTCTACCCGCCGAGGCGGCAGGTTCACTTCCAGACCTGTGCAGCTCTCGCGTAGCCCACGGCACCGAAGTGATGGTGGCTTGAGGAGATTACGACATTGACGAAACTTGAACAGATAAAGGCCGCTGAAGCGCGGCTGCTGGTACACACATACGATCGCAACCCACTGCTGTTCACAAGCGGCGAGGGTGTGTATGTGATTAATGAGCAGGGCGAGAGATATCTCGACTTGCTGAGCGGCATCGGCGTGAATGCGCTGGGCTACGCAAACCCGGTGATCGAGAACGCGATCGCACGGCAAAGCAAGAAGCTGATCCACATTTCAAACTTGTACTTCCACGAGGGACAAGCCGAGCTCGCGCTGCGCCTGACTGAGCTCACCGGAATGGATCGCGCCTTCTTCTGCAACTCTGGAACAGAAGCGTGGGAGGGCGCGCTCAAGCTGGCGCGCGCACATGCTGGGATTCTGCGCAGCGAGGGCAAGCAGATCGGCACAAAATTTCTTGCGCTTGAACACAGCTTCCACGGGCGTACCTACGGTTCGATGGCGACCACGCACAAGGCAAAATATCGCGAGCCGTTTGCCCCGGTGATGCCCGGCGTGGAATTTGTAAGACTGAATGACGTGGCCGACTTGCGTGCGAAGTTCTCAAACGAAGTTTGCGCCATCCTGGTGGAGTCGATTCAGGGTGAGGGCGGCGTTCGTCCGCTGACACAAGAGTTTTTTGCGGAAGCACGGAAGCTGGCGAGTTCGACTGGCGCGCTGCTGATTGCGGATGAAATTCAAGCCGGCATGGGACGCACGGGCAAGTGGTGCGGCTATCAGCATTACGGTATTCAGCCGGACATTACAACGCTGGCCAAACCCCTGGCGGGGGGCCTTCCTCTTGGAGCAATTTTGTGCACGGAGGAAGTGGCGCGGTCATTTCACGCCGGCCTGCATGGAACAACCTTCGGCGGCGGCCCGCTGGCCTGCGCAGTCGGCATCGCGGTTGTGGACGCCATGGAAAACGATGGCATGCTCGACAAGGTGACGGCGACGGGAGAGTACTTTATGGAAAAGCTGCGCGGACTTGCCGGCAAGCATGAAGCTATCGTTGACGTGCGCGGCAAGGGACTGATGATCGCTGCGGAGCTTGATTCCGCAGATTTGGCAAAGAAGACTGTGGCGGAGATGTTGAAGCGCAAAATTCTGATCAACTGCACCAGCGATACGGTGCTGCGCTTCCTGCCTCCGTACATTTTGGAGCGCGCGCATGTGGATGCAGCGATTGCGGCGCTTGATGAAATTTTTACTGAACATGCCGCGGCCGGGCAATTTTCAACCGGACAAGCAGCATCCACTGGAGGACATTAACGTGGCTGGCAGAACGACCATGGAAACCCGGGACACAGTGCCCGTACAGAAGGATCAGGACATCCTGTCCGCGGCGGCCCGGCTTTCGGGCGAGGACCTTTGCTCGATCGCTGATTTGTCGAGTGCGGAAGTGCGTGCGCTGTTGAAGCTCGGGCACGAGGTGAAGCGTAATCCGCGCGAGTATCGTCATGCGCTCGACGCCAAGCAGATGGTGCTGATGTTTGAGAAGGCCAGCCTGCGCACGCGACTCGCGTTTGAGACAGGCATCAACACGATGGGCGGTAACGCGATTTTTGTTGATCAGACCAGTTCGCCGCTGGGCGAGCGCGAAGCGATTGCCGACGTAGCTCGCAACGTGGAGCGCTGGGTTGACGTGATTGTGCTGCGCACGTATGCGCACGACACCATTGTTGAAATGGCAGCGAACTCGCGCGTTCCTGTGATCAATGCGCTTTCCGACTTCGAGCATCCGTGCCAGGCGCTGGCCGATTTTATGACGCTCGAAGAGCATTTCGGATCGGTAACAGGCATGAATTTTACCTACGTGGGCGATGGCAACAATGTTTGCCACTCGCTGATGCTGACCGGCGCGCAGTTGGGAGCCAACGTGACGATCGCAACGCCACGCGGCTACTCGCCCGATATTGAAATTGTGACCAAGGCACGCGAAATGGCGGAAGCAAATGGCTGCGAAATTCGCCTGACTCAGGATCCGCAGGCGGCTGCCGAGAACGCGGATGCGATGTACACCGATGTGTGCGTGAGCATGGGCTTCGAGCATGAGTCAACCAAGCGCGCACCCATTTTCAGGCCGTTCCAGGTGAACGAAGCGCTGATGCAGAAAGCGCAACCGAGCGCGGTCTTCATGCACTGCCTGCCCGCACGCCGCGGTGCAGAAGTGACGGACGCAGTGCTGGATGGGCCGCAGTCGATCGTGTTCGACCAGGCGGAGAATCGCATGCACGTGCAGAAAGGGCTTTTGCTCTTGCTGCTTGGCGGTTTGGCGAATGTGGAGAAGTTTCAGTAATCAGTGATCGTTTTGTAAACCTTCGCATCTCGCCCCAACAAGATGCACTTTAAGGATCAAGCATGTCTGCAATTCTCGAATCATTGCCCGTCGGCGAAAAAGTCGGCATTGCCTTCTCCGGCGGGCTCGACACTTCTGCCGCCCTGCATTGGATGAAGCAGAAGGGAGCTTTCCCTTACGCTTATACGGCCAACCTGGGCCAGCCCGACGAAACTGACTACGAAGCCATTCCGCGCGCAGCTCTCGAATACGGCGCCGAGAAAGCTCGCCTGATCGACTGCCGCGGACCGCTGGTGCGCGAAGGCATCGCCGCGCTGCAGGCCGGAGCTTTTCACATTACCACCGCCGGCGTTCCATACTTCAACACCACGCCGATTGGCCGCGCCGTCACCGGCACCTTGCTGGTATCCGCGATGCAGCAGGACGATGTCAATATCTGGGGCGACGGCTCCACCTTCAAGGGCAACGATATCGAGCGCTTCTATCGCTATGGACTGCTCGCCAATCCCAGCCTGAAGATTTATAAACCATGGCTCGACGCGGCTTTCATTGACGAGCTTGGCGGTCGCGCGGAGATGTCCGAGTTTATGCAGCGGGCAGGCTTCGCGTACAAGATGTCTGCGGAGAAGGCTTACTCCACCGACTCAAACCTGCTGGGTGCAACCCACGAAGCGAAAGACCTTGAGCATCTTTCTACCTCTGTCAAGATCGTGGTTCCCATCATGGGCCTTGCGTTCTGGCGCGACGACGTCGAAATCAAGCGCGAAGAAATCTCGGTCCGCTTTGAAGAGGGACTTCCCGTAGCGCTCAACGGCCGCACGTTCAGCGACCCGGTTGAACTGTTGCTTGAGGCCAATCGCATTGGTGGACGACACGGCCTGGGCATGTCTGACCAGATTGAAAATCGCATTATCGAAGCCAAGAGCCGCGGCATTTACGAGGCGCCCGGACTTGCGTTGCTGTTCATCGCGTACGAGCGCCTTATTACCGGCATTCACAATGAGGACACGATCGAGCAGTACCGCGACAATGGCCGCAAACTCGGCCGCCTGCTTTATCAGGGCCGCTGGTTCGATTCGCAAGCCATCATGTTGCGTGAATCCGCGCAGCGCTGGGTGGCCAAGCCCATTACCGGCGAGGTGACGCTTGAGCTGCGCCGCGGCAACGACTACTCCATCTTGAACACCGAGTCGCCGAACCTGACGTTTCATCCCGAGCGCCTCAGCATGGAGAAGACAGATTCAGTATTCTCGCCGCGTGACCGCATTGGCCAACTTACCATGCGCAATCTCGACATCACGGATACGCGCGACAAGCTGCTTACCTACGCTTCAACCGGCCTTATCAATTTGAGCAAGGGCAACGAAATGCCGATGCTGAGCAGCGCCAAGGAAAAGGAATAGGCTACCAAAATCAATGTCGAACGAAGAACAATCCGGAAAGATGTGGTCCGGCCGATTTCGCGAACCGCTGGATAGCGAGTTTGAGAAATGGCAAAGATCGATTGGCTTTGACTGGCGGCTGCTGAAGCACGAAGTCGCCGCCAGCAAGGCACATGCGTCCGCGCTTGAAGCAGCGGGCGTGCTGACCGCATCAGAGCTGAAGGAACTGCGCGCGGCGCTGGACGCGATTGCCAAGGCACACAACTCGGACGCAGGTAAAGCCGAAGTGCGCGACCACGCGACTGCCGAGGACATTCATCACTTTGTCGAGCTCAAGCTGGTTGAGAGGATTGGCTCGCTCGGGCTGAAGCTGCACACCGGCCGCAGCCGCAACGAGCAGATCGCCACAGATTTGCGGCTCTACGTGCGCGATGAAATCGAATCCGTTGTCGAAGGACTTGCAGCATGGGCAACAGCGCTGGTCGAAAAGGCGCGCGCGGCAGGCGACGCGGTGATGCCGAGCTATACCCATTTGCAGCGTGCCGAACCCGTGCTGGTTGCGCATTGGCTGCTTGCTTATGTCGAAATGCTTTTGCGCGATGCAGCCAGGTTGCGCGATTGCGCGGCACGGCTGAACTACTGCCCGCTGGGCTCAGGTGCAATCGCCGGAGCCACACTGGCACTTGATCGCTCAATTGCTGCCAAGGAACTTGGCTTTACCGGGCCGACGGCGAATTCAATGGACGCAACCAGCGATCGCGATTTCATTCTTGAATACCTACAAGCGCTTACGTTTGTTGGCTTGCATGTGAGCCGCTTTGCTGAAGAGATCACATTGTTTGCGACGGCTGAATATGGATTTGTGATTCTGCCGGAAGCGTTTTCGACCGGATCGAGCGCGATGCCGCAAAAGAAGAATCCTGACCTGACTGAGCTTTTGCGTGCCAAGGTTGGCCGCATTCACGGAGCGGCGGAGGCGGTAACGCTGCTGCTGAAGGGCCTGCCCTTGGCCTACAATAAGGATATGCAGGAGACGCAGGAGCCGGCTTTCTCAGTGGATTTTGTAGCGCAGATGCTTAAGCTGGTGGCACGTTTTACAGCGGCACTTACATTCAATCAGGAACGCATGCACGAGGCGGCGCAATCGGGCTATCTGAACGCGATGGCTGCGGCGACGTATCTCGTTCACAAGAGCGTTCCGTTCCGCACTGCGCATGAAAAGATTGGCCATGCAGTTCGATACGCGCTCGAGAAGGGCGTTGAGCTGGGCGATCTGTCGCTGGATGAATTGCGCACTTTCGGATCGGAATTCGGCGAAGATTTCTTCCCGGCGGTTACGCTCACAGCTACGCTCGACTGTCACGACGTGACCGGCGGGACGGCTCGGGGGCGCGTGAAGGCGGCAATCGACGGGGCGGCGAAGCGAATTGCCGGGTTGATGAATCAAAAGGTTGTGGAGGCAGTTCATGCTGGTGCGTAAAGCATTGCTCCAGGACGCCTCGAACGTTTACGACCTGGTGAATTCACTTTCCGGTGACGGTACGCTGCTGAAGCGCGCGTTTGCGGAGATCTGCGAGAACATCCGCGACTTTACTGTTGCGGAGTCGGACGGCGGTGCGTTTCTAGGCTGCGGCGCATTGCACTTCTACGGGCCGCATTTGTGCGAAGTGCGTTCGATTGTTGTGAAGCCGGAAGCCAAGGGACAGGGTGCCGGTGGCCGCATTCTGAAGGGGCTGATTGAAGAAGCCGAGGAACACGGCATTCAATCGGTGTGCCTGTTCACGCGTATTCCAGACTTTTTCTTCAAGTACGGATTCAGGACGGTTGAAGACAAGTCGGAGTTGCCGGACAAGATCTTCAAAGATTGCCAGAACTGCCCTCGACTGCATCGCTGCGATGAAGTCGCGATGGTGCGCGGCCGTATCCCCCGGATCTCAATTCTTGGGCCGAGACAAGAGGCGCAGGAACTAGTGCGGATTCTGGGCTAGACGTTTTCCTGGAGTTCGTAAGGATGCATTGCGCTATCCCACCCTTAAATCAAAAGCAATTCAAGGATGGGGCACCCTAACAGGAGTGCGGAGCCATAAGTGAGACCAAGGG
>JADGNO010000120.1 GCA_017883405.1 Occallatibacter sp. | reverse complement strand
TACAAGGCTCTCAAGGCAGAGCAAACACGCCTGCTCCACAACTTCGCCTGGCGTCTTTACCACAAGGCCAACGGCCGCAAACGCCGTTAGCACCTGCGCCCGTTCCTCCCTTACGCGAGCGCCATCACCGGATTCAAAGACGTAACCTTCGCGACCGCCTTCGTCAACCGAGCCTCTTGCGGGCGGCAGCCCTTCTTATCCACTCGCGTGTAGTAATGCTCCACGCTGTCCACCAGGTAAGCTCCCGGCAAATACAGCGTGCCCTCGCGCACGCCATCTCCCGGCAAAAGAATCACGTCTCCGGCCTTCGGCAGCGAGTGCAGCGTTTCCAGCGGAACCAGGTTGATGCAGTCCCCGTTCAGGCTCACAAACTCAAGGCAGTCCTGGCTGTGCAACATGCCATCACGTTCACGCCGCGCTTCCTGTCGCGTTTTGAATGCCTGATAGTAAGTGGCCAACACCGTAGGAAGACCAACCACAAACGTAATGATGTCCGCGTAGGGAGTGATACTCACGATCGAGCCGATCATCATGGCGCTTTCTCCAAAGTCTATTTTTTGCGGGGGGACGCCCACCCGCCGACACTTGGGCAGAGCCAGGGGCGTACTAAGAAGCTACATCAATCCGTCTGAGAAGCGCGTAAGGAATCATATGGGGTGTTTCAGGGTTAGCGCAGGATTCCGGGTGCCCCACCTTCGGCCTGAGCCGCGAACAGCGGATCAGGTCCAGGGTGGGATAGCAATCCCTTCGACGTGTCGCAATAGAGAGTGTCCCTCGTACAACTCCCGCTCTACGCAGGCACTGACAAGGAAAGATTCTTCCACAACCGCATCGTAGGCGCCACCTGGTTGATGGTGTAAAAGTGCAGTCCGGGCGCGCCGCCGCGCAGTAACGTCTCGCATAGCCGAGTCACAACTTCGGTGCCAAAGTCCTGCAGCGCGGCCTTGTCGTTCTCAAGTTCTTCCAATCGCAGCTTGATCCAGCGCGGCAGGTCGGCGCCGCATCCACCGCAGAAGCGCGTGATATTTGCAAAGCCCGTGATTGGCATGATGCCGGGAATGATCGGAACTGTCACGCCCGCCTTTACGGACCGGTCCACAAAATGGAAATACGAATCGGCGTTGTAGAACAGTTGCGTGATGGCCGAGTCGGCTCCCGCCTTCACCTTGCGGCAGAAGTTTTCAAAATCCACCGTCGGGTTCTCGGCCTGCGGATGCATCTCCGGGTAAGCCGCCACTTCAATTAGAAAATGATCGCCGTGCGTCTCGCGGATGAAACTCACCAGTTCATTGGCATAATGGAATTCGCCGGGCGCGGATGCTGACATTGCCGTAGCCGGCAGATCGCCGCGCAGCGCCACTATGCGCTTGACGCCCGCGTCGCGGTAACGCTGCAGATGCGCTGCGATATTCGCGCGAGTTGAGCCGACGCACGTGAGATGCGGCGCAACTTCAATGCCGCAATGCTCCACAACCGTCAGCAGCGTCTCGTACGTTCCGTCCTGATTGGAACCGCCCGCCCCGTGCGTTACAGAAAAAAACTTCGGCCCCAACAACGCCAGTTGACTGACGACACCCGGCAGTTTTGCTGCGGCTTCAGGGGTCCGCGGCGGCGCAAGCTCAAATGAAAAATTTGAAGGCGAACTCATATGCTTGATGCCCGTTCCAAGTCGAGTGCCCGGGAGGCAACAATGCAACCCGGGCACCGACAAGCTAGAAGCTAATAGCCGGGTGCCCCAGGTCTCTATTCTGAGACCTGGGATACCACATTCACGTACTGATCACTGTTCACTAACAACTAGTACCTGTAGTGATCCGCCTTGTACGGCCCTTCCAACGGCACGCCAATGTAGTCTGCCTGGCGCTTAGTCAGCGTTGTCAGCTTTACGCCGATTTTCTCCAGGTGCAGCCGCGCCACTTCCTCGTCCAGCTTCTTGGGCAGCACGTATACCTGCGGCTTGTAGCTGTCCTTGTTCTTCCACAGGTCAATCTGCGCCAGCGTCTGATTGGCAAAGCTGTTGCTCATCACAAAGCTCGGGTGGCCCGTTGCGCAACCCAGGTTCACCAGGCGACCCTCGGCGAGAATGAAGATCGAGTGACCGTCGGGGAACGTGTACTTGTCCACCTGCGGCTTGATGTTCAGCTTCTCAACACCCTTCTCTGTGTTGAGCCTGTCCATCTGGATCTCATTATCGAAGTGGCCAATGTTGCAAACGATGGCCTGGTCCTTCATCTTCTTCATGTGCTCGAGGGTGATAATGTCAACGTTGCCCGTGCAGGTTACGTAGATGTCGCCGCGCCCCAGCGTGTCTTCAACCGGCGCAACTTCGAAGCCTTCCATCGCCGCCTGCAGCGCATTGATCGGGTCCACTTCCGTCACAATTACCCGCGCGCCCATGCCGCGCAGCGAGTGCGACGAGCCCTTGCCTACATCGCCGTATCCGCAGATGACCGCAACCTTGCCCGCCACCATCACATCGGTCGCGCGCTTGATGCCGTCGGCCAGCGACTCGCGGCATCCATACAAATTATCGAACTTGGATTTCGTAACGCTGTCGTTCACGTTGACCGCCGGAACCAACAGCGTGCCCGTCTCCATCATCTTGTAGAGTCGGTGAACGCCCGTGGTCGTCTCTTCTGAAACGCCACGCCAATCCTTCACCACGTTGTGCCAGTGCTGCTTGTCTTCCGCGTAAACCTTCTTCAGCAGATCCTTGATCACCTGCTCTTCGTGATTGTCTGAGGGCGTGTTCACCCAGCCATCGCCATTCTCAAGCTCGTAGCCCTTGTGGATGAGCAGCGTTGCATCGCCGCCGTCGTCCACAATCAGTTGCGGACCTTTGCCGCCCTTGTGCGTCAACGCAAGGTACGTGCAATCCCAGTAGTCCTCGAGCGACTCGCCCTTCCAGGCAAACACGGGAACTCCCGACGCCGCAATGGCTGCCGCCGCGTGATCCTGCGTAGAAAAAATATTGCAGCTGGCCCAGCGCACTTCCGCACCCAGGCTCACCAGCGTCTCAATCAGCACTGCCGTCTGAATCGTCATGTGCAGCGAACCGGTCACGCGCACACCGGCCAGCGGCTTTTCTGTCGCGTACTTGTTGCGGATAGCCATCAACCCCGGCATCTCCTGCTCGGCGATGACGATCTCCTTGCGGCCCCAGTCCGCCAGGCCCATATCGGCCACTTTGTAATTCAATCCCGTCGCTTCTACTATCGAAGTTGCCATCAAATTCTCCTTGTATCGACCTATCGTGATATGTTGATATGTATCAGAACCTGAGCTGTGCCGTCAACCTGAATTTGTGATCTGAATTTATGGCATCGATCGTAAAAATCCTGCGCGTGGTCGCCGACCCTAACCGGCTCCGCATCTTGTTGTTATTAAAGGATGAGGAGCTCTCCGTGGCCGAGCTGCAGGAGATCCTCGTCATGGGCCAAAGCACGATTTCTACTCACCTTTCGCAACTCAAGCAGGCTGGCCTGGTCGAGGACCGCCGCACCGGCAAGAACAACCTTTACCGCCTCAGCCATCCAGGCCTTGCAGACGGCAGCCCTATGGACGAGATCCTTTCCCGCGCTCAGGCCGAAATCCCCGAAGCCGCCCACGACCAGGCCGAACTGCGCCGCGTCATCCGCAAGCGCCAGGACAAGATGCGCAGCTTTTTTGATTCCGTTGCCGGCCGCCTCGGCAAGGATTACGTTCCCGGCCAATCGTGGAAGAGCGTTGCCGAAGCGCTGCTACGACTGATGCCTCCAATGACCATTGCCGATCTTGGCGCAGGCGACGGCACCTTTGCGCTGCTGCTGGCACAAGGCGCGAAAAAAGTCATCGCTGTCGACACTTCGGCACGCATGATTGAAGTGGGCCGCGACCTGGCCCAGCGCAACGGCATTGGCAACGTCGAGTTTCGCCTCGGCGATATGGAAGAAGTTCCCATCGCCGCCGCAGAGGTCGAGCTGGTATTTTTTTCGCAGTCGCTCCACCATGCATTGCATCCGGAACGTGCCTTGAAAGAGGCATTTCGCATTCTTGCGCCCGGCGGACGTATTGTCGTACTCGATCTCCTCAAGCACCGCTTTGAAGAGGCGCGCGAGTTATACGCAGATGAGTGGCTCGGCTTCAGCGAAGCGGACGTGGAGACAATGCTGGAGAAAGCCGGCTTCGCGGCGATTCAAACTTCAGTAGTTTACAAAGAGCCTGAAACACCGCAATTTCAAACGATGCTAGGCATTGCCACCAAACCTATCTAAAAGTCTTTCTGTTCCCATAGAGCAATGTCATCTCGAGCCGAGGGATCTGCGGTTGCTTTTTTCCCACCTGCACATGACTTCACGTTCTATGGTCATCACTAAACGTGTGTATCCCGACGCATAAACGTGACCCACATCACCTCTTCATCAGAAGTCCCACTATGGGATACCGTTACCATTGCAAATTTGCCCAATCGAAAACTCGCTGAGCTGCCATCTCGTCTAATTAAATGGAAGCATCCGTCTCGTTCTAATGCGGGCGGAGCAGTTCGTAATTTTAAATTTATTGGAGATACTCGAATGAAAACACAAGCCATCATATCCATGTCTGCCGCCGTTCTCTCGTTTGCATTCTTTTCAGCTGCGGTGCAGGCTCGCGCTGCCCAGACGGACAGCAGTTCTTCACCTGACCGTGCCCTTGCCATGCGCATGGTGCCGGCACAAGTGGTCGTAACCAAGACGCTCGATGCGAAAAAAGCGCAGGCGGGCCAGCAGTTTGAAGTGGAGCTCAGCTCAAAAGTGAAGTTGCAGAGTGGGCAGGAATTGCCCAAGGGCTCCGTTCTTATGGGAACCATCGTCGCCGATGACATGAATTCCAAGGGAACTTCAAAACTTAGTCTGCGCATTACGCAGGCGCGTTTGAAAGATGGCAAAACGGTTCCCGTACAGGCGGTAATCACCGGTGCATATTCGCAAGACAGCCTCAATTCTCGCTACGGAAACAGCAGCTGGGCTCCGGGCCAGACCAACGTTGAGCAGAATGGCACATTGGGCAGCCTCAACCTGACCAGCCGGGTCGGTGGCAATGAGTCGGGAACGTTTGAAACCAAGAAAGACAACGTGAAGCTTGACCGTGGCAGCACGCTTTCTTTGGCGATCGCTCTCGGTGAAAGCTCCACCTCCACCGGAAACTGATCGAACTGCCGGCATCACGAGTGCGGAGAAATCCCGGCTCCAGCCGCGGCCAGTTCGCTCGCCAATCATCCGTCGTATCTCCAGGTGCGCTCGCCGCCTCGCGAGCGCACTTCAGTACGTCTGCGTCTATAACTTCAGCAGCATGCACGCCAGTATTTTGTCTGGAATCCGGCCCTACCCCCGGCATTCGGGACGCAAGCGATATTCTTGATATGCGGCGCAGAACCTGCGCAGCCCAGACCTTGAGTGTGGCCCTGTTCTGAGTGGGAAACGGACGCTTACTGAGGAGACGCAATGAAAAGCGGCACGTGGAAACGTGTAGTGGCGGCGGCTGCTCCACTCATTTTGGGCTTCGTAACTGGCTGTTCGGGTTTCTGGGATCCCCCCAGCACCACCAACAACAGCTATACCCTTTCAAACAGCGGCAACATCTCTGTAACTCCAGGCGGCACCAGCGGCAACACATCAACCATCACCGTAACCCCGGCGAACTCGTTTACCGGGACCGTTTCTCTCGCCTGCGCGGTGACCTCGTCGCCTACTGGAGCTACCAGCCCCGCCACCTGCAGTTTGTCTCCCACTTCGGTTTCCATCAGCACCGCCGCGGCACAAACCTCCATCCTGACGGCAGCGACGACGTCGACCACAACCACCGGAACCTACAACATCACGGTCACAGGCACATCGGGCACTCTCTCGCAGACC
>JADGNO010000119.1 GCA_017883405.1 Occallatibacter sp. | reverse complement strand
GAATTGTCCGAGTGCTTGAGCGCCGCAATCCCACCGTCGTAGGCATGTTTCATTACCGCAGCGCTGACCGCTCTTTTGGCCCCAACCATTACGTAGTGCCGTTCGACGAGCGCATGAGCCAGCCCATTCTCATCCCGGAGGGAGAGGAGCTTCCCGCCGCCAACGAACCGTCGACGCCGCATCGCGTTCTTGGCAGTGAGGCAAAGGCGGTCGCTGCACACGACGACCTCGAAGGACTGATTGTCGACGTGGAGATCACCGGCTGGCCCACACCTACCCGTCCTCCAGTCGGCCGCGTGATAGAGGTTCTTGGCTCGCCTGACGACTTCGGCGTCGACGTGGAGATGATGATCCGCAAGCATCAGCTGCCGCGCGCTTTTCCTGACAATGTTCTGGCTGAAGCGCGCCGCGTTGCGCATCTAGATTCCGCTGAAGTTGCTCGCCGCGAAGATTTTCGCGGTCTGCCCATTGTCACGATTGACGGTGAAACAGCTCGCGATTTTGACGATGCGGTGCTCGTAACCGAGCGCGCCGACGGCGGCTATGAACTGCAGGTCCACATTGCCGACGTAGCGGAATACGTTCGCCCCGCAACCGATCTCGATCTTGAAGCGCGCCTTCGCGGAACTAGCGTTTACTTTCCCGACCGCGCAATTCCGATGTTGCCGCAAGAACTTTCGTCTGACATCTGCAGCCTTCGCCCCGGCGAAGACCGGCTGGTGCTCAGCTGCATCATGCAGCTCGATCCTGGGGGGCGTATTCAAAGCTACGAAATCGGCGAAGGCGTCATTCGTTCCGCAGCCCGCATGACCTACACGGAAGTCCACGCCATTCTTGAAGGCGATAAAGCCGTGCGCGAGAAATATGCGCAGCTCACGCCAGCTTTCGAGTTGATGAAGCGGCTTGCGGTCCTCATGAACAAGCGTCGCGAAGAGCGGGGCTCCATCGATTTCGATCTTCCTGAGCCGGTCATCGAGTTTGACGATCAGGGCCAGATGCGCGGCGTCACGCGTGCGGAGCGCACGTGGGCCAATCGCCTGATTGAAGAATTCATGCTCGCAGCAAACGAGTGCGTGGCCACATGGCACGAGGATCTCGGCGTGCCTTCGATCTACCGTATCCACGAAAAGCCTGAGGCTCGCCGCGTTGTGCAGTTTGAAGAGCTTGCCGCAAGCTTCGGTTATTCGCTTGGCTTGGGGGCACTGCCTGTAAAGCGTGTGCAGTTGCGCGGTGAACGCCGTGAACTACGCGGGCGCGGACGCAATCCTCGCATGCACGAAGTACCGGAAGATATTCCCGTTACGCCACGCATGTATCAAAAACTGGCGGCTCGCATTGAGGGCAAGCCGGAAGAACGAATCCTCAGCTATCTCATGTTGCGTTCGCTGCGCCAGGCGCGCTACTCCGAGGTCAACGAAGGGCACTTTGCGCTGGCCGCGCCCAGCTACACGCACTTCACATCGCCCATCCGCCGCTATCCTGACCTTATCGTGCACCGTATCAGCAAGGCGCTGCTGCGCGCCGGTATCGCGGGTCGCGGAGAAATTGCCGAAGACCGCCTTAGCTCCCCGTGGAAGCACCACAATGAAGGCTTGCCTGTCAGCCGAGTGCCGCACCTGGCTGGCAATCGCAAGCAGGGCGCGCTCTCCCAAATCGATCCGCCGATTCCTGAACCTGAGCTGGCTCAGATTGCCGAGGAGTGCAGCCAGACTGAACGCCGCGCCGCAGAGGCCGAGCGCGAGCTCGTGGAGTGGAAGAAGGTCCGCTTTATGCAGGACCGAGTCGGTGAAGAGTTTGCCGCGCTGGTGCTGAACCCGACAAAATTCGGCATGTTTGTCGAGCTGACGGATCTGTTTGTCGAGGGGCTGGTTCCGATCGACTCTCTGCGCGATGATTACTACACATGGCGGGAGAATACACACGAGATTGTGGGCAACCGCTGGGGACGCACCTTCCGCGCCGGCGATCGCGTCAACGTCCTGCTCGATCGCATCCTTGCCCAGGAGCGGCGGCTCCAATTCTCCATTGTGGAAGAGGGGATTCCGCTTACAGGCAAGCCAACTGCAAAGCCTTTGTCAAAACCCAGGAAATCCCGGCAGGCGAACACCTCGGCACCGAAGAAATCCCGGAAGATGAAGTTCGGCAAAAAAGGCAAACGACGTTGAAACCTGCAACACAGAGCGCATGGCGCCGTTCGCGTTGCAGGTTGCACCGATGTTGCTGTACTGAACTTCGTCCGAAAGCTGCTTAGGCCCCAGCCTGCTTTTCAGCCAAATCGCCAATGACCGGCAGCTTGAAACGTTCGCCTTTCAGCGCTTTCAAGATCAAAATAATCCAGAGCACGAGGAAGGCCAGGGAAACGAACGGGACGAGGATCCATCCGATGATTGGCACCATTCCAAGCACAAGGTGGATAGCAATCGCCGCGACACATAGGAAAATCGACTGCCAAGAATGGAACCGAATGTAGGAGTTTCTGTTGTACGGCTCGACGATGAGAAAAATGACCGCCGGGATAATCGTCACATACGCCAGCGCGCCGGCTGCATTGTCACTCAGACCAGATTGTGCAGTTGCTTCGGGCATGGTATCTCCTTTTTTGACGGTAAGGATTGAATAGCCTGGCGCTTTACGCTCAGGCCCCTGTCCACGAGATGGGGAGTTTCCAGACGAACGAACTTGATGCGAGGAAGTCCGGATCAGGCCATGAAAGCGTATGCAAAAGCGATTGTCAAGTAAAACTCTCGCGATCCGGTGGTCCCTTCGCGAGCTACTGCCAGGTTATTGCGAGGCCTGGCGTTCAGCCAGCGCGCCAAGAATTGGAATTTTGAACCGTTGTCCATTCAGCGCTTTCAAAACACAAATGAGCCAAAGGACAAGCCAGGTCAACCAGAACAGCCGCTTGAATGTCAAAAGCAGATTCGCTTCAAACACCAGAAACAATACCAGCGCAAAACTCATCAGCAGGCTGATCAGAATCCCCGTAATACTCAAAAACAGCGATTGCCACGCATGAAAGCGCACGAACCGGTTTGTGTTGTAGGGCAGGATCAGCAGAAACAGGATTGCCGGTACGAATGTCATGTACGCGATTGCACCGGCGGCGTCGTCAGAAAGGCCGGGGTGCGTAACTTCGGACGTTGGCCCTCCCTCCCGATGACTGACAACAGAGAAATTGTCTAAGCTCGAAGGTGTCAAGCAGATTCTTCTGGTAGGCCAGCTAGTTCTGGCTCGCGGTAACGCCGTCGCCCCAATCCAATACAATGGCCAAGGGAGCACTAGCAATGGCACATAACGTTTTTTGCGTCCGCTACAAGAAGGAAATGGAAGGGCTTGACGAGCCGCCCTTCGACTCGGAATTCGGCCAGAAGATCTACAAGAATGTTTCCAAGGCAGCTTGGTCTGAATGGGTGGACCGGCAAAAAATGCTGCTCAACGAATACCGCCTTCAGCCGTGGACTCCGCAGGCCCAGCAATTCCTGGTGGAACAGATGGAGCAGTTTTTCTTCGGTGAGGGCTCAGCTCTCCCGTCCGACTACGTTCCGCCGGCCCAATAGCGAACAGCATCGGCATCGCTCGCGACAGAGCAATTGCGAAGCGGCGCATAAGGCCTTGCTGGTGTAAACTGAACAGGAACCCCTGAAGCCGGCTCGCCCGAGCCGGCTCGATTGTGTCGGGACGTGGCTCAGCCTGGTAGAGCACTCGCTTGGGGTGCGAGGGGTCGGCAGTTCGAATCTGCCCGTCCCGACCATTTAAAGTTTCCTCAAATTTTCCTGCAGCAATGGCCCTGAGGCCGACTCCAGTAGCACCCCAATCCGTCAGCTGCCGCAGCAGATGACGCATATCTGGTAGCGAGGGGTCCGCGAGCCGAAGGCTCGCCTCAGGCAGTTCGAATCTGCCCGTCCCGACCTTTACAACTATTTCGCATTGACTGATTCCTGCAACGCGCGCCGGGGCCGACCCAGGACGTACCCAAATCGACCAAGTCGCCGCCAGAGAAACGAGCCTCCACTGCCGTATATTGAGTTGCAATG
>JADGNO010000118.1 GCA_017883405.1 Occallatibacter sp. | reverse complement strand
CAAAGAATATATCTTCGAGAAATTTGGGTAATGTACGGCAAAAAGTCTGCAGTAAGGGGGACTCAGCAGACCCCGAAATATAGAGAAATTCCACTCGCAACACTCTAGCCAACTCGCCTTATTGGGTTCCGAGCACGCCGGATCCAGGATCGGACAGGGAACCAGGCTTCAATGCCCGACTATTACAACATTCCGGCTCTGGTGCTGATCGAACTGCTGTTGCCGGCGTTCGGGTATCTCTATCTGCGTTTTCGCGACGCGCGCACCCTCCTATGGTTTCTCGGCTTCTTTTTTGCAGTTATCTCCATGGTGCTGGTCCACTTTGAAGGGCCGTCGGCGGCAAGCGATGTACATCCGTGGATGATGGCGACCGGGCAAGCTGCTATCCAGGTGAGCACGGCGCTGTTTCTGGCATCGCTGTCGCCGGGGCGCTTCCAGCTGGGCCAATTGCGGATTCTGTTTGTAATCCCCTATGCGCTTCCAGCGGTGATCGCCTCTGTGCTGGTTTACGGCGTGTTTCATGGCGTCACGCCTGCGGGGCCGGTGGTGTTTGTTGTTCCGGCGCTGGGCGCGGTGGCCATGTTTGTAGCGCTGCTTTGGGGAACGGCCAAAAGCAAGCTCCCGCAGTGGATCGGGTTTTCGTATTGCGCCGTCCTAGGCAGTTTTGTACTTTGGACTTATTTTGTTGCAGGCATGACGTGGGCGCTGATAGCAGTGCAATACGCCAACCTGCTGATGACGTCGCTGCTGCTGATCTTTGTGTTTCGGCGGTTAACGCCCGGAGTGGTGTTGAGCTCGGCGGGATTTGCCGTCTGGTCGCTGACCGCGCTGCAGATTTTCCCCGCGATTGGTCTGAAGCCAGTCCTGAATCTCGACTTGATTCATGTGATTGTGATGGGCCGCGTGGTGGCGGCTATCGGCATGATCATGCTGACGTTGGAAGACGAGCTGGACATCAACAAGCTGGCGCGCGAGCGTGAACGCAGGGCAAGGCGGGAGATGGAGGCCTATACGGCTCCTATCTTGGCGCGACGGCGCGTGGAAGATTTTGACCGGCTGGGCGATGAGATTTGCGAACTGGTGCGCGAGCATAGCCGGTTCAGACAGGCGGCATTACTGCTGGAGAACAGCGGGCGCTTCAGGCTGGCCGGTTCGGCCGGATTTGACGATGCCACGGTAATGGCGTTAAACGAAGTGGGGTCAAGGATCAGCCCGTTGGGTTTCCTGGAGCCGGGATCTGTAGCCCCGGCGGTGGAACAAAGCAAAACACTGATGCTGGATCTGACACCATGGCTGGCCCCGGGCGACGATCTAAAGCGGCTTGGATTTACCAGCGCGCTGGCTGTGCCGCTGCAGGGGCGCTCGACTACCGAAGGCGTAATGCTATTGGCAGGTCTGCGGCCTATTGAAGTGGATTACCGTGCCGTGGCGCAAAATGACCTGCGCGCCGACGATCTGCTGCCAATTGAAATGCTCGCGTC
The DNA here is from genome assembly GCA_017883405.1 of Occallatibacter sp. Classification (GTDB taxonomy): domain Bacteria; phylum Acidobacteriota; class Terriglobia; order Terriglobales; family Acidobacteriaceae; genus Telmatobacter. Next base: position 20,843 of record JADGNO010000118.1, on the reverse strand, counting down.
GCGGCTGCAGGCTACTCGAAGCCAAACCATGATGTTTGAAAAGCTGATCGACTCAGAAAAGTTCTCCGGCCTGGGCCAATTGGCTGCCAACGTAGCGCACCACCTGAACAATCCTTTGACCGTCATTCTGGGCTATGCGTCCCTGTTGGAAGAAACGGTAGCGCCGGGTGCGCCGGAACGCAAAGGCGTGGAGTCAATTCTGTCGGAGTCGCGGCGAATGCGATCGACGCTCGAAAGCCTTTCGCGCATCTCGCGGCCGCAGACCGATCAGCTGGCGGCAGTATCGGTCAGCGAAATGCTTGCCGACATGGGACAGCTTTACCGGAACGACTTTCTGCAGCGCTCCATTGAGTTCCGCATGAATATTGCGCCCGGGCTGCCACGGGTTCTTTGCAGCTCGCACCAGCTGCGGCAGGCGGTTCTGCATTGCCTGCAGTACTCAATCGCGGCGGTAGAGGGCCACGGTTCCGGCAGTGCGACAGAACAATCGAGGACCATCCGTCTGGAAGCGACATGCGAAGGACAACTTGTGCAGATCATGGTGGCCCATTCGGGTGTGGGGTTTGCAAGCCCCGAGCGCGCCTTCGATCCGTTCACGCCGGGCCAGGTTTGCGGAGAGACGGGCGGCTTGGGCTTAAGCCTGTGCGCGACAATCCTGCGCGATCACAATGGGCGGGCGTCGGCGGTGAACCTGGAGCCTCAAGGCGCGGCAATTGTGCTGGAGCTGCAGACGGCGTAGATCCAGTCGCCTGAAGCATCAGCGCTGATCACCAGCGATCACCTTCAGGCGTACCGCCCAAGGGCCGTTTATGTAGCGTGGGACAGGGAATCACGATGTTTCCACCGCAATTCTCAACTTCAACTTTTGGCCCCTGCGGCCGGCGCACTACCTCAATTACGGGCGAAGGCGTGCCCACTGGCGTTTTGGGAACCACCAATCCCTTGTCCATCCTGGGAAGACCAACAGATGCCACTCGAATTGGCTGCTTCTGGGTTTGGTCAGCCTTCAGGTCGAGCGCGGGCTGGGCTTTTTTTGCTGCGGGTCCGGTGGCAGCCGGTGGCGTGACTTTCCGCGAGGAATCTGCGGGACTCGGCGCGCCCACTGCCGGGGTACGAACCGATGCGACCAGCGCAGACGAATTGTCGGCCGCGCCAGAGGCCGAAGAGGGTGCCGGAGTATGAACCGCAGGGTAAACCGGCGCGGGAGTCTGGCTCGGATAGGTCTGCGGGGCAGCAAAACGGGCCTGCGGGTAGGGCTCCGAAGGGTAAGGCTTCCCTGGCGAATTCCGTCGAATTGCGGCCCAATTACCAGACCCTGCTGCGGTTTTACTAGTTCCACCCACAGAAGCCTTCACCGGTCTGCTGGATGCCGCGCCGGTCTTCAACGGGAGACGAGGAGACTCGCGATTCTCAACCCTCGTATTCTCAAGCCTCGTATTTCGATTGTCAGTTTTGGCCGCAGGGGCGGAAACAGCGTCCGGCTTCGAACTCTGATCTGGTAGCGGACTTTGCGATGCCTGGGCATCGGCCTGAGTCTCGACCTTTGGCGCCTCAACTATGGGCGCAGCCGGTGCGGGTGAAGCCGGCTTAAGCGACGGCGCTACTCCAACCGGCCCGTGTTGTTCGCCTCGGAACGTGCCACGATTTAGCTCATTTTTCACCACGAAAGCGCCCAGAGCAAGATTCAAAGCGATCATTGTGCCCGCAACAAGCCACGCCGAAGTGGGCCAGGAGCGGCGCGACCCGCTGCCGTACCTGCCTTCTTCCCGGTCGTCAAATTTGCGCCGGCGTGGCTCGAATTCACTGATACGACTCACCGCGGGGCTCCAAAACTATGATTTCGCTTAAGAAAGCCGGCTTTCGCAGACATAGCTAACTCTAGTTTCTACACACAAGCCTACATTTGATCAGATGCCATTAGTAACGTGCCATGCCGCCTCTTATGCCTGAAGCGTGGAATCCGTAGAATAGATGATGGATGGCATTTTTGGAACAATACGACGTGGTCGTGGTGGGAGCGGGCCACGCAGGCTGCGAGGCGGCTATGGCAGCGGCGCGCATGGGGCTCAAGACCGCCCTCATCACCATGAACATGGACCTGATTGCGCAGATGAGCTGCAATCCGGCAGTGGGCGGCGTGGCCAAGGGGCACCTGGTGCGCGAAGTGGACGCGCTCGGCGGCATTATGGGCGAGGTGGCCGATGCAGTAGGCATTCAATTCCGGCTACTGAATACGTCACGCGGCCCGGCAGTATGGAGCCCTAGAGCGCAGTGCGACAAGCAGCTTTACCGCGTCAAAATGCGCGAAGTGCTTGAGGCGCAACCGGGATTGCACATCCGGCAGGCTGAAGTCGTTGACCTGGTGCTGGAGGACAAGGACCAGGGTTCTGATGGGGAAACTGTCTCCGAGAGCGTCGACGAAATTACGGTTTTGCCGCGGCCGGTTCGGCCTCGTCGCCGAGTATTGGGGCTGAAGCTGCGCGACGGCCGCAGGCTTATGGCAGGAGCCACGATCATCACTACCGGCACATTTTTAAACGGGCTCATTCACTGCGGCGAAGAACGTTATCCGGCAGGCCGTAGCGGCGAACCGGCATCCGTACTGCTGGGCGAAGCCCTGCGGGCATTGGGGCTTCGGACTTGCCGCCTCAAAACGGGTACACCGCCGCGTCTCGATGGCCGCACAATCAAGTGGGACACGTTTGAAGAGCAGCCCGGCGATGTCGATCCCACGCCTTTCAGCTTCAGGACCAAGAAAATTGTGCAGCCGCAGGTCAGCTGCCACATCGCATTCACTACTCCTGAAACGCTGCGCATTATTCGCGAGAACGTGCACCGATCGGCCATGTACTCCGGGCGCATTGAAGGCATCGGACCGCGTTATTGCCCTTCTATCGAAGACAAGATTGTTAAGTTTCCTGACAAGACGCAACACCAGTTTTTTCTGGAGCCGGAAGGGCTGAACACGCACGAGGTTTACGTCAACGGCATGTCCACTTCGCTGCCAATGGAAGTGCAATGGCAGATCGTGCACTCCATTCCTGGGCTGGATGAAGCGGAGATGCTGCGGCCCGGCTACGCCATTGAATACGACAGCGTGGACGCGACTGAGCTTGATCGCACCTTGCGCGTGAAGTGCATGGAAGGGCTCTATCTCGCGGGGCAAATCAATGGCACCAGCGGCTATGAAGAAGCCGCATGCCAGGGAATCATGGCGGGCATCAACGCCGCGCTGTGGTTGAAGGGCGAAGCGCCCTTCACCATCGACCGCACCGAAGGCTACACGGGCATCCTGATCGACGATTTAATTTCAAAGGGCACCAACGAGCCGTACCGCATGTTTACCTCGCGTGCGGAGTTCAGGCTGCACTTGCGCATTGACAACGCCGATCGCAGGCTGACGCCGTTCGGGCGCAGGCTGGGGCTTATCGGCGATGAAGCTTGGGCGGAGTACGAGCGCAAGCAGGCACGCATGGCTGCACTGGATTATCTGCTGACCACCGGCAAAGTCAATACCGAGCGGCTTGAAGCGGCGGAGCTCAGTGGGCTGACCTCGACCGCAGGACAAACCTGGGCGCAGGTGCTGAAGCGCCCCGAAGTGACGATCGAGCCGATTCTGATGGCGCTGCGCGAACGGGTAACGCAAGATCCATTGCTGGCCGAGCTTGGCCGTCTGCTTGAGAGCGACACCAGCGAAGACGCGCATGTAAAGCGCGCCGTGCTGCGCAATGAAGTGCGCGCGGTTGAAACGGAGATCAAGTTCGCCGGCTATCTCGAGCAGCAGAAAAAGTCAGTTGCCAAGCTGAAAGCAGCCGAATCAGTAACGATTCCAGAATGGCTGGAGTACGGCGCCATCAGCGGCCTGTCGCGCGAGATGCGCGAAACGCTGGAACGCATTCGTCCGATGACCATCGGACAGGCAAGCCGCATCCCGGGTGTGACGCCCGCGGCGCTGAGTCTTGTACATGTGTCGATCAGGCTGCAGGGTGAGCGGAAAAAAGCTCAGGCCCGGTGATCAATAGTCACGACCCTTCCAGTATTCCCGCGTAGCGCGCGCAGCAAATCATCTTTCACCGCGCTCTAACTAAAAACTGTTTCTGATCATGATCGCCTGCCTGTAATCTATGACGGTCGCGACGATCCCCTCTTTTCGTGAAGCCCCAATAGAAAGTAAATTCGCGAAATGCACTCGTCCGAACGAGACGATCCGGTTTCCACATTCTCTGAATTCGAAATCATTCGCAATGCTCTGGTAAAACGCGAATTCAATAACTGGACTGCGCAGTTGAATGATGAGGAGGGATGAGTGTCAGACACCAATGCTGTAGTTAAACCCACAAGGCAGGACGAGGCGAAAAAAGCGCTGAGGAGATTCTGGCTGGCTGGCACGGCTGGCGCATTTCTTTCTGGATTGTCCCGTTCTTTCCCGGCTGACTTTGCCACCAGATCGTTCCACCCAAATGTGCCTTACACGCTGGATATAGTCCTCCGGTATGGGTTCATGATGTGGTTTCTCTGCTACTTTGCAATCTCGTCCTTCAGCGCGGAAAGAGAACATGCCACAAAAAGCACACTGGCGAGTATCGTTCACGACCTTGGACAATCGGCGGTTTCCTTGCTTGCCATTTTCTATCTGGGCTTCGTTACCAGAGGCCAACCGCCCGACCCGGCCATTAAGTTCGCTTATGCAAATTTTGCCGTTCTTGTTATAAGCGGACTTTCATGGATGGTATTTCAAAGTTGGACAAACGTCTTATCGCGAATCTCTGTCCTGCGAGAGTTGGGAATAGTTTTTTCGGCACTGGGCATCACCTCTGCCTGGGTGTTTGCTGATTCATTGCACGCACAGAGCGTTCCTGCGTATGCGTGGTTCATCGCATTGCAGATTGGCTTATGGGCCACGCTGGCTCGCTATTGGTGGATCCAATGGAATATGGACGATGAGTCATTCGAAAACGCGAACATTTTCTCAGGTACTCCTGAAAAGGTTCACGAGAAGGTGGCGCCCCAAGTTCCCAAACCTGTTGAGCCAGCACCTGTTGCAGCGGCAGCCCCACAAACAAACGGCGCGGATGAAAAACCGCCTGCTGTGAAATAAAGCGTCCCATCAATGCACGGTCTCAATGCTGAATTCAGAACCGGCGCTCATGACACCCACCGCGTGATTCCAGTCACTGACGCCCGTCGAGCGTTGATGGAACATTCACGTAGAAGCCGCTGACCTCTCCTCGAAGAGTATCTCTCAGCTGGAAACGCACTCTCGAAATTGGCCACCGCTTCAGATAGATTGCCGCATCAGCGGTCAGGTGGCCCGAATGTTTGGGCGACGTCTTGAATTATTCAACTTTTTGATTTGTATTTCGATTTGGACTCTGCCCTTTGCGCCGGCAAAAGGAGGGGCGGCCCATTCTCCATCCAGTCGAGGTACGGTTCGAGACGCGGTTCAAGGCACGGTTCGGTTCGATCTTTTTAGGGGCTACCTGATGGTGGCCAGAGGATCAATCGGTCCCCTGAAAGGACTTCATTTCCTGCTCGATACCGGTACGAGCGCAACGCTCGTAGACACACGCATTGCAAGCAGGCTCAACATGGAAGGAGTGACCGAAGCCGTCAACGTAGTCTTCTACCAGGGCGAAGTGCAGGCATTTCATTCGTGGGCGCCAAGCATCGAACTCGGACCTGTGCGGCAGTTTCATCGTCCGGTGCTGGTCCAGGATTTGTCGATGTTTGATGCTGCGCTTCCAGTCCATATCGATGCCGTGATCGGGCTCGATGTTCTGGGTAAGACTCCCTTTGAAGTGGACTATCGACTCTGCAGGATCCACTTCGGCCACTTGCCACATCTTCCTGTTTCAATCCCTTTGAATAAGGAAGAAGGGTTGGCGATGGTGAACGTGGAGGTAAACCACGCCTCTGCGCACCTGATCTTCGATACCGGAACGCCCTCGCTTCTGATCTTTGGATCAAGAATTCCAAAGGCAATCGCGGGCCTGAAAGCGCATTGGCTTCAAAGCGATTCCAGCTCACGCGGCAGTTTGCAACGCAAGGCAGTGCGCTTGCCCAGGATGAAACTCGGCCAGGCTGAATTCATTCAGCAACAGGCAATCCTGGAGGAAAGCCTCGACGAAGGTGGTCGCGATTTCGATGGAGTGTTGAGCCCAGCGGCGTTGGGCATTGACGCATTCGTAGTTGACCTGGACCGCGGAGCTCTCGAAATAAGACTTGGGATGTAACCCGCGGCCAGCGATTACGCATCAGCCTACTGCTTGGCGTCTTTATCGCCCCTCGAGAAGAGTGGGATGTGGAACGGCTCCGAAGCCTGCGACGGTTTCTTCTGCTTGGTATTGGGGTTTTCCTGTTTGAGCGAGGTGCGTTGCGAGTTCACGCAAACCCATCCGCCGCGAAGCCGCTCGAACACATGCGTGAACACACCTTTTTCATCCACCGCTGCGGAGTTGACTCTGTGGTGCAGCGTATAGGTGCCATTGGCCACGGCAATGTCGCCCAGCATGCGCAGAGTAATCACCTTCTGCGTAAGCCAGACCGTCTTGTCATCGCCGTTGAGAACTTGCACAATCTGCTGATTGCGCGTGGTGATATCTCCGTTGGCGGCCACGTCGACAAAGAGCGGCGACAGCACATTCTCAAGGCTGTACTGGTCGTGCTGATTGACGGCGTTCGACCAGGTGTCCTCAATCTTCTGGAATTGCGTAAGGTCAGCGCTTTGTGAGGTGGTTACGCCAGCAGCGGGAACTCCCGTGGGTGCAGCCTGCGCAGGCGCCGGGGGCTGATCTTGAGCGAATGCAACACAGCAGGAGAGAAGGAAAGCAGATAAACAAGTAGAACGGATCATTAGGAAATTTGCTCCCATCACCATGATAACGCCCAGAAGGACTGCCTCTTTGACTCAAATGATCTGTTGGGGAGAGCGAGTCGTGTGCCGCGGTTTCGCATTGTGTGGTGCGTACTTTTTTATTTAATTCAGCGCCTGCAACCTGTCCGGCTGGTGGAGCGTCACCAGTGAGTCTTCGATCGAGATCCATCCATCTTTGCGGAACTGGCCCAGGGTACGGGTGACGGTTTCGCGCGTGGTGCAGGTCATTGAGGCCATTTCCTCATGCGTAAGCAGCAGAGGAAAACGGAACTCGCCGCCCTCAAGGTGTTCGCCAATCTGGTGCGATAGCTCAAGCAGCAAGCGTCCCAGTCGAGCAGCCACCGTTTCTGCAAGAGCGATGCGGCAGGCATCCTGCAGGGCAAAACGGTATTCCTGGCAAATGCATTGGACAGCGCGCATCTGCGCTTCTTTATGGCTGCGCAAAAAATTGAGGAAACGCTCTCGCTCGACGGGGCGGAGCTGCGCGGTGGTCAGCGATTCCGCTGAAACCTCGTAAAGGCCATGAGACAGCACAGCGTAAAGGCCGAGCACGGAGCCGGGACCGGCAACGCGCACAATCATCTGGCGATCTCCAGGCTGACCGGTGGTGAGCTTGAGATAGCCATTGCAAATGAGATAGAGGCACCGCGCCTCCTCGCCCTGCGTAAAGAGTGAGGCCTGTGCCGGAAGCGAAATGGTGCTGGTGGCCAATTCGAGATCGGCCAACACGGCGCTGCCGAGAGAACAAAACCATCCGGGGCGGCGATTGGAACAAGCAGCGCAACCTGCGGGTATCTGTCGCGTAATATGCTTCTGCCTGGTATGCATTTCTACGTTAATGTGAGAATCCGCCATAATCTTGCCTGCTCAGTACGTCATTAACCCCTTTATTTCCGCCGTCTCATCGACTCTGCCCGGCTCTAAAAGGGTCCAAAGCCGAGGTGGATCGTCGTAGGGCCCGCGGAGTCGAGGTTTTAGTTCTGACCGAAGTTTGCAGCAAGCGGCGAATGGATTGATGTGATGGGCCTCACGTCACTGCTCCCTCGAGATTCCCCTTTCTAAAGAACGGATCGTGATGTTCCCGTTTTGAGGTTTGGCATCGCCATGTGCGCTGGTTCACAACTGGGTATGGAAGGGGAGCATGTGTTAGCAACACCGAATTTGTGAGGATTTCCGTTATCGATGATTTCTGATTTCGACTGGATTCCGCCGCAAAGAGACCAAAGCGCCATCGACACTCCTGTGCATGAGTAGAAATCTCCTCATGGGCTAAACGACGTCATTGCCTCACTTGGGAGAGCACCAGGATAGTTTGCCGTCTGGCCAATACGGACGGAAGACGGATTCTTCCGTTGGATTAAGGAATGGAGCGAATGCCCTGCATTCAGATCACTTGGTGATAGGAAATACGCTTGTGAATTGTGTCACTTACGGTGTGTGACGAGCATCACCGCTCGATCACATGACAAAAACGTAATCTTCGTGGCATGTAGTGATGCTCCGCACAAGAGCAACTTCGGCAGGAAAGAGCTTCCGAATCAGCTTTGAGAGCAATAAAGGCGGTATTTTTCATGCATAAAGACAGGCCTGTAACGCGAATGAATTTTGGTGCAGTTCCGGGGATGAAGCTGGGATTGCGGTTTTTTTTAATTTTGGTGCTGGGCGCGGGAGTCATGAGCGCTGCAGCGCTTGGTGCTGCTGGTCCCAAGCCGAAAGCGGCGGAGACCAAGGCAGCCGCATCGTCAGACTTTGTTGGATCCGACACTTGCGTCACCTGTCATGCAGAGGTGGGCAAGAAATTCGAGGACAACGCCCACACCAAGATGGCGCAGATGCACGGCAGCAATGGCGCGACCTGCGAGAACTGCCACGGTGCAGGCAAAGCGCACGTTGATGGCGGCGGCGACATCTCGAAGATCTTCAATCCGGCGAAGCATTCGCCGAAAGAGGTGGATGAGAAGTGCATGAGTTGCCACGCGAGCGCTCATCCGAATTTTGATCGTTCCCCTCATGCCCGGGCGAACGTGGGCTGCACGAGCTGCCATAGCGTGCATGCCGGCAACGGAAAAGAGAAGCTGCTGAAAGCTTCGCAGCCTGCGCTCTGCTACCAGTGCCATGCTGACCAGAAGGCGCAGTTCAATATGCCCATCCACCACAAGGTCAACGAAGGGCTGGTCAAGTGCAGCGACTGTCACGATGTACATGGAACGTTCCTGGCCAACAATCAGAAGTCCACTGAAGACCAGAACGCCGTCTGCACCAAGTGCCACACGGATGTGCGCGGACCGTTTACCTTCGAGCATGCTCCGGTCAGGGCTGAGGGCTGCACGACCTGCCATACGCCGCACGGAACGCAGAATCCCAGGCTTCTGAACATGCCGTCGATTGCCACGCTGTGCAACCAGTGCCACAGCCCGCTCTCGGCAGGAGGAGTACACGGTCTGGATCCAGGTTCGACGACCGTTACGCCCTGCGTGACCTGCCACACGATGGTTCACGGCTCAAATGCCAGTCAAGCGTTTATCCGCTAGTGGATCAGTGCCGCACCTCGTGAGTTGATGCGGCACGAATCCCAAAGGTGGGTAAAGGCAAAGATTTCTTAAGGTCAGCGAGTTTTTTTAAGTGAGGCTTCATATGAATAGGAACGGTTGGTTTTCAGGGCTCCTTAATCAACAGCCCTTTACCGCAAAAGTCCGCCGCGCTGCAGGGGCTATGGCAATCGTCATGCTTCTGGCCGCGGCAGGAATCGCAGTTGCGCAGGACGCCAAGCCTGTGGTCCCGGCTCCAGAATCGAAATTTTCTACGCCGGATGGTTATACAAGTCATCACACGATCGACATGGGTGGCCGAATGTCCAACGTAGTTGGAAGCGGCGATATGTACAACACCCTGGTGAATCTTCAGAGCGGTCCGCGCGTACAAGGTGAGACTTTCGAAATGCACGCGCTTCCCGGCAAGAAGAACACTCTGGTCGATGATCTGAACGCTTTCGGCACGGGATTCGGCGGCGATCCGAACATCATGGCCAAGATTGACGCCAATAAGGGCAAGGTCTACGAGTTCTCAGGCATGTTCAGGCGCGGCCGTCTCTACTCGAATTACGATCTGCTGGCGAACCCTAACATTCCGGGCGGTCAGTCCATTCCTATCGGGCCGAGCAACGCTCCTACCGGCACGCTGCCGTGGCCGCAGGTAAGGCGGTCGCCGGTGATGTTCAATATTGTGCGCCGGATAACTGACGCGAACCTGACCCTCAGGCCGTTCGATATGTTCACGTATCGTTTTGCCTATAACCACAGCACCATGGAGGGTCCGACTCTGAGCCCTTCCTACACGATCATGAAGTACAACGCTCTGCTGCAACAGTATGAGCGCAATGGCAGCGACGATTACTTGGGCGCGTTGGACGTGAAGCCTTCGCCGGCAACCAAGATCACCGTCGAGGCCCAGATCAATCGCTATAAATCAGATACCTCGTTCACGCTTGATCCGAGCGGTTTTATGGTTCAGGAGGCGGATGGAACGCCTGCATACCTGGGCAACTATACTTCGCTGACGCCTTATGCCGGCACAGGACTTAGCGGCATTTGCAATACCTCAAGCATGGGCAGCGCGTTCACAAGCGCAACTGTCTACACGCTGCTGTCGCCCGCCAACAAGCCCGGCGGAATGCCTATCATCAACCCGGCATGCGCTGTAGTTACAAGCTATGTGCGCAGCCAGCCGACGCGAATCTTGACGCCGACGGTGACGGTTCGTGTGCAGAGCACGGCCCTCAAGAACGTCAGCATGAATGGCAACGTTCACTACACTAACGGCAACTCGAACATGCCGAACTACTTCGAGAGCGCGCAGGGCCTGAACGGTTCGGTGCGCTCTGTAATCTGGAATGGCGGCAAGGCCTACGCGCAGCGCTCAGTCATCGGTGCGGACTTCGGTTTCTCGTGGCGCGCGGCTCCGACCGTGAGCATATCGGACCAAGCGTCCTACTCCAGCATTCATGAGCCGGGCAATTCGATTATTCCTCCGCAGGTAACTCTATCGACACCGAGCACCGCGGGTAACCAGACCATCAACTACTCCGGTCCATTGACGACAGGCGTCGGTTCGCTGCCTCACGGCATCAACGGCGTAAAGGTCTACAACTACTATGGCCAGGAATATGTCATCAACAATCTGACATTGGGCTGGGACGCTTCAAGGCTTGCTCGTTTTGCTCTCACATACCGCTTTAGCAATCGCAACATCGGCCAGGGCGTTCCACACCAGGGCCCGATTCCGGATGTACTCGGCGATCCAGTCAACGGAACGATCGCCATTACTGAGAATGCCGGAGTGTTCAATGTGGCTCTGCATCTCGCCAAGGAATGGGAACTGAACGGCTCGGCTGAAGTTAGTTATGCTGATAAAGCATTTACCGCGGTAGGCCAACGGCAGTTCAGGCAGTTCCGGGTGCACACGAGTTACAAGCCGAAGACCTGGGCGACCCTCTCGGGCTCTTTCAGCGATCGCGAGCGGCACCACAATACCTCAAACAACGCAGCTGCGATCACTGCGGGCGATGCAAATTACAACGGCCCGATCAACCACGTCGATTACAGCCGCATCGGCAGTATGGGCGTGATGTTGGCGCCGAGCGAGCGCTGGGGAGTGAATTTCAACTACTCCTATAGCGACGTGTACGCGGCAACCAACATCTGCTACAGCAGCGGAGCTGCAGCTGCTACAGCTACCACCCCGGCGATCGCAGGTGCGGCCACCGTTACCAGTTCGGGAGCACCCAACCTTTGCGTTGGCAACGCGACTTGGTTTGCCAGGGATTTCATGGATGCGCCGACGCAGATCGGGATGGCGTCGTTCAACTACAACCTTACCGACAAGGTTCACTCAAATGTGGGCTACACAATCAGCGACGTAAATGGCAGCCGATTCTTCAACGACGCGCGCGATGTGAACGGCTCCATGGTTTCGCATTACCAGTCACCCTTTGTGAACCTCTCTTACACCATGCATCCGGGACTGATCTGGAAAGCCCAGTACAACTTCTACGGCTACGGAGAAGGTGGACCCTCAGGCGCCCCGTTGTGCAGTACAGCTACATCGATTACCGCGACGATTACTCCTTGCGCAACGATTGGAGTTCCAACCGGTTTGACGGAAGGGACCGCAGGTGCAACAGCGCCTCGTGTGTTCCACGCCAACAACGTAATGCTTGGAGTCCACTACGAGTTCTGATCGCTGAGCTTTCAGAGCGAGTGAACATATTTGATTTCACCAGCTGGTAACAAGGTGGCTCTATCCTGACGGACTGAGCCACCTGACCACTTAAGAAGTAAGGAAAGAAGGAAAGATGATGAAGATCAGGACTGGAATCGCAACGATCGCCATCATGGCTGCTACAGCGATTGCCATGGCCCAGGGGCCCGGCGCGGATGTCTACAAGACAAGGTGCCAGAGTTGCCATGGAGCCACTGGCGTGCCGAGCCCGGCGATGGCCAAAGCGATGGGCGTAAAGCCCATTGGTGAAGTGAAAAGTTCGACCGAAGCGAAGATGATTGCCGTAACGACGAACGGCGCAGGTAAAATGCCGGCGTTCAAGGGAAAGCTGACCGATGCCCAGATCAAGGATTCGGTAGGCTACTTCCGGTCGTTAGCGAAGTAATGATGTCCAACACAACTCCCTGACCGTGGTTGTGTTTGATGAAGTAAGATCAGATTGATTTTGCAATAGCCGTTTCGAGAGTTCGCAGATTTGGGCCCGCGAGCGGAGAAAGCAAAGCAAGAGTCGGCAGGTGCAGCACAACGAGTACTGGCCGCAAATTGATTGAGGAGTTTTCCCATGACTAAGACAATGCGTTCCCTGTTGGTGCTGACCGCCGCCGTTACGCTGGCCGGCACATTGGCTTTTGCCGACTCCGGCGAAGCGACCTACAAAGCAAAATGCATGAGCTGCCACGGCTCTGCCGGCACACCTAGCGCCGGCATGGCAAAGGCGATGGGCATCAAGCCCGTTTCTGATCCCTCGATTAAGGCTTTGACCGTTGCCCAGATGGAAGCTGCGGTGAAAAACGGCAAGGGTAAGATGAAGCCGATCGCTGGTCTGACGGACGCCCAGGTCAAGGACGTTGTTACCTACTTCCGTTCACTGAAGTAAGCAGTACAATCAAAGACCGAGAACCACGACAAGCGTACTTCTTCGTCTCTTGAAGCCTTGCATTGGCATAGCGTGGTGGCTCACTTCCGTGAGTCGCCACCCAGCCTCGCAGGCATGGTTATTCGACAGATAGAGAAACGCTGCAGGCCCGCCCCCAATTGGCGACAGCACGATAGAACTGCCTGGAGTCTGAACGCTAGATACCGGCTTGTAGAACAGCGGTACCGAGCGCCTGGTCATAACTTGCGCAGTGGTCGTGGTCTCGCTCATCAAGGCGGGCTGTTCGTTTGCTCGCGGAGGAATAAGTGGCAGCATTTCAGAAGTTCCGTGAAAACTGGGTAAGGCCGGCGCTGTTCTTTGGCAACAACCCCATCAGCCTTGCCGGCGGCGCCATTACAAGCGCGTCCGGCGTCACCATGATCGGTTACTGGCTGGTGGAATTGTTTGGCCGGTTCAACGACAACCCCTATGTCGGCATTATCTTTTTCCTGCTTTTGCCTGCGGTGTTCATCGGCGGCCTGCTGCTGATCCCGATCGGCGTGTTTCTGCGCCACAGGACGCTGCAGAAGGCCGGACAAATTCCAGCGCAGTATCCGAAGATCGATTTGAACGACAGGATGTTCCGTCACGGACTGGACATTGTGCTGGTGGCCACCATTGTGAACCTGCTGGTGGTTGCGATGGCGAGTTATCGCGGCGCGGCTTACATGGATTCACCGGAGTTCTGCGGACAATCGTGCCATGTAATGCATCCGGAATACACGGCCTACAAGGTTTCAGCGCACTCGCACGTAGCCTGCGTGGAGTGCCACATAGGATCGGGCGCGCAGGCCTACTTCAGCGCCAAGGTAAACGGCACCAAGCAGCTGCTTGAAGTCACATTCAATCGCTATCCCACGCCCATTCCCTCGCCTGTTACGAGTTTGCGACCGGCCCGCGTCATCTGCGAAGGTTGCCACACGCCCGCCAAGTTTGTAGGCGAAAAATTGCTGGTGAAATCGAACTTTGCCGATGACGAGCAGAACAGCGAAACGCAGACCGTTCTGGTGCTGCATCTGGGCGGCGAAGATTCGCTGTCGCGCCTGAGCGGCATTCACGGCGTCCACCTGAACCACATGGAGTACATTGCTACCAGCGCGGACCGTAACACGATCCCCTGGGTGCAGCGGCAGAACAGCGACGGATCGGAGACGGTATTCGCGTCGACCGCGCTGAAAGGCGCGCAACCGCAGGGCGAGCGGCGCACCATGGATTGCATTGACTGCCATAACCGCGCTTCGCACACCTTTGTCACGCCGGAAGAAGCAATCAACCGCGCCATGGCCGATGGAGCCATCAGCACCGATTTGCCCTTTATTCATAAGGAAGGCCTGGAACTGCTGAAAACCACCTATGCCAGCCAGGACGAAGCTCGCACGAAGATTCCCGCCGAGCTTGAGAACTACTACAAGAACTCAAAGCCCGAGGTTTTGAACGCGAAAGCAGCACAGGTGAAAGCCGCCGGCATCGAGTTGGCGACTCTCTATTCGCAGAACGTTTTCCCGGACATGAAGGTGACGTGGGGAACGCGTCCCAACAATATCGGGCACATGAGCTATCCAGGCTGCTTCCGCTGCCACGATGGCGACCATGTGGCAAAGGACGGCAAGGCGATTACGCAGGACTGCGCCAACTGCCATAACTTGCTGGCGGTGGAAGAAGCCAAGCCAAAGGTGCTTTCGGATCTGGGGCTGTAGACAGGATTTGCGAAGGAAGAAAAACGGCGGCTGGATGGATCGGAGCCTGATTCCGAACCATCCAGCCGCCGCTTTCGTCTATAAATATCTTTAGCGAGCCTGGACAATAAGATAACGTCTTGCCGATAGCTTAGGATGCGACGATCCAAACACCAATAGCATGAACAGCGCAGCGATATGCCACAAAAGTTGCAGAGGTCGGTTCGAGTCTTGCCCGCGAGGGCTCCGGCGGGCCAAGGCACTTCACCGCAGCGTGATAGGCTGGCATTTCGTGTGAGAGGAGCCCACTGCCGATGTCTGCAAGCCTTCCTTATCATTTCAATCTGATTGCCGCGGCCCGCGCGACGATGATCGAACACGGATTCAGCCCGGATTTTCCGGCAGAGGCCAAGGCCGAGGTAGTGGTAATCGAAGCTCAACCCGCGCTACCTGCCGCGCCGGAAGCAAAAGATCTCCGCAGCCTGCTTTGGTCGTCGGTCGATAACGATACGTCAAAAGACCTGGATCAGATTGAGTGGGCAGAGCAACTGCCGGACGGGCGCATACGCGTGCTGGTAGGTGTGGCGGATGTTGATGCCCGTGTGAAGAAAGGCTCGGCGCTGGATAAGCACGCCGCCAGCGAGACCACTTCTGTCTATACCGGTGTTTCGGTATTCCCCATGTTGCCGACGGAGCTGTCGGAAGGTATCACCTCGCTGAACGAAAACGAGGACCGTGTCGCGGTCGTCGTCGAGATGTGCGTGGACGAATCAGGCACTGCGTCAGACGGAAAGGCGTACCGTGCGCTGGTGCGCAATCGCGCGCAATTGGCTTACCCAAGTGTGGGCGCGTGGCTTGAAGGTACAGGACCGGCTCCGGAAAAAGTGGCGGCGAATGCGGAGTTGGTTGCGCAACTGAAGCTGCAGGACGCGGCTGCCCAGCGCATGGCGGGCGGACGCTTTCAGCACGGTGCGTTGGATCTGGAGACGATCGAAACGCGGCCCGTGATGCTTGACGACGAGGCAGTGGAGATTAAGCGGCTTGAAAAGAGCCGGTCAACCTCGCTGATTGAAGAGTTCATGGTGGCGGCCAACGGCGTGGTTGCCCGGATGTATGAAGAGGGTGGGATCGCCAGTATCCGGCGCATTGTTCGCACACCCAAGCGCTGGGACCGCATCGTCGAAGTAGCTGCCGGCCTGGGAACCACACTGCCGGCGGTGCCCGATTCGAAGGCGCTGAACGATTTTCTGCTGGCACAGAAACAGAAAGATCCCGATCACTTCCCAGACCTTTCGCTGGCCGTCGTCAAGCTGATGGGGCCCGGTGAGTATGTGCTGGTGAAGCCCAACGAGGTTTCGCCGGGGCACTTCGGGCTTGCCGTGCAGGACTACACCCACTCCACCGCACCGAACCGGCGTTTCCCAGACGTGGTGACGCAGCGCATTCTGAAGGCGTTTCTGGCCAAAGAAACCCAGCCATATACTGCAGACGAACTGGGCGCCATTGCGGCACGCTGCACGCTCATGGAAGATTCGGCGCGCAAGGTAGAGCGCGAAATGCAGAAGCGCATCGCAGCCGTGGTGCTGCATCCGCACATTGGCCAGACCTATCGGGCCATTGTGACCGGCGTCAACCAGTACGGCACGTTTGTCCGCACGCTCGATCCGCATGTGGATGGCAAGCTGGTGCAGGGCGGCAAAGGACTTGATGTCGGCGACAAGGTGACAGTCAAGCTGATTTCGACGAATCCTGAGAAAGGGTTTATCGACTTCGCGGCCCAAGCATAGGATAATCAGAAACTTAAGAGTATCTGAATGATAGATAGTAAAACGCAGGAATTCGGTATCCTGCGGCACCCTCTGCTCCTCTAACTAAAGAGCACCAAGCAAAGATGGAGCGGAACCAAGCGCATATCGTCCGTCATTGATTCAGGCTGGCACTGATTCCTACCAAAGAAAGCATCAACAATACACTCGGACGGCTGGATAGAATCACGGTGCGATTCGGACCTTGAACACCGTGGAATGCGAGAATTTTTTTAGGAGAGCTATTCTGCAAAGGATGAAAGTTATCGCCCGCTTGGAGTTTCTGGCGCTCGTCTGCGGTGTGATGATGGCCGCCCTCTCTGCGCCCGTACTGGGCCAGAACAACTTTCAAGCTGCAGTAGAATTGGCCACTGAACGGTTGCCGGAGGCCCCGCTTCCGCAGATCGAAATTGCCCAGAACGAAGGGCAATCGACCAGCGCTGCTCAACCGGAAAAGCAAGAGACCGATCGCCAAAAAGCCGACGAACAACTTAAGGCCCAGGAGCACCAGCGGGTGCTGGGTGTGCTTCCGACATTCAACATCACCTATCTTGGCGACTCAACCGTGAGCATGACAGCCAAGCAGAAGTTTGGACTTGCCTTCCGCTCCATGACTGACCCTGTCGCATTCATTACGCCCTTTTTTGTAGCCGCATATCACGAGGTCGGCGATGACAACGAAGGGTTTCCATGGGGCGTAAAGGGACTGGGTGAGCGGGCAGGAGCGGCATACCTTGACTCGTTTGACGGCACCATGCTGGGTAACGCATTGTTGCCATCCATTTTGCACCAGGATCCGCGCTATTACCGCAGGGGTTACGGAAGCGCCGGCAAACGCCTTGTGTACGCCGCGGCAACCAGTTTTATTACCAAACACGACAAAACCGGGAAATGGGAGCCGAACTACTCGAACATGGGCGGTAACATCGCGGCCGGTGCACTCTCGAATTTGTATTATCCCTCCGGTGAAAGCGGTATTGGCCTGACGATCAGCAACGGATTCATTGTGACGGCAGAAGGGGCGTTAGGCGCGGTTTTCGATGAGTTCTGGCCCGATATTTCGCGCAAGTTTCTGCACAAGGATCCGACAAACGGGCTCGATGCCCAGCGAAAAGCCTCTCACACATCAAAGTAAGACGCTGTGGGTAATCTATAAATAAATCCTCTGAAATCTCCAATCCGGGACGAAGCCAAATCGGGCAAATCCCACCATAAATGGTGTGATTTATGACCTTGCCTCCTGTTGCAGCCATGGGGTATCGTGATTTCACAATTTCGAGCGAGAAATTATTCGCGGCTGGACCGCAGGCGAGCCATACCTCTCAAGTGGTAGGCCGTGAAGGTTCCGGCTCGGCTCGAGGTACGCGGGTTCTTATTCCGGGGGGAATAGATGAAGAAGCTAGTAATCGGCAGATCGATCATGGTGCCGTATCTTGTGATTTTGGCGATCGCCGTTTCGCGCCTCGTGTTCACTCATCCTTACAATCTGATTCCTATCCTCTCAGCCCTGTTGTTCTTTGGAGCATGTCGGCCGACGCGTGAATTCGGCATTGTGGTGCTCGGGCTCATTGGCCTTGATATCTTCATCACCACTCATCAATACGGATACAGGCTTGCTCCCGACCAGGCTCTCACGTGGATGTGGTACCTGGTGGCCGTAAACCTGGGTGCGGTGGCGCTCAGCCATAAAGTCACAGTCCGGCGCATTGTCGGATCGTCGCTGCTGGCTTCAATTTCGTTTTTTGTTGTAAGCAATTTCGGCGTGTGGTTTGCATGGAATATGTATCCGAAGACATTAGCCGGATTGGCCGCATGCTATGTTGCTGCGCTGCCGTTCTTCAGAAACAGCGTGGAGTCCGAGTTGTTATGGAGTACGCTGCTGTTTGGGCTGGCTCGCTATAGCCAGACAGTACTGGTTGGCACGCGTTTGAAACGGGCTTGCTCCTGATGGCTGAGAGGTTCGTTCGAAAGGGGTGAAAATGGCCCTCGATAGAAATATTTATGACGCAATATTGAACGGTAATGCAAAGCAGGCATACGCAGCCACACAGGCCGCACTGGCCGCGGGCGCAGAGCCGATGACGTTGATTCAGGACTCAATGGTTCCAGCAATGGACGCGGTGGGAAAGCTGTTTGAGTGCGAGGAATATTTTGTGCCTGAACTGCTGCTGGCCGGCCGCGCCATGAAGACCTCAATGGAGCTGCTGAAACCGTTGCTGAGCGCTGCAGGCCAAAAGATGGCGGTGCGCGTAATTATCGGAACAGTAAAGGGCGACCTTCACGACATCGGGAAAAATATTGTCGCGTCCATGATGGAAGGCAGCGGGTTTGAAGTCATCGACCTAGGCACAGACGTGACGCCGGAAAAGTTTGTTAACGCGGTCCGGGAGAACAATCCGCATGTGGTCTGCCTGTCGGCGTTGCTTACCGTGACCATGCAGGCGATGAAGACGACAATCGATGCGCTTGAGACCGCCGGCGTCCGCGCGCAGGTAAAGGTGCTGGTGGGCGGCGCGCCGGTAACCAGCCAATACGCCCGCGAAATCGGCGCGGATGGCTACAGCGACAATGCCAGCGGAGCTGTATCCCTGGTGAAAGAACTGCTGGGCCAGCTAGCGGCGTAGTCTGCGCACTCCGTTTAGCAAAAGGCACGCGACAGTGTTGAGGTGGTTAGTTGGGCGGGCTGGGATCCGCTGAACCATGCGATTGAAAGCGATCATCTGCCAGGTATTCACGCGCGAAATGGAAGACATCATCGCGCGTTCCAACCACACAATCGATTTGGAAATTATTCCCATGGGGCTGCATAGTCGCGGCGCCGAGATGCACACCTATCTGCAGGAACGCGTGGACGCGGCCGATGATGCAGGATACGACGCCATCCTGCTGGGATATGCGCTTTGCGGTCGAGGTACCGAGGGTTTGCAGGCGGGAAAGACGCCGCTGGTGCTGCCGCGCGCTCACGATTGCATTGGCGTGCTGATGGGTGGCCACCAGAACTTCAATGCGTACTTTCAGGAACATCCCGGGACCTATTTTCGGACGCCGGGCTGGACGGAATTTCAAACTCCAGACTCAGAATTGGAGCCGCCCTTTGCCGCAACGAGGCCGCAGCTAGGCGAACGCAGCACGCTGAAAGAACTGATAGCGGAGTATGGCGAGGAAGACGGCAAATTTCTGTTTGAACAGTTCAATGCTTTCCGCAAACACTACACCGGCCTGACATATATCTCGTTACCGGTGGCGTCAGACGAGGCCAGCCGCAGCAGGGCTCGTGCCGAAGCTGCCAAAGAGGGCTGGAAGTTCGAAGAAGTTAAAGGCACCCTCACTATCCTTGAGCGGCTGGTCAACGGTGAGTGGAGCGGCGGAGACGTTCTGCTTGTACCGCCGGGCGCTACCATCCACGCCAAAATGGGCGACGCGACCTTAGACGCCGAATGAAACCAGGTAATGTAAATGTCAGGCTTGAGCCGCTGGCAGTAGAACTGTCCGTCGCATGCGGCGCAGAGCTGCTTGGCACGCTGGCCGATCACGGTGTCGAATTTCCGTGCGGCGGCGCGGGCAATTGCGGCGGTTGCCGAGTACGTGTTCTGTCTGGCTCGCTTGCAATCAGCAAAGCTGACCGCGAAATCTTCACTCATGAAGAGCTCGAACAGGGATGGAGGCTTGCATGCCAGGCCCATGCCGATGAGTCCCTGGTACTCGAGTGCGAGCAGTGGGAGATGGACGTGCTCTCCGATGCGAGTGCGCCCATTGCGCGCGGCAAGCGTGGACTCGGCGTCGCCATCGATCTTGGCACCACAACAATCGCCGCGCAGTTGCTGGATTTAAATACCGGCACAGTGTTGGCCATTGAGACAGAATTGAATCCGCAGGCCCGGTTTGGATCAGATGTGATGAGCCGGGTGCATGCGGCGCTCGAAGGGAACGATCTAACAACCGTGTTGCGAGTGACGCTTGGCAATCTGGTAGCGCGGCTTGTTCGCGGACGCGCAGATGAAGTCATTAACGTCGTGCTGGTAGGCAACACGGTTATGCATCATCTATTCGCCGGCTGCGATGTGGAGCCGCTGTCGCACGTCCCGTTTGCTTCACCAAACTTGGGCACGCAGGTTTTTTCTCCGCGGGACTTTGCATGGGCACTGCCTGTAGAGTGTCCCATCCGCTTCGCGCATTGCCTAGGTGGCTTTGTAGGATCAGACATTCTTGCCGGCATCGTTGCCACCGGAATGGCCGCCAGTGACGAACTGGTAGCGCTGATTGACCTGGGCACCAATGGCGAAATTGCCATCGGT
>JADGNO010000117.1 GCA_017883405.1 Occallatibacter sp. | reverse complement strand
TCCCGAGGCGGCGACGATCAGGAAAACGGCGAACACATGCGGCATGCCCCAGACGATCTGGTTGTTCATGCCAGTGACGATGTGGCCGTAATGTTCCATGTAAGAGGCGGCCAGGAGCCCGGCCGCGACAAAGGCGCCAAGCGCGCCGACCAATCCGTAGTAGGCCGGGCTGCTACCCTTGATTTCGCGAAAAACCAGCTTCATTCTCAAATCCCCTGATAGCGCACGCCGGTATTCAAGCCCAGTTCCTCGCGCACCTGCCGGCTGGCAAAAGCGGCTACGCGCTTGGCAATTTCGCTATCCGGGTTGTTCAGGTCGCCGAAAATGATGGCCTTGTGTCCGGCCGCAGCGCATGCTTCGACGCAAGCGGGGCTGAGATCGCGGTCTACCCGCTGCACGCACAGGGTGCAAGCCTCGACGCATCCTTTGCCGCGGGGCACTTCGGGCTTCTGATCAGTCAGCGCTTCATGCACAAAGGAGCGGGCCCCGTAGGGACATGCCATGATGCAATAACGACAGCCGATGCAGATGTGCTTATCCACCAGCACAATGCCGTCAGCGCGTTTGAACGATGCCCCGGTCGGGCATACGTCCACACATGGCGGTTCTGCGCAGTGCTGGCACATCATAGGCAGCGAGCGCGCCTTGCCGCCGCGCAAATCCTTGACTTCAATCTTGCGTATCCATTGCGAATCGGTTTCGAGCGTGCCGCCGGAAAGACCATTCTCGGTATTGCAGGCGGTCACGCAGTCGGTGCAGCCGCTGTCGCATTGGTTGGCGTCGATAAGCATGCCCCAGCGCACCTGGTTGGTCACCGGTTCGCCAGGGGAACGCCCGGCTGCCAGTTCAATCAGCCGCACGCCCGGCGCCAGCACTACGCCTGCTAGCGCCACAGCAGAAATTCCGAGGAAGCCGCGGCGGTTTACCGTTCCATCGGCGGATTGACGGTCAGCGCTCATCACTTTGTCCTTTTGGGCACATTTCCGGTCGCAGGGCCGCTCGCCGGCTGCGATATCGGCGCAGAGCTGGTGACGGGCGCAATCCCCTCCTCACGCGTCCCGATCAGCGAAACCTTGGACTGCGGTTTGCTGGCATGGCATTCGAAGCAGTCCAACTGCACGGCGGCGTAGCTGTGGCAGCCCTGGCAGAAATTTTCGTTGGAGCCGATCACGCGGCCGGTCTTCTGGCTGGCGTGACATTCAATACAGCCGTTCAGGCTGTACTGTTTGGTCCGAATGCCGCTGTGAACTGTTTCGTCGCGCTGATGTTTGAGCAGCGTCATATGGTTCTTGCGCATGAATTCAGTGTCATTCACGCACTTGTCGCCTTTGCCCTTTTCTATGGCGGGTTTTGGCACGCGACCTGTAAACTCCAAGCCTGTTTCCGGGTCTGCCAAGGCAAGCCCGAATACCATCAGAAGTGCCAGTAGAAGGCCTATTTTCCAGCAAGGTCGATCACAATTGTTGATCCACCGCCTCATCTCTTTACTCTCCAAGACCCATCTGGATGTAGCCAGTCGGGCAAACGTCCTTGCATATGTGGCAACCGATGCACTTGCAGTAGTCGGTGTCAACATAGCGTCCCATGGTGGATTTCGCCTTGGGCACCTTGAAAACCGCAACCTGAGGGCAGTAGACAACGCAGTTGTCGCATTCGAAACACATACCGCAACTCATGCAGCGCTTTGCTTCCGCGACAGCCTGCTCCAGGGAGAGCGCCCGGAGTCGTTCGTCGAAATTACCGAGTGCCTGCTCTGCATTGAGCGTGATCACCTTGCGGATGTTGCGCGGCGTGTAATTGAAATGACCGAGGAATAGATCGTCGTGCGGGATTACATATCGGTCAGAGCGATTGTCGAAGTTGTGGATGGCGACGTTGCTGGCATCCGTGCCACGGATGGGTTCGTGAATTTCGCTGAAGCTCAGACCCCTCTCTAGCATTTTGCGCTGCAGGTCAAAAAAGTGGACATCGATCTTCGGGCGTTTTTCCAGTTCTTCGCCGCGAAGAAATCGGTCTATACCTTCTGCAGCAATGGCTCCGTGGCCAATTGCTGTCGTGAGCAGGTGTGGGCGGATCAGGTCGCCGCCGACGAAGATGCCGGGCTTGCCGGTCACCTGATAGTTGCGGTCTGCATTGATGCCACCCTTGCCGTTATTGAACATTTCCAGGCCGGTGAAGTCGATAGCCTGGCCGATCGCCGAGACTATTAGATCGGCGGGGATGTCTTCTTCCGTACCCTCGATAGACTTGATTTCCAGCCTGCTGCCGATGAACCTTGCCTCGCACTGGGACACACGCAGTCCCTCGGCGCGGCCATCGGGACCCAGCAGGACCGCTATGGGAGACATGCCGCCGCGAATGGTGATGCCCTCGCTAAGCGCCTGTTCGATCTCGTGTTTATTGGCCTGCATCTTGTCGACGGCAAAGACGGAGGTAAGCGTCACCTCGGCGCCTTGCTTGGCTGAGATTTCGGCAACATCGTGGGCTACCTGCCCGCCGATGGCATATTCCGGGCGGTCCTTTTCGTTGATTTTCTCGATATGGCCAAGGCGCCGTGCGACCGTTGCCACGTCAATCGAAGTGTCGCCACCGCCAACCACCACCACGCGCTTGCCAACGTGGCGCATGCGGCCATCGTTGAATGCGCGCAAAAAGGACGTGGCGGTGACACAATTCGGGGCCGTTGCCCCAGGTACAGGCAGCGCCCTGCCGGACTGTGCGCCCATGCCGAGGAATACCGCGTGAAACGACGCCTTGATTTCGTCCATCGTGAAATCAGTGCCAATGCGGCAGTTCATGTGCGTCTTTATGCCGAGGTCGAGGATGCGCTGGATTTCGGTATCAAGCACTTCGCGCGGCGTGCGGAAACCCGGAATGCCATAACGCATCATGCCGCCTAACTCCGCATGATCATCGAACACAGTGACGTCGTGCCCCATCTTTGCAAGTTGGTAGGCGCATGCAAGACTGGCGGGGCCCCCGCCAATAACCGCGACCTTCTTGCCGGTCGTGGTTGCCGGCTTTGGATAGGCAAGCTTGTTGGCGATCGCATAATCCCCAAGGAAATGTTCAACCGAGTTGATGCCGACGGTGTCTTCCACCTCATTGCGGTTGCAGCCCGATTCGCACGGGGCAGGGCAGACTCGACCCATCACGGAAGGGAAAGGGTTGGCTTCAGTCAGCCTGCGGAACGCGTATTCCTGCCAGGGCATCCCAGCAGGCGGTTTTTCGATGCCACGGACAATGTTCAGGTAGCCTCGGATGTCCTCGCCGGCCGGGCAACTACCCTGGCAGGGCGGAGTGCTCTGGATGTAAGTGGGGCACTTATGGCTATGGTCCGCGTCGAAAATCTTTTCCTGCCAGGCGCCAGGCGTGTGGTCGCCATCGCGGTAGCGCCTGAAGCTTATCGGCTGTGCTTTGGTTTGTTCAGTATGGCCTGACATTACAAACTCTCCTTTAACTCGATGCGCCGGATGACTATTCTGGGGCGCATGTTGGGCTCATTTCCTGGATCCAAGCCGAATCGCGGTGCTGACCAATTGATGCACGCCGCCGATCATGCCCATGTCGAATCCGTATTCGGGCAACACCTTTGAAAACTGCGCCTTGCATATGGCGCAGATCGCTGCCATGAAATTCACGCCATGCTGATCCACCACGCTCTTGAGCGCTTCCATACGCGGCAGCGCGCCCTTTACGCGCAATTCCATCAGATCGTCAGTCAATAGACCGCCACCTCCGCCGCAGCAGAATGTCTGCTCACGAATCGTCTCCGGCGCCATGTCGTAAAAGTGGTTGGCAACGG
>JADGNO010000116.1 GCA_017883405.1 Occallatibacter sp. | reverse complement strand
CCGGCAAGACGCAGGAGGCAGTCGGCCATTGGGAGCAAGCGTTGCGGTTCAAGCCCGATGATGTCGAGATACACTGCAATTTGGCAAGTGCCTTACTGTCACTGGGCAGAATACCAGCGGCAATCGAACACTGGGAGCAGGCGTTGCAGATCAAACCCGAGTTTGTCGATGCGCACAACAACTTGGCGGCTGCCCTGCTTAGACTGGGCAAGGCGCCCGAGGCGATCCGTCATTTTGAGCAAGTGTTGCGGCTCAAGCCGAATTCCGCCGAAGCTCAAAACAATCTGGCATGGCTGCTGGCAAGACTGACATCTGCAGAAGGTGGCGATCCGGTTCGGGCGGTGACTTTGGCCAAGCGGGCTTGCGAGCTTAGCGATAATCAGGTGCCAATGTATCTCGACACCCTGGCCGCCGCCTACGCAGCCGCCGGTCGCTTCGACAACGCCATCGCCACTGCTCAGAAGGCCATCGAACTGGCCCGTACCGCCGGACAACTGCAGACGGCCAGCGAGATCGAAGCGCATCTGCAACTCTATCATGAGGGACGCACTGCCCGGAATTGATCTATGACAAACAACGACGATGGCAGAGCAGCGGATAGCCAGAGGCATATGTCTGGAAGAAAATCCGACTGGCTGCAGCGCGGTGTCTTAGGTGCAGTCTGTGTTTTGGTGGTTGGTGTTTACGCGTCAGGGTCCCGTTCAGGCACATTGGAATTATCGGCGACCAAGGCGTCTGACACGTACTACAATCTGCTGGTGCAGGGCTTCCGCGACGGCCAACTCAGCCTGAAAACGGAAGTGCCAACAGGGTTGTTGCACCTTGCCGATCCCTATGATCCGACCGCTAACACTCTCTATCAGGATCCACCTTACCAACTGCACGACTTGAGCTATTACAAGGGCCGGGTCTATCTCTACTTTGGACCTACGCCAGCTCTGATATTATTCTGGCCGTTCGTGGCGCTCACGGGCCATT
The DNA here is from genome assembly GCA_017883405.1 of Occallatibacter sp. Lineage (GTDB taxonomy): Bacteria > Acidobacteriota > Terriglobia > Terriglobales > Acidobacteriaceae > Telmatobacter. Next base: position 4,789 of record JADGNO010000116.1, on the reverse strand, counting down.
ATTTGTTTCATCGGGAAGCTGTGCCAATCTTTTGCGCGATCGGCTTTTTGGCCAGTGTGGGCCTGTTGTGCGCTTTGTGGCGTCGCTATTTTTCGCGAGTAAATGTTTGGGTCGTGGCCGCCTGTGCGCTTGCGCTCGGCTTGGCGACAGGCGTACCGGCGCTGTTGGCGCGAGCCGAGGTTTACGAAGTGGCGATTGCTTGCGGGTATATGCTGACGATGCTGGCGCTGGGGGCAATCTGGTGCGCCCTGCACAATCCAGAACGGAGGTGCCAGTGGTTGGCAGCGGCAAGTCTGGCTTATGGACTGGCGGTGGGGGCCCGAGCTTCGTTGCTGTTTGGTGGGATCTTCCTGCTGCTGCCGGTGGTTCAAGCGTGGCGTGAGCGTAGGCGGATTGGGGCGCCGCTGACGGCGGCCACCGTCCCGATCGTACTCATCGGCCTTGGATTGATGCTTTACAATGCCCGACGATTCGACAATCCGTTCGAATTCGGCATGCGCTACCAATTGGGCGGCGAACGACAGGACGTGATGCAGTTTTTCAGTCCACGCTATTTCTGGTTTAATCTCCAGGCCTTTTTTCTTCGGCCCGCGCAATGGAGCGGTCGGTTTCCCTTCGTGCACGATATTGCCATGCCACCCGTACCGTCAGGTCACCAGCGGCCTGAGTCGCCCTTCGGCGTCCTGACGAACATTCCGTTGGTGTGGCTGGCGTTGGCGATACCGGCGGCTTGGTGCGGCCGGTCGAGGGAGGAACTGCGTGGTCTGCGCGTGTTCTTGGCGACCGTAGCTGTGTTGTTTGGAATCTGCACGATGACTCTTCTCCTGTTCCGTGCCGCAAACTTTCGGTATGAGGTGGAATTCCTGCCGGCATTGCTGCTGCTGTCCGTCGCTGGCGTCCTCGGATTGGAGTGCGCGTTGGTTGACCAGCCGGTTTTGCGGCGGGCGGCACGCCTCGGCTGGGGCCTGTTGCTGGGCTTCTCAATAGCGTTCAACCTTTTGGCGGTCGTCAAGCCTTATGCCGACACTCACAACAACTTGGGGATTGTGTTGCAGCAAAGAGGAAAGATCGAAGACGCAATCGCGCAGTATGAGCATGCGCTCCGGATCAGCCCCAATTACGCGGAGGCGCACAACAACTTGGCAGCCGCCCTGTTGCAGGCGGGCAGGCCCCAGGAAGCGATCGAGCACCTCGTACAAGCGTTGCGGATCAAGCCCGATTACGCCGAGGCGCATAACAACATCGGCAACGCCCTATTCGCTGCGGGCCGGATCGAGGATGCGATCGCACAGTATCAACAGGCGCTGTCCATCAAACCCGACTACACCGAGGCCCACAACAACCTGGGAGTAGCCCTGTTCTTGCTGGGCAAAGCCGAAGAGGCGAGCACACACTTCGAGCAGGCGCTGCGGAGCCAACCCGATTTCGCGGACGTGCAAAGGAACCTTGCTTGGCTACTGGCAACGCTGCCGCCGGCCGAAGGCGGCGACCCGATTCGGGCTGTCGCTCTGGCCGAGCGGGCTTGCGCGCTTACCGGTAATCAGGTGCCTCCGTATCTTGACACCCTGGCTGCCGCGTACGCAGCCGCTGGTCGATTTGACGACGCCATTGCCACCGCCCAGAAAGCCATCGAGCTGGCCCGCGCCGCCGGACAATTGCAGACGGCCAGCGAGATCGAAGCGCATCTGCAACTGTATCGTAGCGGACGACCCCTTCGCCAAGCTGGCAACAAAAGAGAGCCACATGAACGGTGAGGCATTGCCGTCACAACAACATCCACCTGAAATGACTGAATTGTCCAGACGGCAGCGGAGTGTCCATTTGTCTGGGCATCACACTGGTTGCTGAGTGTGGATACCACCAGAATCTGCGTTACGGGACCGGTGAAAAGTGTCGGCAGCAATGGGAGTTACAATCGGGGCGATCTGCGTCCCGACCAATATTGAACTCTGGAGGCGATTGAGCATTACGAGAGCGGCCTTGATTTGGCCAGCGTGCAGGGGAATACTGTGCTGGCGAATGTGTCCACACTTGGATCACACTTTATGAAGCGGAATTTTCCCAGAATGACTAGGATCTCACAACTGCAGCCACCCTTTGATCCATGAGGGACAAGCCAACTACCGTTTCTGCGATCGAACTCTCGCCCTCCGCTGCGGCTCATCTGAAATCGGTGGCTGCCTTCTACGACGGTGCCGATCTCGAAGCGAAGTGGGCCGCCCGAACCTATCGTGAGATGCTGGCTCACTATTACAACCTGCTAATTCCACCTTGGGCCAGCGTTCTGGAGGTCGGTTGCGGCGGCGGCAGCCTGTTGTCCCGGTTGCACGCTCGCCGGCGGGTGGGGATCGATCTGTCGGAGCGACAGATCCAACGGGCACGAGAGCGCGTTCCCGACGGCTGCTTCCATGTTCAAGCCGCGGAAACATTGGCTCTCGATGAACGGTTCGATTACATCGTCGTCTCCGACACCGTTAATTACGCGGCGGATGTTCAGCAGCTCTTCGCCCGTTTACAGAGCGTATCGCACGCGCATACACGTCTCATTGTGAACTTCCACAACACGGTGTGGCGCCCGGTTTTCTCGGCAGCGAATTGGTTCGGGCTGAGGGCGCGGCATCCCGAAAGTAGTTGGCTCGCGCGCTCCGATATCCGTACGTTCCTTGACCTTGCCGATTGGGAGTTACTCAAGACCTCTTCGCAGATTCTGTTCCCCATGAAGTGCTTGGGCCTGGGATCCTTGGCGAACCAGTATCTGGCTCCCCTGCTGTCGCATCTCTGCTTGACGATATTTTGCGTCGCCCGGCCGCGGCGGCCTCGCCAGCCGCAACAATTGACAACATCGGTTGTCATCCCGGCCCGAGATGAGGCCGACAATGTTGAGGCAGCCGTTCGCAGAACGCCGCGGATAGGAACCAGGACAGAGTTGATTTTCGTCGAAGGACACTCAAAGGATGGAACCTGGAATGAGATCCAGCGGGTTATGCGTGCCTTTCCTGACAAGAACATCATGGGCATCCGTCAGCCGGGCATTGGAAAAGCGGACGCAGTCCGGGTCGGTTTTGCTGCGGCGACGGGTGACATTCTCATGATTCTGGATGCGGACCTGACTATGCCGCCCGAGGAGCTGCCGAAGTTCTACGAGGTTATCGCAACCGGTCATGCGGAATTCGCCAACGGCGTCAGGCTAGTTTATCCGATGGAAGAGGAAGCGATGCGCTTCCTTAATCTCTGCGCCAACAAGGCGTTTAGCCTTCTCTTTACGTGGCTGCTGGGTCAATCGATAAAGGATACCCTGTGCGGAACAAAGGCAATGCTACGCAGCGACTACGAACGGCTGGCGGCCAACCGCAGTTATTTCGGGGAATTTGACCCTTTCGGCGACTTTGATCTTCTTTTCGGAGCCCAGAAGTTGAACCTCAAGATAGCCGACGTCGCGATTCGGTATGGTAGCCGTACTTATGGTTCGACAAACATCGACCGCTGGAAGCATGGATGGCTCCTGCTAAGGATGGCACTGGTCGCGGCGAAGAAGCTGAAATTCATCTGATTTCTTCACAATCCAATAACTTCCGCTTACCATCTTTTGCAGGCTTCGCGGTAGCTTGCGACGTTGCGCTTGAGTTCGCGGATACTGTCGCCGCCGAATTTGTCGAGGACCGCTTTGGCCAACTCGAAGGCAACGACGGCTTCACCAATCACCGCTGCCGCTGGGGTCGCGCACACGTCGGAACGTTCGACGGTCGCTTTGACTTCTTCCTTCGTCTGGATATCGACGGAGCGCATCGGTTTCATCAACGTTGAGAGCGGCTTCATCGCGGCACGCACGACAACGGGCTGACCGTTGGTCATGCCACCTTCGAACCCACCGGCATTGTTGCTGGCGCGGCTCAACACGCCTTCCTGTCCCGGCAGAATCTCGTCGTGAACCTGCGAACCGAAGCGTCGTGCCGCTTCGAAACCCAATCCTGTCTCGACGCCTTTGATTGCCTGGATGCTCATCAATGCGCGTGCGATGTTCGCGTCGAGCTTGCGGTCCCATTGCACATGACTGCCGAGACCGACGGGGCAACCGGTCGCGATGATTTCAAACACTCCGCCCAACGTGTCGCCCTGCGCCTTCGCCGCATCGACGGCCTCAATCATTTTCTTCTCGGCTTCGGGATCGACGCAACGCACTTCGCTGGCCTCGCTCCGCTGGCGAATCTCCTGAAACGTCAGGCCGTCCGTCCTGGCCTGCACAGCGCCGAGGCTGACAATGTGACCGACGATCTCCACACCGACTTCCGCGAGAAGGAGTTTGCACACGGCGCCGATGGCGACGCGCACGGTGGTTTCGCGCGCACTGGAGCGTTCGAGAATGTCGCGCGCGTCCTGCCGGTCGTACTTGATGACGCCGGCCAGGTCGGCATGACCGGGTCGCGGTTTGGTGACCGGTGGCAGTTCGTTGATCTTGAAATCCCTGTTTTTGACCATCAACGCAATGGGCGAGCCGATCGTTTCGCCGAGTCTCATACCGGAAAGAATCTCCGCCTGATCAGCCTCGATCTTCATGCGACCGCCGCGCCCGTAACCTTTCTGGCGGCGCGCGAGATCGCGATTGATGGCGTCCGGGTCGATCTTCAAGCCGGCCGGGAATCCATCGAGTACGCCGATGAGGCATTGGCCGTGTGATTCGCCCGCGGTGAAATAGCGCAATTGCGGCATCGTTATCCTTGAATGAAATTCCAATACCAGTTCATGAATTCGCGTCCGTACAACATCCAGACCAAGGCTCCGAGCGCAATGT
>JADGNO010000115.1 GCA_017883405.1 Occallatibacter sp. | reverse complement strand
CTCGCCCAACTCAATGCGGAAGCCACGGATCTTGACCTGGTGATCGATGCGGCCCAGGTATTCAAGGTCGCCGTTCGGCAATCGCCGCGCCAGGTCGCCGGTACGGTAGAGACGCCCTGACACCAACGAACTTTCAATAAAACGCTGCGCGGTGAGTTCCGGCCGGCGCAAATATCCGCGTGCCACGCCAGTTCCACCAACGTACATTTCTCCGGCCACTCCCAGCGGCACCGGTTGCCCTTGCGGATTTAGAACGTACACGGCGAGGTCCGGAATAGGTTCGCCAATCAGGCTGCCCGATCCGGCCCGTACTTCTTTGAATGTGATCGGCCGGTATGTCACGTGGACGGTGGTTTCCGTGATGCCGTACATGTTGATCAATGCCGGCTTGCTTTCGCCATATTGCTCCATCCATGGCAACAGGCTGGGCAGTTCCAGGGCTTCGCCACCGAAGATCACGTAACGCAACGTCTGGTCTGCGGGCTTGATGCTGGCGAGTACAAACGGCGTCAACTGCCGGAACGCCGAAGGCGTCTGGTTCAGCACGGTGACACGCTCGCGGCGCAACAGTTCTGCAAATGCTTCCGGCGAACGGCTCACCCAATACGGAACCACGACCACTCTTCCCCCATACAGCAGCGCGCCCCAAATCTCCCACACAGAGAAATCGAAGGCGCAGGAATGAAACAAGGTCCACACATCGCTGGGCTGGAAGCCGTACCAGTGATCCGTCTGATCAAAGAGACGCACCACGTTGGCATGCGTGATCTGGCAGCCTTTGGGCTTACCGGTGGAGCCTGATGTGTAGATGACGTAGGCAAGATTTTCCGGTTTTGCTCCGCTGTCGGGCGTTTCGTCTACGCCGTCGGTCACATCGTCCAAAAATAAGATCGCGCCCTGATGCTTCGGGAGGCTGGCCACAAGGCTTCGTTGCGAAAGCAGCACGGATACGCCGGCGTCTTCAAGCATGAACGCCACGCGCTCCGGCGGATAGCTTAAATCAATGGGTAGATAAGCAGCGCCGGCCTTCAGAATCCCCAGAATGCCCACTACCATTCCTAGATTGCGTTCAACGCACAGGCCGATCAACACATCCGGCCCAGCGCCCAGAGAAACCAGACGCCTGGCCACCGCATTCGCGCGCTGATTGAGCTCTCGGTAGGTCAGCGATTCACTGTCACAAGTGACGGCCACTGACTCCGGAGTCCGCGCCACCTGCCGCTCGAACCGCTGATGCAGGCATTCATACACCTGCGAAGTTGCCCGCGGAGGCGCCAGGAGTTCGCGTGTTTCTGCTTCCGTCAGGAACGGCACGCTTGCGAGTGCGCGCGTGGCGTCCGCGCAAATCCCTTCGAGCAGCGTGCGCAGATGGCCCAGCACACGCTCGGCAGCTGCATGGTCCAGTTTGTTCGGGTCATGTTCCAGACGCAAGATCATCTCGCGGTCGGCATAGGCGATCAGGGTCAGAGGGAAATTGGTCTGGCCAAGGTATTCAAAATGGCGGTTGGTCCATTCGCCGCCCTGAGCACGCAGCGCTGTATCCAGCAAATAATTCTCAAAAACCAGAATGCTATTGAACAAGCCCACGCCGCCCGGTACTTCGCTGGCCTTTTGAATGATGCGCAAGGGAGTCTGCTCGTAGGGCCGCAGGGCTAAGTGCTGCTGGCGGATTTCCCGCAACCAGTCTCCCACGGAAGCTTCAGGGCGCACGGAGATGCGCATGGGCAAGGTATTAATGAAGAGTCCCACGGGCGCGTCAGCATCATTCAAGGTCGACGCTCGTCCGGAGCGGGTTGCGCCAAAAACAATATCTTCCTCACCGCTGTGATGATGCAGAAGTAAGGCCCATGCTCCCTGGAGCAGAGTGTTGACCGTGACGCCGCTGCTTTGCGCGAAGGCTCTCAGTTTGCTGGTCAGCTCTTCCGGAAGCCGGCGCTGCGTTACTCCTCGGGGGCTTCCATCGCCGGGGGCAGATGACGGAATCGGAGTTGGAGCCCTGAATCCCTTTAACTTTTCCCGGAAGAATTGTTCGGCTTGTACAACATCCTGCGTGCGCAACCACTCGATGTAGTCGGAATAGGGTTTGCGCGCGGCGAGTTGCGGCCCCTCTGGTACACCATCGCGAAAGGCGGTATACGCTGCGAACACTTCGCGCAACACGATCGGGAACGAACGGCCATCAAGCAGCGCGTGATGGAAGGTCCACAACAGGCGACTAGAACATTCGCCGAGTTGCACGATGCACAGCCGCATCAGCGGGACGCGTGACAGATCGAAGCCCTGCTTGCGGTCGGCGGCCAGCAAGTGCTTCCACCGGGATTCCTGCTCGGCTGCATCGGCCCCGCGCCAATCAATTTGTACAGAAGGAATCTCCACAGAATCCTGGACCTGCTGTAGCGGCTCTGCGACACCCTCCCAGACAAAAGCGGTTCGCAGGATCGTATGGCGGGAAGCGATCAGCTCCCAGGCGCGCAACATCGCGGTGGTGTTGAGCTGCTCGTCCAACTGGCAGACGATCTGCTCAATATCCACGCCGGAGCCCGGCTCGCCGATCGCATGGAACAGCATGCCATGCTGCATCGGCGAAAGCTCGTACGCCTTGTCGATCAATGTCACGCCCTCTGAATACAAAATCTCGTCCTCTTTATGCCGCTATTCCAACAAGTCAGCTTTTGTCAGCTCGCTCATCGCCAAGTACACGTCGCTAACGTTTTTGCAGCAGGCGGTTACTGCTGCCGCGTAGCCCAAAAATCCAGGCAAATCGGCCATCCACCAATGGGCCGCGAGCGATTCATCCCCCTCCACGCTCGTCAAACGAGCCGGCTGATGCAAGCCAAAGCTCACCTCAAAGCTATCCAGGGGGCAAGAAAGCCCTTCGCCGATCGCCTTGATGAAAGATTCCTTTCGGGTCCAGCATCGATAGAAGGCCGCCACGCGGTCAGCGTCGTGAGTTGCCTCCCACAGCGCAAACTCCGATGCGGCGAAATTCACTTTGGCTACATCCCGCATGTCCGGAATGGGACGTATCTTTTCAATGTCCACACCGATTTCGCCGGAACGAGTAAACGCAAACAACACCCAGTCACCCGAATGGGAGAGATTGAACTCAATGCCACATCTTTCCAGGATTGGCTTGTCGTAGCTGGTGTATTGGAACGACAGGGATTTCGGATCACAGCCGAGAAAAGCGCCGAGTTGCAAACGCAGGGCAGCGCGCGCCGCGACGTAGCGTTCATAATCAGCCAGGAAATGGAACCGGGCAGCCCTTTCTCTTTCACCCGGGCACAAGTACTCCGCCAGCCGTTCGGTCTCGCCCCGGCAGGAGAGCAGACTCAATGAGCGAAGCTCAATTGTGTCTTTCGCAATTGCTCGATCTATCGCGGCCTGGGCCGCTCTCTCTAGCGCGATACCCGGCATACTTCTTCCTCAGTTTCCTTCGTCTCCCTGGTGCTGGGCCCAATCTGAGCCGGAGCGTTCATGCGTTCCAACCAGATTTCCCGCCAATACATCAGCTCGCCACGCGGGCAGTCGCCCATTTCTCCGTAACAGAGGCACTCATTACACAGGGATGGTTCGCCCCGCGGATTTTCGAGCGTCACAGAATGATTGAGTTCACGCATCTTGCCGGATCTCTCCTCAATCACGCGGTCAACCCGGTAGCGAACCTCCGCGACCGTGCCACAACAGCGGGTCATTTCATGGCAGACGTACATGCCTCGATTGCGTTTTTTTCTGTCGAGGGTGGCTATAATCTGATCCAGGGGCTTGATGCGCACCAACTCACCGGGCTTGAGATCAAGTACGCCGACCGGCGTTCCGCTCGTATGGGGGCCACGTAGCTGGTCTTCTCCTGAGACAGCGCGATGAAGCCTGAGGCGAAGCCAGCGGACGAAGAGTTTAGCGATCTCCCAGGTGGAGCGGTCTCTCTGGAGGATCTCCCGAAAGGCGATTCGGATGAGCCATGGTTTCATTCTTCCGGGAATGGCTTCGGTCGCATGAAGCATTTCCGTCGATTGACAGAAATAACGTTCCGCGTCAGCTTTTGTTTTGAGACGGGCGCGCAATTCCGCGAGATCAGTGGCATCAACTGGGGCGGCAGTTTCGCTGCCTTCTGCGGGACGAAGCCAGGCTTCCTT
>JADGNO010000114.1 GCA_017883405.1 Occallatibacter sp. | reverse complement strand
TGGCCATAGAAACGGTTTTCCATCATGATCACGAACACGTGATCGAGGTGCGGAACGTTTCGGTCGTGGTCGCGATCATGGTCGCGATCCTGCGCTGTAAGCATTGATCCACACAGCGCTGTTGCAACCAGCATAAGAGCTGCCTTCTTCATACGCTTGTCAACCTCCGATACAGATCTGATTTTTGAGTGAGTTCACGCGCACTCAGCCTCCCCGCGCTTTGCGAGCACGTGAATACGCCGATTCAAGAAAGGTGCAGAAGGCCTGGGGACTCTTCCTTCCAATCAGGACTATAGGGGTTTGAAGTTTGTATTTGGATTACGGCAATTTTGCAATGGGATGAATTCTTGAGATTGGTTGAAATCTTATTTTGACGGGATGATTGAGGCTGCTGTGCTCCACTCAAGAATTGTGAACGACAAGTTGCGAAAAATCGGAGATTTATCGGGTAGCGAGGACTTTTATTCCCTCAGGGGCTAAAGCCCCGGTTACTTTGAAGGCGTTTCCGTACGGGCTGAAGCCCGTACCCTTCAAAGCGAGACCGCCAAAGAGTTTTCGCAAGCTGTTAAGCCCGAATCTTCAGACGAAGGCTGAAGCTTTGCAGCGACAAGCCCGCTGATTGTGAATTGCTGGGGGAGGGATTTTGATTCGGCTCTGCCGGAAGCGGCTGGAAAACGGGGCGTCTCAGTGGAAACACCCAAGCTCAACCAGCGCTCCGGCGGCCTATGCAGCAGTGTAGGACCGATTGGGAAGCGCGTCTGTTACTTTGTTGCATCAGGGGCGGGCGGGGTTGTCTGGCCGGACGAAGAATTTTCTGGCGTGGCAAACAGGGCGGGAGAAACAGTAGCCGTGAGAACGACGCGATCCTGATTCTGGTTGACGACGGCGGTTTTCAGCAGCTCTTTCAGGCCGTCGTTGGCGGCGTTTTCGCCTAGCGGGGCAGCAAGGCCGCGGGCCATTGTGAGCAGAGCGGCAAGCGAGGCGGCCTGCTCCGTGGCAGCGCCTTCATTTGGGGCGATCTCCACCACCCGCAGATGAAGCGATCCGGCCCAGCGAATGCTGGCGATGAAGGTAGAGTCGGCCTCGATTGGCAGAGAGAAGCCGAAAATCTTGATCGCCCCGCTCTCTGAAAATGGGGTACCGATCTGCCCCATGCCCCAGGCGATTGAGAGCAGTGGAATTTCCTTGTAGTAGCGCTCCAGCAATGACGATCCGGAAAACGGCAGAGCCGCGGCGCGATGCCGGTCGAGCATGGAGTGAATCTGTTCGGTGGTGGGCGTGTTGGACACGGCGATCATGTCGTAGCCAATCTGCGTGACCCGAACAGTGCGGTCTTGAGAAGTAATGTTGTAGATGGTGTGTCCGCCATACGACTCGCGCGAGGCAGCATGGGCGTCAAGCCAGCTATTGAGCTTTTCGCCTGTCAGCTTGCCCACGAGGACCATGGAGTAGGCCACTGGTCCATTCGGTCCCTTGGGATCAGGCATGCGATGCAAGGCAATCGCCACTTGATCCAGGTCCTGCTCCCAGTCGACTCCGGTAGCTTCAACAAACCGCTGATAATCCGGATCGCGCTGCGGGGGCTTTAGATCTTTGAAGTGAGAAAAGGTCCTGATGGGTTTGAAATTCACGTAGACGATGCCGTCTGACTCCGGCAGCAGCCGCGCGGCCTCAGGGGGAGCCTTGGAGCGCAGGAAGATGGCCAGGGCCAGCAAAACCAGCACCGCAGCCACTACTAAAAGCGTCCTTCGTGTACGTCGGTTCATGAACGGTCGTCAGAGATCAAGGTACCACCAGACCCATGGGGAATACCTTAACCGCGTAAGGCTAATCCCAATTCGACACAAAAATGCCCGCCAGGGTTGGCCGGCGGGCATTTGTTCTTCAGCGTTGCTCCGCTATTGGGTGATCGACTTGACCGCATCGCCAACCTTGAAGCCCTCGCCCGAAACCGGCGTGCACACGGCCGAAGCGTCGTCCACATCCGTAGCCTTGACCACGCCCACGTTGGTGGTCAAACGGCGAATGACCGCGCCCGTCGACGGATCCTTGATTTCCTTGGTTACACGCATTACGTTGAGCTGGTCGCCTACTTTGACGCCGGCCCTGCCACCCACGTTGAGAATCACCTGGCCGCCATCGACAGCCGCCACCAGGCCTTCAACCGTGATGGTTCGTACGCCCACCTTCGATACGCTGGTAACCAGATCCTTGGTCAACTGGTCCACCGCGTCTTTGGTGGCTTCGCCAACGATGGTGTTTTGGAAATCGCTGGCGCCAAAGTCGGCATGACCGGCACCGAAGCCGTGCCAGCTGCCGCCGCCGCCGTTCATTGTCGTACTCGAACGGCTGGACGTGCCCTTGCCCTCAGCCACGGCCATGATCTCGCCCGTATCCACATTCACCAGCCGGGCATCGATACCCACGTTGGCACTCGATTTTGAGTGGCCTAAACCACCCAGTCCGTAGCCGCCCCAGTTGCCGCCGGCGCCGCCTAATCCGGTCTTTTTGGTCTCATTACCGAATTCAGTGATGCTGCCCACCAGGATCGCGTCCACGCCGAGCAGTTTGCCGATCTTTGCGGCGCTGGTTGGATCGGCGCGGTTGGAATTAGAGAAGTTCTGCTCCGACAAAATCTTGTCCAGCGCTTTGCGCTCGATCACCGAGTACGAGCCGTCCTTGACCAGGCCGGTTACCAGCAGGTCGGCAATGCCCTTGCCCACGTCGATGTCTGAGCCGAAGTACGCCGACGCGTACGATCTCACCGTTCCGTAATCGAAATCCATCACGGCAATGCGGGGTTTACGTGCGGGCGCACCTTGCGCGCTTGCAGGCCGGTCGGCAATACCTGTCGCGACCGCCAGCATAAAAGCCAGCATCCAGAAAACTCGTTTGCAGGTCATTGGGGCTACCTCAGGTAAAAAATCGATTGAGAACAGGTTTGCCTTACCAAATCAATATGTCAAGGCAAATCGTATGCGGAATAGTGCACGGCGACACCAAATCGTTTCAACCAGATAAACGGAAAGATCCCCCGGCACAAAACGCGCGGTAGAGCACGGCAGGACCTCGTACCTTCCAATCTAGATTTATCGCGAACCGGCGTGGCTGCCGCAACGTACCCCTTGACAACCGACAGGAAGTTGTCCTACCTTCTTGTCGAGTATCGAGGGGAACGAAATGCCGCCGACTTCGACCGATCTATTGCAGGGAACGCTGGACTTGCTGGTATTGCAAACGCTTTCGCTGGAGCCGATGCATGGCTGGGGCGTGGCACAGCGCATTCAGCAGGTATCGAACGATGCATTACAGATTGGCCAGGGCTCGCTTTATCCGGCTCTCTACAGGCTCGAATACAAGGGATGGATCAAGTCGGAGTGGGGAAACTCCGAGAACAACCGGCGGGCCAAGTTCTACCGGCTTACGGCGGCAGGCCGCAAGCAACTGGAGCATGAACTCAGAACCTGGGATCGCCTGTCTTCCGCGATTGGGCTTGTCCTGGGCCGGGTACCGGAGGCATCGAGATGATGACGGAGTTGCTGACGCGCATTCGATTCCTCGTCTTCCGCAAGAAGGCGAGCGAAGTAGACGATGAGCTTGAGTTTCATCTGGAAGAGTCGATTGCAGCCAAGACAGCCGCAGGCATTCCGGCAATGGAAGCACGCCGGCAGGCGCTGATTGAATTTGGCGGCGTGCAAGCTACGCGCGAGAGATGCGAACAGCAGCGTCCCGGCTGGTGGATTGGAACGGTGACGCAAGATGTGCGTTATGCGGGGAGAGGCATCCTGGCGCACCGCTGGTTTTCAGCCGCCATTATTTTGACGCTGGCATTGGGCATCGGGATGAACACGATGATCTTCACACTGGTGGATGCGGTGCTGCATAAGCCTGTGCCTGTGCCCGGGGGTGAGCGGATGGTTTCCGTTACCAACCGCAGTCTGGTTCGCGATGATAGCAACGTGCCGATTTCCTATTCCGATTTCGTGGACTACAAAACGCAGACACAATCCTTTGAGTCACTGGAAGCGACGGTTGGCGTGATGGCGATCCTGAGCGAAAACGACGTTATGCCGCAGCAGTTTTTGGTGTCGCGTTCTACTTCGGGCATTTTCTCAATGGTGCATGCGAACGCCATACTGGGGCGTGCATTTTTGCCCACTGATACGCTGGCGGGCGCGCCTCCGATCATGGTTCTGGGCTACGGACTGTGGCA
>JADGNO010000113.1 GCA_017883405.1 Occallatibacter sp. | reverse complement strand
TCGCTCATGGACTGGGACATTCTGTTTCTGCTGCCCTTGCCATGGTGGGGGCCTGTCGTGGCGCCGGTGCTCATCGCGGGGCTGATGATCATGTGGGGCACTCTCACTGTGGCATTCGACGACGCCAAGCGATTTGGGCGGGTGGAAGCGAGCGCGTGGGCAATCGCCTGCAGCGGGATGGCGGCGGTCCTCTGGGTGTTCATGGCGGATTCCCTCAGGGTCCGGAGCGGTGGAGTTGAAGCAATTCGAGCGGTCCTGCCCGAAGAGTTTAACTGGATCGTATTCTGGTTTGGTCTCGCGTGCATGACGGCTCCGGTGCTTTTGTTGCTGCGCCGGTTGGCGCTTGAACCCAAGGCCCAGCGGGGCCGTGCAGATGCAACCTGGCGCGATGACTTCCATCCCCGAGGGATAATATGACCAGAAGTCATTTCATGATTGGTAGGGGGAGCTGCTTCCATCATGACGTCAAAACAGCGAGCTCAGCAACGTTGTTCCTGCTGCGGCAACCAACATCGCGGAGCGTGCTGAGGACCTTGAGGCAAAGCGGCAGCTTTGCCCTGCCGATTTGGTCCGGTTCGAGGTTGACAAACGTGCCGGCCTCTACTATGCCATACAAGGTAGTGACGGCGGCGCGGCGGGTGTTTGGCGGGTAGCGATTACCAACGGATTATGAATACCGGCGTTCATTCAAGCGGCCTCGCAATTTCGGAACTGTTGCGCGCCGATCCGCAGGAGGTGGGCGCGTGGACGCGGCGCTGGGACGCGCGGCACATTGCCGGCCAGGTGGGCTTGATCGTTCTGGGCGCGGGACTCTATGGCGGAGCCATGGGTTGGTGGCGCGATCCGCAACAGGCGCTGTACACCGCGATCAAGTTTCCTCTGATCATCCTGCTGGTGACGGCAGGTAATGGACTGCTCAATTCAATGCTCGCGCCGCTGCTGGGCCTCAATATTCCGTTCCGCCAATCGCTCGTCTCCATCTTGATGAGCTTTGCCATTGCTTCGGTGATTCTGGGATCGTTCAGTCCGCTGGTTGCGTTCCTGGTGTGGAATGCGCCTCCCATTGGCAATCTGGCGGCGTCGGGAAGCACCTACAGCGTCATCATGCTGACGCATGTCGCGGTCATTGCGTTCGCCGGCCTCGCGGCCAATGTGCGGCTCTGGGGGTTGCTGCGAGAATCAGGCGGAAGCCGGGTGGCAGCCAATCGGGTCTTGATCGCCTGGCTCTCGATCAACCTGTTTCTGGGAAGTCAGCTGTCCTGGATCTTCCGCCCGTTCATCGGTGCCCCGGGCCTGGAGCTGCAGTTTTTCCGCGAACATCCGCTGGCCGGAAACTTCTACGAAGCCGTCTACCGGTCAATGACGCACCTGCTCAATTTTGATTAACCGATCAACACGAACCCCGTTAAATTATGGACGCCATGAACACACCTCCGCCTCAAGTGCCTCCTCAAATTCCACCCAGCCCGCTGGCGCATCCTGCGTGGGTGCCGTTGGGTGAAAACCCGGAAGAGCGCACGCCCATCCCCAATGCAGTAGTCGCCATCGAAGCCTTGTTGCGCCAACCGCGACGGGTGATGTATCAACTTCGCCAGCCCGGAGCGGGCCGGCTGATCGGCGGAATGCTGATCGTCTCGATCGTCTGCAGCCTGATCTACGGCGTCGTCGTGGGCTCATTTTCCATGCACGAACAACTCTGGACTGCTCCCGTCAAGGTCGCGGGGGGCCTTTTGTTCGCGGCGGTGATCTGCCTGCCGAGCCTCTATATCTTTGCGTGCCTGAGCGGGTCCCGGGCGCGGCTTTCGGAAATCATCGGTTTGGTGTCCGGGTTGCTGGCGCTCATGACAATTCTGCTGATCGGATTTGCGCCGGTCGCCTGGCTGTTTTCGCAATCGACACAATCGGCCAATTGGATGGGGACGTTGCACCTGTTGTTTTGGGGGATCGCGACGCTCTTCGGGCTCCGGTTCCTGGAGTCGGGTTTTTCACATTCGCAAGCAAGATCGAACGCCGGACTGAATACATGGATCATAATCTTCGTGCTGGTCGTGTTGCAGATGACCACCGCGTTGAGGCCGATCGTGGGCCGCTCGTCGGATTTGCTGCCGACGACTAAGAAGTTTTTCGTGACGCACTGGGCGGATAGCCTGAAGGTTGATTCGTCGGAAACGCGGCAATAGGCCCTGGCGAATGGGCCGAACCTGGAGGAGAGTGACCTCCTTTGTTGGACTAGAAATATGAAGATGCTCCGGATTGCGTTCAGGAAAGAAACGATGGCGCCGATGCTGGCGCTTGTGTTCGGCTCGGGGATCAGCGTGGCTGTGGTGCTGGCGCGGATCGCCTGGTCTGACAGTTTTCGTTATGGATTCCTCATCTGGAACCTGTTCCTGGCGTGGTTGCCGCTCGTCTTCGCAATCTGGGCGTCCCATGAACAGCGCAACCCCGAGAAGCGGCCCCTGCGGCTGCTCGGGCTCACCGGTGCCTGGCTGCTCTTTTTCCCAAACTCGCCTTACATTCTCACCGACCTCATCCACCTGACCACGCGATTCTACCTGCATTTCTGGGTGGACTTGATGCTTATCCTGCTGTGCGCTTTTACGGGCCTCGTGCTCGGCTTTCTTTCGCTCTACATCATGCAGTCGGTGGTGACGCGCCGGTTCGGCCGGGCGGCGGGGTGGGTTTTCGTGGCGGTTGCCGCGGCGATGAGCAGCTTTGGCGTCTATGTGGGAAGATTTCTGCGGTTCAACAGCTGGGATGTGATCGTGCGGCCTGGACGGGTGTACCGCACCCTCGATGCCTGGCTTGACGGTCCGATGCTGAACCATAGTTCCGCAGCCTTCATGCTCTTGTTCGCGGCTTTTTTCTTTATCGCCTACCTGATGCTCTATGCGCTGACGCATTTGCGTCCGAGCCAGGAAATGGCGTCCTCGGCATCGATAGTTGGATTGCAGGAGGCGTGATGACATCGCCGGAGCCACTTCTCAGACGCATCCGATGGGTCGTATGGTTCTTTATCATTTCACTCGCAATTAGCGGGGTTACCGCCATTCCTCTGCAGCGCGAAGTGGATTGGTTGACGGAAGTTTCGAAGGCCCAATCGCTCGCCGATTCCGCTTCGGGACCTTCCTGGGCGTCCTGGCTTGTGAAGGTGCAATCTGCTCTGGACGGCACAAGCGCACGATTCCCCTTCCTTTTTTACGGCACAGACTGGCTGGCATTTGGCCATTTTGTGATTGCCATCGCTTTCGTCGGCGCGTTGCGTGATCCGGTGCGTAATCGATGGCTCTTCACCTTTGGGATGATTGCGTGTGCGCTGGTTATTCCTCACGCGATGATTTTCGGCGGGATTCGGGGCATCCCATTCTGGTGGCGCCTGGTGGACTGCTCGTTCGGGTTGGTGGGGTTTGTGCCGCTTTGGCTGGGTCACAAATGGTCTGGGCAACTGGAGGCAATTCGCGAAGGGAGAGACTGATCTGTGCGACCCGGCAAATCATTGCATTCCCGCTTGCCTTGATTTTGATTTGACAGAATTTAGGGTGTGGCCAGCAATTCCTCATCTCCTCGCTCTCGTGGTGCGGCGAGCAATCCAAAGAACCGCTTTGAGACAATCTCTCTCGAGCGCGATTCGGAATGGAATCCGGAAGAAGACGCCGCGCCGGGCACGCAGTTTCTGCGCGACCATTCCCAAAGCATCATTGCCCATAATGACAGTCCGGACATTGGCTTCGAAAGGAGCGTCAATCCGTATCGTGGCTGCGAGCACGGCTGCATTTACTGCTACGCGCGGCCTTTCCATGAGTATCTCGGTTTTTCCTCAGGGCTCGATTTCGAGACCAAGATCATGGTTAAAGAAAACGCGCCGCAACTGCTGCGCGAAGAACTGTCGTCAAAGAAATGGAAACCCCAGGTCATCGCCATGAGCGGCGTGACCGACTGCTATCAGCCCATTGAACGGCGGTTGAAATTGACGCGGGGTTGC
>JADGNO010000112.1 GCA_017883405.1 Occallatibacter sp. | reverse complement strand
TGATCAAGCCCACGCTGACGTATGACGGGTTTGAGTCCGCGGATATGGTGGTGGAGGCCGTGTTTGAAGGCATGGCGCTGAAGAAACAAGTCTTCGGCGACCTGGACAAGATCTGCAAAAAAGGTGCGGTGCTGGCGAGTAATACGTCGACGCTGAGTATTGATGAGATTGCGTCGGCGACGACGAGGCAGGAGGCTGTGATTGGCACGCACTTCTTTTCACCCGCGAACGTGATGAGGCTGCTGGAAATCGTGCGCGGCAAAGCGACGAGCAAGGAAGTTATCGCCACGTGCATGCAGCTATCGAAGAAGCTGGGGAAAGTTGGCGTGCTGGTGGGGAATTGCCGAGGGTTCGTCGGCAACCGCATGTTTGGCCCTTACCGCCGTGAAGCGCAGTTCCTGGTGGAAGAAGGCGCAGGAATCGAAGCGATAGACCGCGCGATGTATGACTTCGGATTAGCGATGGGTCCTTTGGCGGTGGGCGATTTAGCTGGATTAGACGTTGGATGGCGCATCCGCAAAGAATTTAAGCATCTGGAAAAGCCCGGCGTTCGCCAGCCGCTGGCTGAAGATAGATTGTGTGAGGCGGGGCGCTACGGACAAAAAACTGGCGCAGGCTGGTACAAGTATGACGAGAATCGTCGCGCCATTTTTGATCCCACGGTGGAAGAGAATGTCCGCAAGTGGGCGGCTGAAGCCGGCGTGAAGCAGCACGCAATTTCAAAAGAAGAAATTGTCGATCGCCTGATCTACGCGCTGGTGAATGAAGGCGCGCGTATTCTGGAAGAAGGTTACGCGCTGCGCGCCGTCGATATCGACATTATCTATCTTACCGGCTATGGTTTCCCTGCCCACCGGGGCGGGCCAATGTGGTATGCGGACACAGTCGGCTTGAAAAAAGTTTACGACCGCATCTGCGAATTTCACAAGCAGCACGGCGAACTCTGGGAGCCTGCGCCGCTGCTCAAGCGGCTGGCGGAAGAAGGCAAGGGCTTCGCCGATTTCAACAAAGAAACCAGCGCCGCCGCCTGATCGGTCCGGGTGCAAGCAAGAGAATAACTGGAGCAGGAACGGTGGCGAGGCCGACCACGCGCCGAGCCACCTGTTACGGGGCAGAAGAATTCAGACTCTGCCAGACTGCATAAGCGGTTTGGAGCGAAAGCGACAAAAATGAAAAGAGACGCAGTTATCGTTGATGCACTCCGCACGCCGCTCGGCCGGCGGGACGGCATGCTGAAATCCTGGCATCCGGTCGATCTGCTTGGGTTCACGCTCCAAGGCCTGGTCGCGCGCAACAAGCTTGACGCCGCGCGTATTGACGACGTGATTGCCGGCTGCGTGGGGCAAGTTGGAGAACAAGCTTTCAACGTCGGGCGCAATGCCGTCCTTGCCGCCGGATTCCCTGAGTCCGTTCCCGGCACCACCGTCGATCGCCAGTGCGGCTCCAGCCAGCAGGCTATTCATTTTGCCGCGCAGGGCGTGATTGCCGGCAGCTATGACATCGCCATCGGCTGCGGCGTCGAAAGCATGACGCGCGTTCCCATGGGCGCTTCCGTCGCCAACGGCCCCGGCAAACCGTTCGGCCCGGCGATGATGAAACGCTACAACGGCGTCCAATTCAATCAGGGCATAAGCGCTGAGATGCTGGCTGAGCGTTACAAGCTCACTCGCGAATGCCTGGACCAGTACAGCCTGGAAAGCCATCGCCGCGCCGCGCGTGCCACGCAGGAAGGCTGGTTCTGCCGCGAAATTCTTCCTCTGCCGATTGAAACCGAGCAGGGCACGGTCAACGTCAGCCGCGACGAAGGCATCCGCGCTGAAACCACGCTGGAAAAAATGGCAACGCTCAAGACAGTCTTCAAGGCCGATGGCGTGGTTACCGCCGCGAATTCTTCTCAAATTACTGATGGCGCTTCCGCTGTGCTGATCATGGAACGCGGCGTCGCGGAAAAACTCGGCTACCGTCCGATGGCGCGCTTCGTCGAGTTTGCCCTGGCCGCTGAAGATCCCGTGCTCATGCTGGGCGCGCCGATTCCAGCCACGCGCAAAATCATGGAGCGTTCAGGGCTCAAGCTGGAAGACATGGACCGCGTCGAGATCAATGAAGCTTTTGCCAGCGTGGTGCTCGCCTGGCAGCGTGAGACGAAAGCCGATCTTGCTAAGGTCAATGTCAACGGCGGCGCGATAGCGCTGGGTCATCCGCTCGGCGCAAGCGGCGCTCGACTCATGACGACGCTGGTGCACGAACTTGAACGCACCGGTGGACGCTACGGTATGCAGACTATGTGCGAAGGCGGCGGCATGGCCAACGCAACGATTATCGAGCGGTTGACTAGCTAAAGAAGGATCAATTAGCCGCGAATAAACGCGAAGTACGCGAATCAAACCAAAAACATTTGTTTTGACATTCGTGTTCATTCGCGTTAATTCGCGGCCAAAACAATTCTGCTTATTAAAACGGAGAAGCAATGAAGATCAAAGGTTCAAGCGCGCTGGTTACCGGCGGCGCATCAGGTCTGGGTGCGGCGACGGTCCGCATGCTCGCGGCGCAAGGCGCTAAAGTTGTCATCGCAGACGTTAACGAAAAAGGCGGCACGGAGCTTGCGCAGGAACTCGGGTCATCGAATAGCGTCAAGTTCATCAAGACAGATGTAACCGATGACGCCCAAGTCGCCGCTGCCGTTGAAGCTGCCGTCAAAAACCATGGCGGACTGCATATCCTCGTCGCCACCGCCGGCATCGGCATCGCTGAAAAGCTGCTGGGCAAAAACGGTATGCACGACCTGCAGAAGTTTATCCGCACCATCCAGGTCAACCTGATCGGCACGTTTGACGTGATCCGCCACGGCGCAAACGCAATGGCCGCCAACCAGCCCGACGAAGACAATGGACGCGGCGTGATCGTTACAACCGCTTCGGTCGCTGCCTATGAAGGACAGATCGGCCAGGTGGCATACTCAGCCTCAAAAGGCGCAATCGTCGGCATGACTTTACCTCTGGCGCGTGAACTGGCACGCTCGGGAATTCGTGTGTGCACCATCGCTCCGGGCATCTTCCACACGCCGCTGCTCGGGGCATTGCCGGAAGCAGCGCAGCAATCTCTCAGCCAGCAGGTTCCTTTTCCGCAAAGATTGGGCAAGCCTCCGGAGTTCGCCGCGCTGGTGCAGCACATTATCGAAAACAACATGCTGAATGGAGAAACCATCCGTCTCGACGGCGCAATCCGCATGGCCCCAAAATGAGTTTGTCTCTTGAGCGGAGGCCGAGCGACCGAAGGGAGTGAAGCCGCAGTCGAAAGATCCCGAGAAACTTTCCTCCGGATATTGCGGCGCGATTCGATGGAGAACTCAGAGCGGCTAAACCTTCTTCTTCAAAAATCTCTCCACACCTTTTCTGCAATCTTCCGTCTGCCGCGCAAT
>JADGNO010000111.1 GCA_017883405.1 Occallatibacter sp. | reverse complement strand
CCTATGAGACGCCAGGGACGCCGGAGTTCGCGCGCACGGTGATTCCGTTCGTCAAGAATCACAATACGGTGCTTCTGGCGAACCACGGAATTGTCTGCTGGGCGGACACGGTGACCCACGCGGAGTGGTACGCCGAGGTGCTTGAAACCTATTGCTGGACGCTGATGCTTGCCGCACAGCTAAGCTCGCCCATTTCCTATTTCAACGAGCAGCAGACCGCGGATCTGCTGGAGATGAAGAAGAAGCTCGGCTTGCCCGACGCCCGTTTTGATGAAGCGCGCATGCAGGAGTGTTTAACCGCCGAGTCTCATGCGTCGAATGCTCTATCGGAAAAGCTTGCCGGCGTCGATGTTGAAACGCTGGTCCGCACCATCACGAAGTCTGTGCTTGAAGCGCTCAGCGCAAAGTAGTGACCCATTAACAATGAAAGCTACTGAACGCCAACTAAGAATTCGCCAAATGCTCGAGAACCGGGACTTCGTTGACCTGGAGACGCTGTGCCGCGCATTTGACACTTCTGAGTCCAGCATCCGTCGCGATCTCGACCTGCTCGAACAGGCCAAGCTGTTGCGCCGCGTCTATGGCGGAGCCGTTGCGCTGCAAACCACGCCTGCTCGCGCATTTGACTATGCGATTGAAAGCGCACGCCTGAGCGACGAAAAAAATCGCATCGCGCGCGCCGCCGCCGGACTTATTGAAGACGGCCAAACAGTGATCCTTGACGGCGGATCGACGGTTGCAAGCGTTGCCCGTGAGCTTTCAACGCGCCCATTGCACATTGTCACCAACTCGCTGCCTATCGCGGAGAGCCTGGAATCGCTGCGCAATATCGAGCTCACGTTGACTGGTGGCTATCTTGATCCGCGCCTGCGTGTCATGCTCGGTCCCTTCTGCGAACAGATGCTGGGCGCCATTCGCGCCGATGCTCTCATCATGGGCATTGGCAGCATTACGCCCTCGGGATTCAGCAATAACAACACGCTGGTTGTGGGTTCAGAACAGAAGATGATTGAAGTAGCGGCGAAGATCATCATCGTCGCCGATCACACCAAGTTCGGTCGAGGCGGCATGATCCCGGTGGCCCCGCTTAATGCTGCCGACATTTTTGTCTCAGACACAGGGCTCGCGCCGGAGCATGTGGCAATGCTTCGCGACAGCGGCGTTGAAGTCGTTCTCGCGTAACGTGCAGGCGTTTCAACCCGTGCCCGCCACTCTTTGAGAAAATGAAAGTGTCGGGATAACCTTCGGCACAGGAGGCCCGATGCGGGCAGAGATGACTCCCAACCTGAATGTCGGCGCGCACGATGTGCTGATCGTCGTCGACGTTCAGAATGACTTTTGTCCCGGCGGCGCGCTCGCCGTAGCCGAAGGAGACTTAGTCATTGCGCCGATTCATCGCATTGCTCCCCACTTTCAACACATTGTTCTCACGCAGGATTGGCACACCACGCATCACTCCTCGTTTGCTAGCTCGCACCCCGGCAAACAGCAGTATGAGCAGATCGAAATGAGCTACGGCGCTCAAATCCTTTGGCCCGATCATTGCATTCAATCCAGCAAGGGCGCTGAATTTCACCCGGACCTCCATCTTCCGCGGGCAGAAATGATTCTGCGCAAGGGCTACAATCCCGAAATCGATTCTTATTCGGCATTTTTTGAGAACGACCGAACCACGCACACCGGTCTTGCCGGTTATCTCGCGGAGCGGGGCCTCACGCGCTGCTTTATCGCCGGGCTCGCGTACGACTACTGCGTCGGCTATTCCGCACTCGACGCCCGGCGTATCGGATTGCAGGCTTATGTTCTTCGCGATGCCTGCCGCGCCATCGACCTCAATGGATCCGTTGCAACAATCGAAGCTGAAATGGCCAAAGCCGGCGTCCACATTATCGAAACCGGCGACCTTATCAACGACGTAATATCGCAACAGGAATCGCGCTCTGGAGCCGCCTGAACTCGCATGTCTCGCAATTTCTACATCCTGGCCGCAACGCTTCTGCTCTTTGCGCTGATTTCGGGGGGCATGGCCTTGGTCCCTTCCAGCTTTCAGCCTGGGCTGCCGGCCAACGCCTCGCTCTGGCGCACGCTCGGCATGTTCCTGCTGTTGTTTGGGTTGATCGCCGCATTCATCGGCGTCATGAGCCAGCTTTTTGAGCAGGTTGACCGCCACAGCGAACAGGCCCGGCAGGAGTCGCGGCGGAGACGACGCGCTAACCGCGACGAGTAACGACCATGCTCTCCCGTTAAAATAGATGTGTGGGACGTTTCCCGCTTGGAATCGAGCAGACGCGATGTACGAAGTTACAGTGGAGGCAGATTTCTCCTCCGGCCACTATCTCCGAAACTACAAGGGCAAGTGCGAGAACCCGCACGGCCACAACTACAAAGTTCGCGTCACGCTGGCCGGGAAAGAGCTTGATGCGGCCGGGCTATTGCTCGACTTCAAGCTGCTTAAACAGGTGCTGCGTCCCGTCATCGAGCGCATCGACCACCAGATGCTGAACGATCTTGAGCCGTTCATCGTGCTCAACCCGTCGGCTGAGAACCTGGCCAAGTATCTTTACGACGAAACCAACCTGCACCTGAGCGACGTAACCGCAGGCCGCGTGCGCGTAAAAGACTGCACCATCTGGGAGACCGACACTACCACAGCAACCTACTACGAATAGGTTCGCGTTAGTTCATCTGCCCTGATTTCGACTTCAGATATTTGTCGAACGGAATCTCAAAGAAGAAGAGCTCGTCCCCCTGGGCATTGCGGATCGCATGCAGGTGCATTTTTGCGCCGATCAGCGGGTGATTCAGCTCAGACACGTCGTAGAACAAAAATCCTGCACGCGTGGTGTGCGGCTCCACTGCAAGAGCTCCGTATTCGAACTGGTCGAAATCCGCCTCGATGTCCTTGTTGCTGGCCTTGGGTTTCAGCTTGATCTTGGGCAGCGGGCCCGGCAGTGGAATACTTCCTCCCTGCCGTTCCTTGCGCGTCATCAGTCGCTCCACATCTTCAGGGAGTGCTGCTTGAATGCGATCGCCGGCAGCGGTCTGAAACAGAATCCGCGCGTCGCGCAGAGAAATCGGCTTATCGCCGTTGTTGGTTACGATGAGCCGGATCGGCATTACGCCGTGCGACAGGTAATCGATGCGAAAGATCGCCTCTTTTTCCCTGGTGTCATAAGGCTCGGCGGCGATGGCTACTTTTTCGTCGGCGTGTACTTCAACCGCAGCGAAGGAAGTGGCCGGCTGTACGGGAGGAACCTCATGGTCGCTGGCAGCCAGCGAAACCGGTGCAGCCAAGATAAGAATGAATAGCGAATTTACCCCAAGAACCTTCATCGTGCTCGACTGTATCATTCTAGATTGGACTGCGGAAAGGCTTGTCCGTAACGAATGGTCTTGTTCTTCTACAACCTGGCCCTGCTCGCTGCCCTCGTGGTCAGCGCGCCATGGTGGTTGTGGAAGATGGCCTCGACCCACAAGTATCGCGCCGGCATGGGAGAGCGGCTTGGAATCGGTGGGAGGCTCAAGAAGCTGATCGCAAGCGAGCCCAGCCGACCGATTATCTGGCTCCATGCAGTTTCTGTGGGCGAAGTTCTGGCGGTAAGCCGCCTGGTGAGCGAACTCGACAGCGCCTTCCCGCAGTTTCGCTTGTTCGTCTCGACGACCACACGGACGGGGCAGGATCTGGCGCGCCAGCGTTTGGGCGCCGATCGCGTTTTCTATTGCCCGCTCGATGTTCCCTGGGCCGTGCGCGCGTGTCTGAATTCACTTAAGCCCCGCATTCTGATCCTCGCCGAAACCGAGTTCTGGCCAAATATTCTGTCAGGCTGCTTTCGCCGCAGGATTCCGGTCGCGGTGGTTAATGCTCGTGTCTCCGATCGCTCATGGCCTCGCTATCGCCGCCTGCAGTCGCTTTGGCGGCCGATACTCAGCCGGCTTGCCCGCGTGCTTGCGCAAGGTGTGACTGATGCCGTGCGCCTGCGCGAACTTGGCTGCCAGCCGGATCGCGTCTCGATTGCCGGAAATCTCAAGTTCGACGTCCGCGCCGCCGTTGAAGCCGACGCAACGCGGCTGCTGAAAAAGTTCGCGGCCGGTGTGCGAATTGTTGTCGCGGGCAGCACGCTGGAGGGTGAAGAAGCTGCTTTGCTGCAGGCATGGCCGCAACTGCTCGCCGCAGATCCGCAACTCGCTCTCGTTCTCGCTCCGCGGCATCCGGAGCGCTTCGCGGCGGTGGCGGCGTTGCTTGATCAATCCGGCGTTTCGTGGATTCGTCGCTCGGATTGGCAATCGCAGACTGTTGACGCGCTCGGACCCGTGCGGCCCGGCCAGATTATCTTGCTCGACACCATCGGCGAACTTGCCTCAGTGTATTCACTCGCGGCAGTGGCGTTTGTGGGCGGCAGCATAGTACCCGCAGGCGGCCACAATCCACTGGAACCCGCGCAATTCGGCGTCCCGATCGTGATGGGACCGCACTACACCAATTTCCGCGCCATTACTGAAGACCTGCTCACCGGAGCCGCGCTCAAAATCGCGCAGCCCGGCGATCTCGCTGCCACTCTCATCAATTTGCTAAAGGATCGGGCCGCGGCTGACGCCATGGGGATGCGTGCGCGCAAGGTGTTCGAGCAACAGGCTGGAGCTACCGCGCGATGTGTTGAAGCGATTCGCGAGTTATTGATGGAGCGTGAGCCATGACGCAATCATTGGCCGCGCGCCGTTTTCTTTTGCCGCTGACCCCGCTCTATCGCGCTGCACTCGCACTGCGAGAATGGCGCCTGCGCAGCGGACTCGAACCTGTTCGCCGGCTGCGGCAACCAGTCATCAGCATTGGCAGCCTGTCTGCGGGTGGGTCCGGCAAAACTCCGCTCACCATTGCTCTTGCGCAGGCGCTCACCCGTCGCGGCCTTCACGTTGATGTGCTTTCGCGCGGCTACGGCCGCAGCAGCAAGGCCGCGCTGCGCGTCGACCCGAATGGCGCGGCAGAAGATTTCGGCGACGAACCGCTGCTCATCGCGCGCGAATCCGGAGTTGCGGTGTACGTTGCCGCGCAGCGTTACGAAGCAGGTGTGATGGCGGAGTCTGCGCTGGACGATTCAGGCGCGCAGGCCGTTCATCTACTCGATGACGGCTTTCAACATCGCCAGCTTCATCGCGATTTGAACATCCTGATTCTCGACGGTCGGGACCTTCACGATCATCTGCTTCCCGCCGGAAATTTGCGTGAGACCTTGAACGCCATTCACCGGGCGACGATTGTCGCAACTCCCGCTGACAGCCCTGATGCGGATGCGCAACTGAAGAGCCTGAATTGGCAGGGTCAAGTATGGCGGCTCAAGCGGCGCATGGAAGTGCCGAGCGTTGCCGGTCCCGTGGTTGCGTTCTGCGGCATTGCCCGCAGCGATCAGTTTTTTGCGGGGCTCGAAGAACGCGGGCTGCATCTTGCTTCGCGCATCGCATTTGCCGACCATCACCGCTACCTTCAGCACGATCTCGACTGCATTCTGGACGCGGGGCGCAGCATTAACGCAGCAGCGTTCATCACCACGGAGAAAGATCGCGTGCGTCTTGGCCCCCACGCTGCAACCTTCGCGGAATCTTGCCCGCTGAGGACCGCGCAACTGACCATTGAAATCGACGATCAGGATGCCGCTGTGGATTGGATGCTCGACAGGCTCTCAATCCCGCCGAAGCGGAACCTCTGATTGTGCGGGTGCGTCTTGCTCAGACCTTTAGAAAAATCCTCTTCCGGTAAAGTATCCAGACCGGAATGAAGCATAGCGCCATGTAACAGAATGAATAGGCAAAGCACGCCCAGCCGGGATTGGGAATCTGGCCGAAGACGTTCACCCGAACCCAAGCCAGGGCGCTCCAGTGCCTGCCGCTGAATGGGAATGCAATCATGTCCAGAAGTCCCCATAACAGTTCACTCATCATGTAGGCGGCAATCGCATTCAGCCCGAGCACGATCCAAGGCCACATGAGCACACGCGTAATGGCGCCGCTCGCGCCTTTTGCGTTGCCGCGGCCCCAGCCGCGCATCTCCACCAGCCAGAACAAAATTCCGAACAAGGCGAGCGACCATCCACCCGCGGCCAGCACATAAGAGCTTGTCCACAATTTTTTGTTAAGCGGAAGCCAGCTTTCCCAGTAATAGCCCAGGTTCAGGCATACGGCAGTTGCTGCGGCCAGGCCCAGCAACTTAGTCTCATGCGGAAGACGGGAACGCAGCCACATGCCGGTCAACAAGCCCAGCAGCGTGGTTCCCAGCGCTGGCAGATCGCTGAGCAATCCTTCGGGATCGCGCGCATCGAAATTCGGAGCATCTTCATACAAGTGCCCCGGCATCAGTTGGCGGTCGGTCCACGCAACAATGTTCTGATTTCGATCGAGCAGCGGCACATCACGCCCAGGTACGCCGGCGCCCGGCACAGGAACAAAGCGCAACAGCGCCCAGTAGCCTATCAGCACCATAACCAGCATCAGAGCCTTGGTCCAAACGCGCTTGTCAAAAAGGTAGAACAGGCCGATCACCAGGTAGCAGACGGCGATGCGCTGCAGAACACCGTAGAACCGCATGTGCTGCAGATGGAAATAGGGAAACGAATTGACCACCAAGCCAAACAGAAAAAGAATGACCGCACGCTTGAGCGTGTGCCACGCCAGTTCTGCGCATCTGGCTCCTCTGGCCAGGCGGGACTCAATGGAATAGACGATCGACACGCCCACCACGAACAGAAATGTCGGAAATACAATGTCGGTGGCGGTCATGCCGTTCCAATCGGCATGATGCATGGGAGCCCACGCAGCAGGGCCGCCGTTATTGTTGACCATGATCATGAACGCAATCGTGATGCCGCGCAGAATGTCGAGCGACAGCAGGCGATGTCCGCGATTGGGCGCGCCCGCAGACTGCATGCTTTCCACGGATTGTGTGGCCAAGGTGGGATTGGTCATGGCAACAAGTTACTCCATTGAGCCCGTTGCCTGAAATTTTCCCACGCCTCAGTCCTGAGCCAGGGGGTTTGGCGAGCAATCGTTCATCACCAAAGTAAGCGGACTGGCTTCGTCCGGCGATTAGCACACGTCCGCAGCCGGATTCGGTGACGTCCGCCTGTGACGTATTGGCCTAAACGCTGCTAAACTCGCCGTTCAGGGAATTATCTTTTCTCTCGCATATGTGGAGGCAGCCTGTGCCTGATTTCCAACCCTTTGTTCCGCCGGGTGAAGACCGTCCGGAGTTTACTTTCCGCGCCGTGCTGCTGGGATCGCTCTTCGGCATCATTTTTGGCGCGGTCACCGTATATGTGGGCCTCAAGGCCGGTCTGACCGTTGCCGCTTCCATTCCCATCGCGGTGATTTCCATCAGCCTGTTGCGCCACAAGGGCCGCCCGTCGGTGCTTGAGACCATCATTGTTCAAACTTGCGGCAATGCGGGTCAGTCCATTGCTGCCGGCGTAATTTTTACGCTGCCCGCGCTCATCTTCCTCGGCTTCGATCTGGAATATTTCCGCATCTTCATGCTGGCATTGATCGGTGGATACCTGGGCGTTCTGTTCATGGTGCCGCTTCGCCGCCCGCTCATCGTCGAAGAGCATGGAGTTCTGCAGTTTCCTGAAGGAACCGCTTGCGCCGACGTAATTAAAGCGGGCGCCAGTGGAGGTTCCACCGCAAGCCGTGTGTTGATGGGGCTCGGGCTGGGTGCGCTGTACGCAGCATTTCAGAACGAAAACCTGCTGGGCGCATGGCCGGGCACTCCGGAGTTTCGTCCTGACTTCGGCTCTACGCATGTACTTAAGGGCGCGTCGATCAAGGCCGATGCAACCAGCGAATATCTCGGCGTTGGCTACATTATCGGAGCGAAAACGGCAGGCATTATGTTTGCCGGAGGCGTTTTCTCCTGGCTGGTGCTGATGCCGATGCTGTATTTCTTCGGCAAGGATTTGCCGTCGCCCATTTATCCCGGTACGGTTCCAATTGCGCAGATGGGCCCGAGTGAACTCTGGGCCACTTACATCCGTCCTATGGGCGCGGGCGCAGTGGCTGCAGCAGGACTGATTACGCTTTTCAAAACGCTGCCCACCATCATCGGCGCATTGCGATCCGGGTTCAAGAACATGCGAAAAAACAGTGCGGCTGACACCGCCGCCCCGCTTCGAACTGAACACGATCTTTCAATGAGCGTGGCGGTTATCGGCTCCATCGCACTGATCATTCTGATGTTTCTGTTCCTCGAGTTCAAGCCAGTGCCGGGAGCGCAGGTTGGAGTACTGGCAAATCTTGGCGCGGCGCTGCTCATTGTTATTTTCGGGTTTCTCTTTGTTACCGTCAGCTCGCGCATCGTCGGGCTGATCGGCAGTTCCGCCAATCCAATTTCCGGCATGACCATCGCGACACTTATGGCAACTTCAGCCATTTTCCTGGTCAACGGCTGGACGGCGCCTGCTTTCGGCGCGCTCGCCATCACCATTGGCGGCGTGGTCTGCATTGCTTCAGCTGAGGCGGGCGACACCTCGCAGGATTTGAAGACCGGCTATCTTCTGGGCGCTACGCCGATCAAGCAGCGATTCGCATTCCTCATCGGCATCACCGTGTCCACGATCGCTATCGGCGTCACGCTGAACCTGATGAACCAGGGTCTGCAAGAATTTCGCGAAGCGCCGCGGCCGTGGAACATTAGCGCATCCCATCCGGGCGTGGCCGTGCAGGAAAATCCTCACGGCCTGCTTGATCAGTTCAGCGTGAAGGGTGCCAACGGCACTTCGTTGCTTCATCACAAGAGCGAATACGTTGTTCTCAACGCGCTGGGTTCGCCTGAGCTGGCAGATGGCAAGTACCTTTACTCGCCTGCCAGCGGCCGCATTGAAGTCCAGTGGATACCCGGAATCGGCAGCGAAAAGGCTGCGGCACCACAGGCGCGCTTGATGGCCACCGTGATCAATGGCATCTTGAGCCGCAAGCTGCCCTGGGGACTGGTCATGCTCGGCGTCTTCCTGGTGATCGGCGTGGAGTTACTGGGCGTTCGTTCGCTCACATTCGCCGTGGGAGCATATCTCTCCATCGGTACTACGCTCGCCATTTTTACTGGCGGCGTAGTTCGCTGGCTCGTGGATGCGGCTGTTCAGAAGGCCGGCGGCACCGACGAGGGCGATGTCTCGCCGGGCTCTCTCTTCGCTTCAGGACTGATTGCGGCGGGCGGCATTATGGGACTGCTGGGTGTGGCATTCAAGTTCTACGAAACTACTTGGGATAAAGAGAACCCAATCGGCTTGCCGCACACATTCGTGTACAACGACATCGTATCGGTGGTCGCCTTTGCCGCGCTGGCGTTTTCGCTCTATTATTTTGCGCGCAAACCGCTCAAGAAGTAGTTGGTCGAAATCCATTCGACAGTGCTCTTTGTGCTTCCGTCATCCGGGATCTATCTTCCATCCCGGATGACCTGCAGTTGGTCCCTAACGTTGCCAATCGATAAATAGTTGCCTGTTGTAATCCCTTTGTAATTCAACGGAATTCCACTTGACTTTGGAAATTCCCTGCCCTAATACTTGCTTACTGCTCCGGCTTCCCCACGCTGCCCGGAGCTTCGATCAACCAGCTTCATTCCCCTGCGAGCGGAGGTCCCAGCGATGCGTCTCCCCACTTGTCGAGTACTCGTCAGCGCATTTTTAGGTGTTGTCACAGCGAGCAGTTCAGGCTGGGCAAAGTCGTCAATCGCTTCGATTGAGAACCAGGCGAGCATTCTCTTTCAACAGGGAAAGTATTCTGAGGCCTTTGCCGCTTACGAGAAGGCCGCCCGGAAGGGAAGTCCGAGAAGCGAGACCGTCCTTGGCTACATGTACGCCTCAGGAAAAGGCACTGAAAGAAACGCTGCGCTGGCGCTCGATTGGGCCAACAAGGCCGCTGAGCAGGGTGATGTCGAAGCCCAGAACATGCTCGGCTACATCTACATGAACGGCGCAGGAACGGCTCCGGACGCCGCACATGCACTCATCTGGTACGGCAAAGCCGCTCAAAAAGGCAGTGTGGTCGCGGAGAACAATCTAGGTCTCCTTTACTACCGCGGAGAGGGGACGGCGCAGGATTATCCGAAGGCTTTTTCGTGGTTCTCGCGCGCGGCCGAACAGGGATATGAGGCCGCGCAGAACAATCTGGGCGCCATGTACCTGAGCGGCACCGGCGTGGCAATGGATTACACCAAGGCCCTGGAGTGGCTGACCAAAGCCGGCAACCAGGGCAACGTGAAAGCAGAGTGGTCACTGGGCCAGATGTATTCGCAGGCGCTAGGCGTTCCGCGCGATTACGGCCAGGCGCTGGACTGGTACACGAAGGCTGCGCAGCAAGAGTTCGCTGCCGCACAGGTGGATCTTGGGGTCTTGTACTTCAACGGCCTGGGAACGACAAGGGACTACGCAAGAGCATTCGTGTTGTTCAGCAAGGCTGCGGCGCATGGCTCAGATGCTGCGGAAAGCAATCTGGGCGTGATGTATTTGAATGGGCTGGGGGTCTCGGCCGATAGAGAGAAGGCGCGTGAGTGGCTGCAGAGAGCAGCTCTGCATCTGAACACCGGCGCCAAGCAATGGCTGTCTGAAATGGACGCAAAAACTCCGCCAACCTCGATTCAGAGTACATCTACCATGCTTGGAAATGTTGCCCGTTCCACGGCGGCCGACGATGCGGAAGACCTGCACAACACGCAGGCAAAACATGGCGCTGCAGATTTCCGGTAGTCTCTTGCTTATTCGGCCGAACAATTTCAATTGGGTTAGCTCGGCCGGCTTTCAGTTCCTTACTTAAGGCTGCGCGCCCTCTGGGACTAGAAGCGTGAGCGAGTGGGGCACCACCTCAAGCTTGATCGGCAGCATTCCCAGCACTTCTCCGTCAGCCTCCACAAAGAGCTCTTCTTTGCTTCCGTGGCGCGCGCGGCATTCAATCGACGGTGTCTCCACAAGTTCCACTTCGCGGCGAAACGTATGCTGCCGCGTAAGCACCGCAAGCATGAACAGCAGATAGCGGAAGCGACTTTGGGTCTTGAACGCCAGCAGACTCAAAGTTCCATTGCGAAGGCTGGCTCCCGGCACGAGGTTCTGGAGCGCGCCTCCAAAGGAGCGGACCCGCACTGCGAGCAACTGTGAAACATCGAGTACGCGCGCATCGCCATTTCCGTTGCCGGGAACCACGGCTTCAAACAGCGGAAAGCTGTGTGTGAACATGATCCGCGCCGCTTCGACCATATACAGCAGGTAGCCAAGCCGCCGCTTCAGCCGCACGTCGAGCCGCGACATCAGCAGGGCATCCGCACCCACACCAGCGGCCACTGTAAAGTAGCGCGAGCGTGTTTGCCCGTCGGTGTCGCAAAATTGAATGCGACCCACGGAAACACGTGTGGGGTTAGCTTTGAGCAATATCTTCATGGCCTTTGCCGGCGAAGCGATCAAGCCCAGATCGGCTGCCAGCGCATTGGCAGTTCCCAGCGGAACTACGCCCAGCTTTACATCCGTGCCTACGATACTTTGCAACACTTCATGTACAGTGCCATCTCCGCCACACGCAATAATGGTGTCGAAGCCCGCTTCAATCAATTGCGCTGTCTG
>JADGNO010000110.1 GCA_017883405.1 Occallatibacter sp. | reverse complement strand
GTTACCGCAATTCTTTGAGTTCCGGGCGCTGGTCGTGATGGCAGAGCTCGGGACATGGCCCGCTGAGCTATAGTTCTGACCAGATGAAATATCGTAAGAGTGAAATCG
Source organism: Occallatibacter sp. (assembly GCA_017883405.1). Lineage (GTDB taxonomy): Bacteria > Acidobacteriota > Terriglobia > Terriglobales > Acidobacteriaceae > Telmatobacter. The sequence goes on along the minus strand of JADGNO010000110.1, from coordinate 3,590 downwards.
ACGTTACCCAAATTTCGCCAGGATAGGTGACAAGGTTCAAAGGGATGGAAATGACTTCAACTTCTTGTGAAATTGGCTACGAACCCTGGCGGTATGGGCCTTACCGCTCGATGGGGCTTCGGCATCAGCAAGTGAAGTTCGGGTATATCCCGTCGGATATCCTGGGAATCAAGAATATCCGACCGTCTACATTACGTTAGAACTCTTCAGGCCATATATGGACTTATCGCTTATCCAAGGGACAATCACAGGCCTGAAGGTCGCCTCTGACATTGCCAAGGGGTTTCTTGACCTCAAATCGATGGCTGAAGTTCAGGGCAAGGTGATCGAACTGCAAAGCTCAATCCTGTCTGCGCAAAGTAGCGCGCTTGCTGCGAACGCGGATCAAGCGGCCATGGCCGATGAGATCCGCAAGTTGCGTGAGCAACTAGCGCTTCTTCAAGCTTGGGGAGAAGAGAAGCGGCGGTACCAACTTGTTGCTCTAGAGCCTGGCATCTTCGCGTTCGCACTGAAATCGGACTCAGCCAGCGGAGAGCCGGCACATTGGGTTTGCGCTAGGTGCTTCAACAAGGGTGAGAAGTTCGTGCTTCAGAACCAAGGTGATTTCTACGGTTCAAGCGAATACCTCTGCAATGGCTGCAACTCAAAAATCAAAGTCGCGTCCGATGTGCTGCCAGAGTTCTAACCAGTCGCTCGAGCCGACTCGCGTCGGCGGGCCGCCGCTCGCGGCTCAGCTTCAACGTTAGGCTTCATAATGCCCCGTCTCCCAATCCCCTCATTCGACCTCAATGCATTCAGCGGGCCGTTTAGAGCGGAGTCCGATAGAGCATGCGCTGTTCTCGGCGCAGCCTTGCTGGACGCAAGGCTAGAGAGCCTCTACAACCGGCGTCTTCGGTGCTCCAAGCACGAACTTCTTTCGGGCAGTGGGCCGCTAGGCGCGTTCTCGGCGCGAATTCGTCTTGCGCATGCGCTCGCATGGATCAGCGATGACGTTCAATACGACTTAAACGTAATTCGTTCAATTCGTAATGAGTTCGCGCACAACTTCGATCACGAGTTGTCCTTTGCCAACCAGTCAATTGCTGACAAGTGCCGGAATCTACGAACCGCACAGGTACTTGTCGATGCAAACGAACACGCAGCATCAACCCCACATCCAAACCTCAGTGCAACGGTAATACGCGCGATGGGAGCGATCTTTCATCCGCCAAGGCAACGGTACGAAGTCTCCGTCGAGATGCTCGCTCAACATTTAGATGATCTTGAGGGAGAGGCCGGCGCGTACGCCGGTCCGGATTTGAAAGAAGAGTTGTGGAAGTTGGGCTCAAACGTGAACATCAAGATCACGGCGACACTTACAGTGGGTCCGGCCTCAACATGAGACATCTCGCTGCAGCTCCGGCGACGCCTAACCCTTCCTCCTTCCTATATGGACTCCCCCTCAAGTGCAAGAAACTGACCGATAGTTTGGCGTTAGGGGATGCGCCTGCAATCCACCGGAGCTGCGCAGCCCGGTGATTTCAGACGTTGAACGTCTGCAGTCTGGAACCGTCATTCGTCAAGCAGTCCAAACTCTCGCCAGTATTCGGTTTCAGGGATTCATGGGGCCAACAGCGTAGTAAAACCCGTGACGACGAAAAAAAGGCCACTGGTGCGTGGCCTTCTTCATCTGACTTAGCGCTTAGACGCGTTCAAAAATACCTGCGGCGCCCTGCCCCATGCCGATGCACATGGACACCATGCCGTACTTGAGCTGCTTGCGCTTCAGCGCATGGATCAAGGTGGCGGCGCGGATGGCGCCCGTTGCGCCCAGCGGGTGACCCAGCGAAATGGCACCGCCCATTGGGTTGACCTTGGACTGATCGAGTCCGAGCGTGTTGATCACGGCCAGCGACTGGGCAGCAAAGGCTTCATTGAGTTCGATCCAGTCAATGTCGTCCTGCTTCAGACCGGCATAGCGCAGCGCAGCGGGTATCGCCTCGATCGGGCCAATGCCCATGATTTCTGGCGGTACGCCTTTGGCGGCAAAACTGACGAAACGTGCCAGCGGTGTCAAACCAAACTGCTTGACCGCTTTTTCACTGGCCAAAATCAGCACACCGGCACCGTCCGAGGTTTGCGAGCTGTTGCCCGCCGTGACCGAACCGCGCGCAGCAAACGGCGTTTTGAGCTTGGCCAGGCCTTCCAGCGAGGTATCGGCGCGTGCACCTTCATCCAGACTCACGACCCGTTTTTTCTCGATTACGTCGCCGGCCGCCAGGTTGGGTGAGCGATCGGTCACTTCAATCGGTGTGGTCTCGGCGGCAAAATAGCCCGCCGCTTGCGCGGCCAGCGCCCGCTGGTGCGATTGAAGTGCAAACGCGTCCTGTGCCTCACGGCTGATCTTCCACTGCGTCGCCACCTTCTCGGCGGTCAGACCCATGCCGTAGGCAATGCCGACGTTCTCGTCGTTGGCGAACATCAGCGGCGAGAAGGACGGCGCATTGCCGCCCATCGGCACCATGCTCATGCTCTCGACGCCCGCAGCAATCATCACCTCGGCTTCACCGACGCGAATACGGTCAGCCGCCATCTGGATCGCCGACAGGCCGGAGGCGCAAAAACGGTTGACGGTGATGCCGCCCACGCTGGTGGGCAGACCGGCCAGCACGACTGCCGTGCGTGCCACGTTCAGGCCCTGCTGGCCTTCGGGCATGGCACAGCCGCAGATCATGTCTTCGATCATGTTGCGGTCCAGCGTGGGCACCTGTGCCAGCGCGGATTGCAACACACTGACCAGCAGATCATCCGGTCGCATGTTGCGGAAAAAACCCCGGTGCGAGCGCCCGATGGGGGAACGCGTGGCGGCGACGATATAGGCTTCTTGAACTTGTTTCATGGTGACTCTTTTCAATAACAGTCGAAAGTGATTAATCGAACGAAGTTCGTGACTGAGAGAGCGTAGCGAGCGGTCATCAGGCTAGGCGGACGGAGCACAGGAACCGGAACGTACTCCCGTACGTGAGGATTCCGAGCACCGCCCAACGACGCATGGTGACCGCGCAGTAGCTCTATCAGTTACGAACGGGCTTGCCGGTGGACAGCATGCCCATGATGCGTTCCTGCGTCTTGGGGTGCGTGAGCAAGGAGCAGAAAGCCTGGCGCTCCAGTGTCATCAGATACTCCTCGCTGACCAGGCTGCCGGCATCCACGTCACCACCGCACACCACGTTGGCAATCAGGCTGGCAATGTGATAGTCGTGCGCGCTGATGAAGCCGCCGTCGCGCATATTGACCAGCGAGCCCTTGATGGTGGCCACGCCACTGCGCCCCGCCACCGCGAACAGGCGCTTTTGCGGCGCCCGGTAGCCCGAGTTGAACATCGCCTTGGCCTCGTTGATGGCCACAAACAGCAACTCGTCCTTGTGCGGCACGATCACATCGCCCTCAAGCACATAACCGAGTTTTCGCGACTCCAGTGCGCTTGTTCCCACCTTGGCCATGGCCGCAGCGGTGAAGCCTTCGGTCAGGAACGGCAGCAGGTCTTTACCGGTAGACGCGGCGGCTTTCTCAGCCGCGCGACGGGCGATATAGGTCAGCCCACCGCCACC
>JADGNO010000109.1 GCA_017883405.1 Occallatibacter sp. | reverse complement strand
CAATGTTTCCATTGAGGCTGAGTTTGGGGAGATAGCGGGCTTGGTTGGCGCGCTGTTGCTCAAAAAGGGTCTCGCGCTGCTTGGCAAGCGACAGATAATCTGCGCGTACCTTCAACGCTGAGGTCAAAAGGGCCTCGGGCTGCGACTGCGTGAGAGATCGATACTGAAGCGGCTCTGCCAACTCGATATTCGTACCCGGACTGATGCCCATGTTGCGCGCCAATACGAGAAGCGCCTGCTTAAGATCGTTCTGCGACACCAGTAAAGCCTGCTGTTCGTTGGCAAGCTGCACCTGGGCGCGTAATACGTCCACGCCGGTGGCGGTACCCGCATCATGTTTGTCCGTTGCCAGTTTGAGCAGCGTGGTTGAGTCGTTGACACGCGATTGTGCAGCCTCTACTCGTGAGGCGGCGGTCTGCGCATTCAAATAGAGTGACGCGGTTACCCGGACGATCAAGTCGCGGGCATCGCGCTCATCCAGCTTGTTGGCATCGACAGCTATTTCGCTGGCCTTGAAGGTGCGGTAAGTGGCGAGGTCAAGCAAATTTTGCTGCGCATAAATTCTGGCGTCGTAGTTGGAAAATGGCCCCACAACGGCGGGCAGTGGAAGACCGGGAACAGAGATGCCGAATGCGCGCAGATTGCGGTTCTGAACATTGGCGTAGGTTTGCGCATTCACACGCGGGAGCAGCGCTGCCGACATGCTCCGCTGCCGCGCTCCTTCAGATTCGTCCACGCGCGATTGGGCGAGCAGCACATTCAAGTTGGCCTGGAGCGACTTTTGAATCGCATCCTGCAAAGTAAGCCGATAGGGCGCTTGCTGCTGAGCAAGACACGAAAATGGCGTCAAGACGCTGAGCGTGACCACCAGGAATAGAAAAACGGCGAATTTGAATGAACTGGAATTCATGGTTCCTGCTCCCCACCGGAGATGGAGACTGATCTCCAGAAATGCTGAAAGCTGTCTTCGATCCATGCATTGAGCGTTGGAGTTTCGTTGAGCGACCAGATCAAGACGGTACCCATGATGGATTGCAGAAATTGCATGGATACCTTCTCCTTTTTCAGGTTGGGATTAATCTCGCCGTGCTCCTGCCCTGCCGCAACTATCTCCCCAACTGACTTACGGCCCTCAAGCATGGTTCGTTTCAAGATTTCGCGGATGCCCTGGTTTCCCAGGAAGGATGCTATGAGGGCGCGGGCTAACGACGGGCTGCGACCAGGCTCCTCGGCAAGCCGCTGAGCGAGTTCATGAAGCACGGCGTGGATGGATTGCTTGCCGTGAGCCGCTTTTGACGCGGCCTCTTTGATCTTGCCGATCTGGATTTCTGACATAACGCCGAGCACGTGGTCTTTTGTCTCGAAATAATTGAAAAAAGTGCCTTTGCCTACGTCGGCTGCCTCGGTGATGTCTTCAACCGTCACGCTGGAAAGACCGTGTTCCGCGATCAGAGCCAAGGCGCAGCGGAAGAGCTTGAGACGTGTTTCGGCAGCACGTCGTTCCCGTCGCCCGGAAGACGCTTCGGTCTCGGATTTCTTTGAGGAATCCGAAGAGCGCTGACCACTTGCGACCCTCATCTTTTTTGGTTGTTGTTGTCCGCCGCCCATATACGACTATCACCCATCTTTGACCGTCAGTCATATTTAATCCCAATGAATGGTTCTTGTCAAGGATGTGCCTTGCTGTTTGCGCGGCCGGAGCCTGCTTCCTGAACGGTTGCGGCGGAGCAACGTTTGCGACCAACACCACTACTGCCGGTGTAGATTCGCCGGTGACGGTGATGGCAACGTCCGGCTCACTTCAACATTCAACGACAAAATCAGTGACGGTAAAATAGACATCCTCCAGCGCAAAAGACCGGCAGACGCTCTTAAAATGCGTCTGCCGGTCCTTTGTTGTGCGGTGCCGGAGCGGGATAGACTCAGCGATTGATGAGGCCCGACAATACTCCAGCGGTATGTGCACTTATGCCCGCAACTGGAGAAAGCCACCAGAGTTTGCTATCCGCTTTCTTCAAGCGAAAGCTGATGAATGCTCCCGAGCCGACCAGCGCTGAATCCATCCCCACCTGCCCGGCGAGCGATGATGGCATAAGCGGATTCCCTTCTCTGCAGCGGTGATTCGCGATGCAATGCTGGGTGAGCCCAATATCCAGCGCGGCCATTCCGAGGTGCAGCCCATTTATCAGGAGATATTTTGAATCGAGAACGCGAGGCTGCTTATAACTGGGCCGCATATAGCTTGAGCTGGATGAAGCCGACGGAGCAGCATATGCCTCAGATGAGTGGCTCAGCGCTTCTACTCTGTCAGAGATGTTCAAGTTTGCGGTCAATTGAGCGTCGCGCTCAATCTGCCTAAAGGGTACCTTGGCGTTCTGCGCCAGGCAATGTAACCCGTATGCGATAAGAAACAAGCACAGTAGTGTTCTGCAAAGCTTGTTCATTCGGTCCTCCGCTGGCGTTCCGTTGGCGCCTGGAGGACTTATCGGCAAAATGGTGCATGCGAATCAGACGACAATTGGAATGCATTATTAGTGCTCGCTAATTTGGGATGTGACTGAACTTGCAATCGAAATGCGGTCGAGCAGGATCCGCTTGAAAATTGGCTTTAGTTTTTCTTTTTAGCGATCGATGGCGCGCAGTTCACCTTTCGGCCCGATTCGCAAACGTGCCGTACAATAGTCGCATTGCCCGTCGTGCCCTTCATCGCCGATGCCGGGAAGTTCAACCCGGTTGACAATTCCCTTCAGCAGTCTTCGAAGGTCGTTGCGGTCTGTCTATTTTTCTTGCTGGTTTACGCCACGGGAACAGCCTTCGTCCGCGACGCTTGGGCCCTTCAGTCATTCCAGATCGGGATATTTGCTCTCCTTGGCGTTTATCTAGTCGCCGGAATTCATCGTGGTAAAGAGCAGTTCGCGCAGGAATGGCCGGCATTTCTCGTGTACTTCATACCGCTGTGGGGTCTGATACAGGTCATTGCCCACACTACTTCATCGACCTTTGAAACTCGCGCGGCGATTTTGCGTTGGGGAGCGTTGGCTGGAGTTTTCTTTTTAACCCAGGTTGCGGGACGGGAAAGGACAGCCCGGCGAAACATCCTGAGCGCGTTTCTGATATTTGCGACGGCGATGGCCGTCCTTTGCATGACGCAGTTGTTCACGTCTGACGGCAAAGTACTATGGATCTTCGACAGCGGTT
>JADGNO010000108.1 GCA_017883405.1 Occallatibacter sp. | reverse complement strand
CGTTTGCTGAGAGCGAAATGACCAGCAGATCTGTCGCGCCGTTCTGGCCAAGTCTTTCGCCAGTAATCAGCGACTTGGCGAAATCGACTTCGTATTCGTTAGCCACTGGTGTTCGACCTACCAGATCGTAGAACTGCGTCGTTGCTTCGGCATTGGCTTCCCGGGCGGCCTTTTCGGGGTGGCCATCGCTGTTAAACGCAGTGGCCCATTCCGGAAGATGCTCCATGTAATAGGTGGATGTAGTGAAGTGGCCGCTTGAGGGATCTATCCAATAAGCCGCGTTTGCAGACTGACCTGCAGGCAGGATGGATGCACGGTCCTTGAGCGAAACCGAAAAGACACGCGAACGCCCTTGGGTGGCCAGCCGCAACTCGTCGCCGAATGTGGTTGCGCGAAGATTGAGCGGAGATGAGCCGACCGCCCATTTGGTGGCCGAGGTCGGCGCACCCGGCTGGTTTGCAGGAATGGAATCGTGCGGGAGATCGACGAGCTGATAACGCTCATCCTGCACTGAGCTGACCTGCTCATCGTAGGAGCGAGATGCATCCCACCACTCATTTGCCTCGATGCCGTGCCCGTCAGTGTACGCACCGGTGCCGATGGTCGCGTGGCCAGGGCCGGTTTTGGTGTTTGCGTAATCGTAATAGCAGTCAGTGAACCACGCGCCCTGCTTCATAAAAAGGTTGAAGCCACGGCCCTTGAACTCGGCCTGATCGCGGTTCAGATAATCTCCGCGAAACTGATCGATGACCACGATGACGATGAGCTTTGGTTTGCCAACGTAAGCCTGCGCCGTAGCAAACGGCGAAAGCACGAGTACCAATACAGTCAAAACAACTGAAGCAAGCCAGGCGCGCAGGATTCTTGAATTGGTATGCATGATCTGATTTAAACAGCGAATTGTTAAATTTCGTCGTGAATTGTGAAACTCTGGTTTGTCATTATTGAGCTTGCTGGAGCTTTCATCCTAGCGCGGTTGACATGCTTCGCAGGAGACTGGTATCAACGGAACCAGTGCCGAGGGATAGCGATACCTTACGGCGTCCTTCAATGAGGAGACTCCCCCGATGTTTACACCAAAAGGCAAATTCAGCTGGTACGAGCTCATGACGAGCGATACTCAAGCCGCCGGAAAATTTTATTCGGATGTGGTGGGCTGGAGCACCCAGGAGATGCCCAATGGCGAGGGCCAACCATACACAACCTTCAACATTGGCAACGTGGGCATGGCCGGCATGTTGAAGCTCGACGGGCACACCGGATGGGTCGGTTACATCTCGGTTGGCGACGTTGACGCACATGTGGAGAAGATCGTGGAGGCTGGAGGCAAACTCTGGAGACCCGCCACGGATATCCCTGGCATGTTGCGTTTCGCAGTGATGTCCGATCCGCAGGGCGCCGCGATTGTGGTCTTTACTCCGCACTCCAATATGCCCTCGCCACAACGCCCTTCGCCACCCGCCACTGGAACGATCGGCTGGCATGAGCTCTATACAACCGATATAGAAGCTGCGTCTGAGTTTTACAACAAGTTATTCGGCTGGACCAAGATCTCCGATATGGACATGGGGCAAATGGGCATCTATCGCATTTTCGATGAGGGTGACCACAAGGAAATGGGCGACGGCGGCATGATGAACAAAGCCCCACATGTTCCTGTGTCATGCTGGAATTTTTATTTTATGGTCGATTCCATTGGCGCAGCGGTCGAACGTGTAAAGTCCGGCGGCGGGAAGGTTCTGAATGGCCCGATGCAGGTTCCGGGTGGTGGCTGGATCATTAACGGCCAAGACCCGCAGGGCGCAATGTTCTGCCTGCTGAGCAACAAAGAATAAAAAAGCCGAACGATGGGCACCCGCCAATCGTTCGGCTTCTTTTCATTTACTGCTTCCAGCTTACGCAGTCACCGGTTCAGTCGCCGCGACATTGACCGGCGTGAGCCAGCCAAAGCGGTCTGGCTTCAGGCCGTTGGCAATGGCGAAGAATTCCTCGCCGAGCTTGCGCGTGATCTCGCCGGGCTTGCCGTCGGCCACCAGGATCTTGTCGATCGAGCGGATCGGCTGTACCTCGGCGGCTGTGCCGGTAAAGAACACTTCGTCGGCTATGTAGAGCATCTCGCGCGGAATCGGCTGCTCGGTTACGGTAAAGCCCAGGTGCCGGGCGATGGTCAGCACCGAATCGCGCGTGATGCCGCTCAGCGCCGAGTTAGCCAGGGGCGGCGTGTAGATCACTCCGTTGCGTACCAGAAACACGTTCTCGCCCGAGCCCTCGCTTACCAGCCCGCCTACGTCGAGCGCGATGCCTTCCTGGTAGCCGTTGGCTTCAGCTTCCATGCGGATCAGCTGCGAGTTCATGTAGTTGGCGCCCGCCTTGGCCAGTGCCGGCATGGTGTTCGGGGCCAGCCGGTTCCAGCTGGAGATGCAGACGTCTGCGCCGCCTGTGCCCGCGATGTACTTGCCCCACGGAAAGTTGGCCATGTAGACCTCAACCGGAGAGCCCTTGGGGCTGACGCCGATTTCGCCGTAACCGCGCAGTGCGATGGGCCGGATGTAGCAGGGCGCGATGCCGTTGGCTTCAATCAGCTCGACTACGCCGGCGCAAAGCTCTTCAAGCGTGAAGGGCAGATTCATGCGGTAGATGCGCGCTGAGTCGAGCAGGCGCTGCATGTGCTCGGGCAGCCTGAAGACGGCTGAGCCTTGCGGCTGCGCGTAGCAGCGGATGCCTTCAAACACGCTGCTGCCGTAGTGGACCACGTGACTCATCACATGGATGGTGGCCTGTTCCCAGGGAATCAGCTGGCCGTTATGCCAGATTTTCGACGTTGACTGAATGGGCATGGCGGGGGTGCGACGCTCCTTAAATCGCGGTTAGCGCGTATCCATAAGGGTAGCGCGAATCCGCCGGTTAAGCGAGTCAGCAGGTCAGCGAGTTAGCAAGTTAGCGGGGAAGATAAATATGAAGAGATTTGCAAATTGGAAAGAATTCTATGCACTTGTGCCCCGTCTTTCGTGCGTAGATTGCACTGAAGACGGGGCACAATGTTGGTTAGAGCGACAGCGTTAGAACCGAGTACGAGTGTGCCGGCAGTCGCACAGACATGCGCGAACCCACCTTCGGGTTTTCGAGTTTCTGCGGCACTATTTTGTTTGGCTGCTCGAAGGTATTCAGCGCCTTCAAGTCAGGTCCGGTGATTGTCTCGAATGTGGTGACTGCTGTCGGCGTCAGGTCGTGCCACGCGATTTCGACGTCCTGCGGCTTTTCGATGTCACGGTTCAACATCAGAATCGTGGCGGACTTCTTATCCGCATCGAGGGTGGCAGAAATGTCGACGTACGCGACTTGCCCAAATCCCGGAATCGGCAACCCGCCATCTTCGAGGGGCATACCGAGTTTGTCGACGCGGTAGCCCGGACCCTGAGGCGCGATGCTGAGAGCCGCTCCGCGTGCATGTTGAAGGGCCCACGAGTAGGGATAGTAGATGCTCTGACGCAGAATGCCGTTCGAGTTCGTCATGATCGGCGCGATCACGTTGACGAGTTGCGCCAGGCAAGCGAGCTTTACGCGGTCGGAGTGACGGATGAGCGAATTGATCAGCCCGCCAACCAGCAACGCGTCTTCGAGATTGTATGGCTCTTCAAGCAGGTGTGGAGCAGGCTTGCCGTGCCCATCCACCGCATCGCCAGTGCGCGCGCGATACCACACGTTCCACTCGTCAAACGAAAGGAAAAGCTGTTTGCCCGAGCGCTTCTGAGCTTTCACCGTGTCGCAGACCGAAATGATCTCCTCGATCTGGCGATCCATGGCCAGGTTCATAGCGAGGTAAGTCTGGCTGTCGTGATTTGTCTCTTCAGTGTTTCCCCAATAGCGATGCAGCGAGATGCCATCGACAACGTCGTAGCACTGTTCGAGCACGGTGCGATCCCACTCAATGTAGGTAGGCATGAACGGGCCGCTCGATCCGCAGGCAACAAGTTTGATGCTTGGATCGATTGCGCGCATTTGGCGTGCAGCGTCGGTGGCCTTCAGCCCGTATTCACGCGCCGGAATGTGGCCGATCTGCCAAGGGCCGTCCATCTCATTGCCCACGCACCAGTACTTCACGTTGTGCGGCTGGTCGTAGCCGTGTGAACGGCGAAGCTCGCTCCACTTGGTTCCCTTGGGCACGTTACAGTATTCAAGCAACGCCGCTGCGTCCTCGGCGGTTCCGGTGCCGAAGTTGAGTCCGAACAGGGGCTCGGTGCCAACCTGGCGAGCCCAGGTGATGAACTCGTTGGTGCCGAACTGGTTGGTCTCAAGCGTGTTCCATGCACGGTCCAAAACAGCGGGTCGCTTGTCCTTCGGGCCTACTCCATCCAGCCAGTGATAGCCGGAGACGAAGTTGCCGCCGGGATAGCGGACGATGGGCACGCCGAGATCACGAATTTCCTTCATCACATCGGTGCGGAATCCGTTGGCATCAGCAAACTTTGAGCCGGGATCGTAGATGCCTTCGTAGATGGCGCGCCCGAGCTGCTCAAGAAACGAACCGAAAAGATGGCGGTCGATGGGCGCGATCTGGCGGCCAGAATCGATGACGACCCGCGTCACGCGCTCCGTCTGGCTGATTCCGAATCTGCCACCGGCCGATGCAACGGCCACGGCCGCGCTAGCTTGACTTGCTTTCTTAATGAATTGCCGTCTTGAGACATTCTTCATGCGACATCTCCTTCTTACTTGTGGGGCCCGCAAGGCATGTTAAAGCCGCCAGGCGTAATCAGCAAAACTCCCCCTGGATATGTTGAGAATTACGAGCTTTCGGTAAACGTTTCCTCAAAGCATAAGGGGCAACACCAAGGTTGTCAAAGAATCTGTGCCGCGAGAGAACTACTTCCACACACCGCCCAGCTTCCAGTACTCCAGTGCCGGGCCGTGCAGGCCGCCGATGGCTGACGTATAGGTAAGCTGCTCCACCTGGGCCATCTCCTCTGGCGTATACGGCTTGAAGTTCTGCGCGATGCGCACGTTCTCATTCAGCTGGCTCTCAGTGTTGCTGCCGAGCGCAGCGCATGAAATCGGCAGACTGAGCGCGTAGCGCAGGCACTCTTCCACGCTCAACATGCGGAGCAGAAACGCATTTGCAAAAACCTTGATGGCCTGGATGCCGATGCCGCGCTCAATCGCGTGAGGCAGCGTGTTTTTCTGAAAGCTCATGTAGGCATTGTCAGCGGCATGAATAGGCATCAATGTCGAATCCCACTTGTCATAGTGGCGCAACATCTCGTTGTGAATCTCCGGATCATGGTGCCCGGTGAAGCCAATGAAACGGCACTTGCCGGCCTTCTTCGCCGCTTCAAATGCCTCAATGCATCCGCCGGGTGCAAAGATGGCTTCGATATCATCCTTGGTTCGGACATCGTGAATCTGCCACAAATCGAGATAATCGGTCCTCAATGCGGTGAGAGACGCATGCAGATCACTCTCAGCGGTCGCACGGGTGCGCTGCGTTGACTTGGTAGTCAAGAAAACATTTTTGCGGAAATCAGGAATGACGTCGCCATAGGCTTCTTCAGAGTGGCCGTTCCAATAAGCGTGCGCGCAGTCAAAGTAATTGATGCCGAGGTCGTATGCCTGGCGAACAACTTTGCCTGCAGCCTCTCGACTTCTGCACATGTTCAAGCGCGCACCGGCTTGGCCAATGATGGTGAGCTTGACTCCTGTCTTGCCGAACTCGCGCATCGGAATCGATCCCGACGGGGGCTTGGGTGTTTCGGCATTCAAACTAAGCGCCGTGAGGCCGGCAAAAGCGCCGCCAACAAAGGCTCTGCGATCGATAGAAATTTTATTTTTACCTGGCATTCGTTCCTCTCGGCCCGGACGGCACGGTTCCAGCCCTGTGTAAGCCGCAGGTTGCCAGAAACCCCGAAAATGTCCATCCAGGAAGTCGGGCGAATTATACAACTTGATTGTAGTTGCAATCTGATGCAACGCCGGACGCCGATTGCGTTCAACACGCAGCGTCTTCCACCTTGTTGATGCACAAGCCATTTATGCTAAGGTTCAACCGTGAAGAAAGCCGTTCGGAAACAAGCCAAAACTCGCGCTCCAATCCGGCGCGCACTGCCGGGAATGTCGGTGAAAGATGGCTTCACCTGGCACCCTTTTGACATTGAATTTGGCGTCAAGACCAGCGGGCTGATTGCTGGACGTAATCTGAAGTGCGGCAGCCAGGCCGACCGCCATAATACGGCCTACTTCGGTGTGGCGCCTTCGGTGTTCCACGAGCTTGTGGCGCAGTGGAGAAGATCAAAACCGGCGGGCACGATTGATGAGTTTACTTTCATCGATCTGGGCGCAGGCATGGGCCGAGCCCTTCTGCTGGCGTCTGAGTTCCCTTTCCGCAAAGTAATTGGGGTAGAGTTGAACCCAAAGCTGGCGCAGATTGCGCGAAGAAATGTTGCTAGCTGGAAGGCACGCGGATTGGCTGTTACGCCAATTCGAGTTATATGCGGGGATGCAGTGGAATTCAAAATTCCGACTGGCCCTTGCGTTGCTTTTATGTTCAATCCGTTTGGCGCGCCGGTGATGCGACGACTTTTGAGCGCTTGGGGCAAGAGCATGGCGGGACGAGAGGGCCAACTCGATATTCTGTACATTAACCATGAGCAGGAACTTGTACTTCGCAGGCATCCTGATCTCGTGAGGATGTTTGCAGGCAAGGTAATGCGGTCTCCTGCGGACGCAATTGCCGATCACAAGATTCTTGCCAATCAGCCGGACGGCGAATACGCAGTGACAAACTGGGAAGATTGCTCGATCTATCGCTGGATGGGGAAAGCAAGCTCTCAAAAATAGTTTGCGGCGAAAGCATACTTTTTGGAGTGGACGGTGAAACAACAGCATCTGATCCTCGGCGTAGGTGAATTGCTGTGGGACATTCTGCCCGCCGGAAAGCGGACGGGCGGCATCTCAATCGAAAGCTCATCGATAAGTGACAATTCCCTTACAGGGGACAGCTCCGCTTCGGAATCATTGACCGGATTTCTTGGCGGCGCTCCGGCAAACTTTACCGTCATGGCTGGTCGATTGGGAAATCACGCTGCCATTCTCAGCCGCATTGGACGGGACCAGCTTGGCCGCCAGGCCATCGATCTGCTTGATCCCATGCCAATCGACGCTGGCGCTGTGCAGGTTGATCACCAACATCCGACCGGCCGCGTGACCGTGGAGTTTTCTGAAGGCGAACCGCATTACCGAATCCAGGAGCACGCGGCATGGGACTACCTGGAACTGACCGACGAGTGGGTACGGCTTGCTGAACGGGCGGACGCCATTTGCTTTGGCTCGCTGGCGCAACGAAGCCGCGATTCGCGCCAGACCATTCAAACACTCGCGGCGGAATCTTCAGCAAGCTGCATTCGCGTGTTCGATGTCAATCTGCGGGCCCCGTACTACTCCGCCGAAGTTGTGCAGGAGTCGATCGAACTGGCGTCCGTGCTCAAACTGAATGAAAACGAACTGCCGCTGGTGTTGAACATGCTCGGCCTATCGTCAAGCGAAGATCCTGAAAGCGAGCAACTGCGTCCCGGAGCAGATCGTCTGCTGGATGAGTTCCCATCGCTCGATATGATTGCCGTGACACGCGGGGATCGGGGAAGCCTGCTCGTACGCCGTGGTGAGTGGAACGAGCACCCTGGAATTAGCGTGAATGTGGCTGATCCCATTGGCTGTGGGGATGCGTTTACTGCGGCCATGACCCACTACATGCTGCGCGGGGCAGGTTTGAAAACTCTCAATGAGGCGGGCAATCGCTGGGGGGCATGGGTGGCTTCACAGTCAGGCGCCATACCTGTTTTGCCTGAAGATGTGCGTTCTGCCTTGGCCACCGCCATCGAAGACTGAACGCGTTTGCACGGTGGTTCCCTTCCTTCAGAATGTACCCGTCTATGGCACTCAACAAAGGGATTGAGAAAACGCTATCTTGTCATACAGCAGCAGTGCCGATTAGTATGACGAGGTTATGAAAATCAAAGTTTTTGCCCCTGCAATCGTCGCAGTTCTCATGCTGCCTTTGGGTCTGACTGCCCAGGCGCCCTCTCTGTCAATTCAAGTCGATCATCCGACTGCAAAAGTCGGCCCGATGCTTTACGGATTGATGACCGAAGAAATCAATTACTCCTACGACGGCGGCGTTTACGCGGAACTGGTTCGCGATCGCGTGCCCGGGCGCGGCTTTGGCGGTCTGACCCGGTGGCAGATGGTGGCTCCTGGAAGCTCGTTTGCGCACATCTCTCTGGATGAAGCGACGGGCCCCAGCAAAGAGCTCCCCCGCAGCATCAAGGTGGAAGTAACGGCAGCCACAGATGCAGCGCCGGCCGGCGTAGAGAACGAAGGCTATTGGGGGATCCCGGTCCGCCCGAACTCCACTTACTCAGGCTCATTCTGGGCTAAGACGAGCATCGACGGTGTTCCCCTTACCGTCAGCCTGGTGAACGATATCACTGGCGTAACGGCTGCAAAGGCGACCGTGACAGGGCTCTCAGGTGAGTGGAAGGAATACTCCTACACACTCAAGACCGGTGCGGTTCCGGTTACTGTGAACAATCACTTGCTGCTGACAATTCCCAAGCCCGCAACCGTGTGGTTCGATCTGGTTTCGCTCTTTCCGCCCACCTACAAAAACCGCGTGCACGGCAATCGCGTCGACATTATGGAAAAGCTGGCGGCGATGGATCCCAAGTTCCTTCGCTTGCCGGGCGGCAATTACCTTGAGGGCCAGACAATTCCCGATCGGTTCGATTGGAAGAAGACCATTGGCCCTTGGGAGGATCGCCCAACGCACAACAGTCCCTGGCGCTATCGTTCATCGGACGGCATGGGACTGCTCGAGTTCCTGGAGTGGTGCGAAGACTTGAAGATGGAGCCAGTGCTGGCGGTTTACGCCGGCTACTCGCTCGCCCAGCAGCACGTTGATCCAGGCCCTGCGCTTGAGCCCTACGTTCAGGACGCGCTCGATGAAATTGAATACGTGACCGGCGGAGCCGACACTAAATGGGGCGCGGAGCGCATCAAGAACGGCCACCCCGCACCTTTCCCATTGCACTACGTTGAAGTCGGCAACGAAGACGAGTTCGATCGTTCCGGCTCCTATGATGGCCGCTACACTCAGTTCTACCGTGCCATCAAGCAGAAGTATCCCAATCTTGAAATCATTGCCACGGCGCCCATCAAGAGCATCAAGCCCGATGTGCTTGACGAGCATTTCTACATGTCTGCGGAAAAGTCTTATTCCGATACGCACCACTATGACACCTACGATCGCAGCGGACCGAAGATCTTTGTCGGTGAATGGGCAACGCGTGAAGGCGATCCAACTCCGAATCTGCAGGCGGCTCTTGCAGACGCCGCTTGGCTCACAGGCCTCGAGCGGAACAGCGACCTGGTTATCATGTCCTGCTACGCACCGCTTTTCGTCAACGTGAACCCAGGCGGCATGCAGTGGTCCACCGATTTGATAGGCTATAACGCGCTATCGAGCTACGGATCGCCCAGCTATTATGCGCAGGTAATGTTTGGAACGCACCTAGGCACCGAGGTTGTTGCCAGCACGCTTTCAAACGCAGGCGAGCGCGTTTACTCCTCAGTGACGCGCGACGATAAGGCACACAAGCTGATCATCAAAGTCGTCAACGGCACGTCGAACGCCAAGCCGCTTTCGATCAATATCGATGGCGCGAAGGTGAAGCCACAGGGCAAACTGATCACCATCAGCGGCAAGACGCCGAACGCCACCAACAGCATCACAGAGCCGAAAGCTATCGTTCCGGTTGAACATCCCGTAACGGTTGCAGGATCAAAATTCCAGCAGACGTTCGCGCCCTATTCGGTTAACGTTCTGGAACTCAGCTACTAGAAGTCCTCCGAAGCAAACATATCCGCCACTTCGCCTTCGGGTTGAAGTGGCGGAAGCTATTTGTGCGACAATTTCGGCTGCGGGGTTCGCTCATGCTTCTAAATCTGCCAATTTACAGAACACATTTCGCAATTGGCTTGCAGCGTTTTGTAATTGGCGCGTTTCTGCTCTGCGCCACAAGCTTGGCCATTGCACAGGCGCCTCTGAGCAATCTGCATCAGGGGTTTTTGAATCCGCCTGACGATGCGCGTCCGATGATGCGCTGGTGGTGGTTCGGCCCGGCTACTGAAAAATCAGAGTTGCAGAAAGAGCTTGAAACCATGCGCGGAGCCGGCATTGGTGGCGTGGAGATTCAGCCGGTATATCCGCTCATGCTTGACGACCCGGCAAAAGGCATCAAGAACTACAGCTATCTTTCGCCGGAATTCCTCGATGCTGTGAACTTTGCGAATCACATCGCACGAGCACTCGGTCTGCGCGTCGACATCACGTTGGGCAGCGGCTGGCCGTATGGTGGACCGAAAACGACGCTTGCTCTTTCAGCAGGCAAACTCAAGGTGGTCGCTGTTCCTCTTGGCGCTTCCCTGCCGCCACCTGCGGCTCTCGCCGAAGGGGAAACATCGATTGCGACATTCATTGTGAATGGAACTGAGAAGTCGTTTGATGCTAGCAGTGCCATCAGGCTCGATCCGGGGCCCGTAGCAGTGCCCATACTCAAATTCGGGCCTCACACGGTGCTTTATTTCATTGCGAGCCATACGGGCCAGAAAGTAAAACGTGCGGCGTTCGGTGCAGAAGGTTTTGTACTTGACCATTTCTCTCGCGCGGCAATCAATGAGCATTTGGACGACGTAGCCACGCCAATATTGAATGCATTTGGATACCAACCTCCCTACTCAGTCTTCTCTGACTCACTAGAGGTCTACGAATCTGACTGGACGCCGCAACTGCCTGCTGAGTTTCAAAAACGTCGCGGTTACGACCTGATCCCGCACCTGCCTGAGCTTGTTGAGGGCGGCACTCCGCAGGCTGAAGCCGTGCGCCACGATTGGGGACAGACTCTCTCTGAACTGATTCGCGAAAACTACCTCGAACCCATTACGAAGTTCGCGGAGCAGCACCACAGCCTGTTCCGGTCTCAGACTTACGGTGAGCCTGCGGTAACACTTGCCGACGAAGCTGTGCCGAGTCTGCCGGAGGGCGAAGGCCCGCAGTGGCGCTCATTCTCATTTACACGCTGGGCGACTTCAGCCAGCCACCTCTATGACCGCAACGTTACATCTGCTGAAACGTGGACCTGGCTGCACTCTCCTGCCTTTCGCGCCACTCCTCTTGACATGAAAGCTGAAGCGGACAAGATGTTTCTGCTCGGCGTGAACCTGATTGTTGGGCATGGATGGCCTTATTCGCCGCAGGGAGCGGGCGAGCCTGGCTGGTCTCTTTATGCGGCCGCGGTGTTCGACGCTCATAACCCGTGGTTCCCTGTGATGCCCGACATTACGAAATATCTGCAACGCGTGAGTTGGCTGCTGCGCCAGGGAAAGCCCGCCAACGACATCGCAATCCTGTTGCCAGAAGACGATGCGCAAGCGGCTTTCACACCGGGCCATGTTTCGATAACCGACGAGATGAAGAAGCGCATCACGCCGGAGTTGATGTCCGCTATTCTCGACGCGGGCTACAACATCGATTACATCGACGCGGCAACAATCGACAAACTTGAAACGATTCCCTACCCAGTGCTCGTAATTCCGCCGACGGATCGCATTCCGCTCGGGACGTATCGCGCGATCGCAAGCTACGCGGCCATCGGCAAGGTCATCGCAATCGGCAAACTTCCGACTCTCGGTCCGGGACTTAACGACCAGGCTAGTTCCGCAGAGATTGCATCGCTCTCGCAGTCGCTTTTCAAAGCGCCTAATGCAAAGGGCGTGCTGGTAGACTCAGCCGCGCAATTGCCCGCGGCGCTGCACTCACTGCTGCGCCCCGATGTTGAAGCGAGCGGCCAAACGGAGGGCCTCGGCTTCATCCATCGCAAGCTTGCTGACAGTGATATTTATTTCATCGCGAACACGAGCAATGCGACGATCGAAGGCAAGGTCCAGTTTCGCGCGCATCAACCATTTGTTGAGTCATGGGAACCAGACTCCGGCAAAGTTCTTTCTGCCGGTAAATATGCCGACACCGACCGCAT
The DNA here is from genome assembly GCA_017883405.1 of Occallatibacter sp. Taxonomy (GTDB): domain Bacteria; phylum Acidobacteriota; class Terriglobia; order Terriglobales; family Acidobacteriaceae; genus Telmatobacter. Next base: position 9,844 of record JADGNO010000108.1, on the reverse strand, counting down.
TCCGCTAACACTTGCACCTTACGAGTCGCGGGTCTTTGTGCTTTCCGAGCGTCCGTCTCTGACACTGGCAGGGCCAAGCCTTACCGCTTCATCCTCAAGTACCCAAAATGAAAAACGGACCACCAACCTCAGCACGGGTTGGCAGATTCGATTTGCCGATTCCGCACCAAAGCATGCAGATACAAATCTGACTTCATGGACGGAAATCGCAGACAGGCAGTTCTATTCAGGCGAGGCCGATTACGCGCGCACCTTTGAAATTCGGACAGCGCCAAAATCCGGCGAACGTGTGCTGATTGATTTTGGCCTGGGAACGCCAACTGTCGATACGCGGCCTCCCGATGCGAATGGAACCCACGCGCTGCTCGATCCGCCGATCCGTGAGGCGGCCATCATCTATATCAATGGCAAAAAGGCAGCGTCACTTTGGCATCCGCCCTATCGGATTGACATTTCAGAGTTGGTCCGCAAAGGGCAGAATCGCGTTGAAGTGCTCGTCTTCAATACCGCCATCAATGAGTTGGCCGGACAGCCACCACGAGATTACAGCGCGCTCTACGCCAAATACGGCAAGCGATTCGAACCGCAGGATATGGACAACCTTAAACCGATTCCGTCGGGGTTGATCGGACACGTCTTGATTGTGGAGGAGCCAGCCAACTGAATGGGCTACGCCACAGTTCGCCTAGCCGCAACAAGCGCACGGATGAAATCCGGCGTGGAGCCGCAGCAGCTTCCGACGAAGGAAGCACCTGCGTCACGCAGCGCCGCAAAGTGCGAAGCGAAATAATCCGCCGAAGTTTCATAGAGGATTGCTGTTCCCTCCATCTTTGGCAGGCCGGCGTTGGGCTTCATCCAGATGGGCAGACTGCAGGCCGCATGAAGTCGCTCGCAAATCGCGATGGAAGACTCTACGCCAACGCCGCAATTTGCTCCCACTGCGTCCGCGCCTGCCTCAACCATCGCAGCCGCCACGGCTTCAGGCGTTGCGCCCATCATGGTGCGGTCCTTGTTCTTGCCGGTATCGAATGCAAACGACGCTATCACTGGCAGACCACTTTGTTTGGCAGCTTCGACGGCAAGTCGAGCCTCTTCAATGTCGCTCATGGTTTCGATGAGCAGTGCGTCCGCTCCTGCGGCGGCCAGAGATTTCGCTTGCGCCTCGAATCCTGACAAAACCTGTTGGGGAGTGATATCGCCCGACATCAGGATTTTTCCGGTAGGACCGATGGAAGCAAACACGAGAGCGCGGCCCACTGCACCTTTCTTTGAGATCGCCACTCCAGCGCGGTTGATGGCGTCGAGATCGGCTGCGGAAGCCTCGGGCATTGCAACTGCACTGGCGCGAAATGTATTCGTCAAAATCACCTGGCTACCCGCATCGGCGTAGGCGCGCGCCACCTCTTCCACTTGCTTCGGATGCGTAAGATTCCAGGTGTCCGGGTTGGTGCCCACGGCAAGTCCGCGCACCTGCAGCTGCGTTCCCCACGCGCCATCGGAAATCATCAGTCCCGACGCCAGCCAATCGCTCATCCTGCTCATGGAACTTCCCTTCTCACGCGGCAATCTAACAGCACCAAGCAGCTCGTTGATGAGCAGTCGGCCTGGCTCAGCATATTCCGCTTCTTTGGTTCGTTCCGGCAATCATAATCCTCTACGCGAGCGCATTCAAACTTCGCTCGCCTGTCTCTCGTCATATTGGGCTATTCGTGGCTACCGATAGTGAAATTTGCTTCCTCGCAGCAGGTAGCCTCAATTAAAGTTGGATCAATCGTGATCATCAATCTCTCCAGACGCGCACACGACCATAACTGGGAACTCGATCCCATTACGCGGTCTTTGTTGGATACGGATTTTTATAAACTGCTGATGTTGCAGTTTATCTGGAAGAATTTCCCCAAGGTCCACACCACTTTCACGCTACTCAACCGCTCCACTACGGTACGGCTCGCTGAAGTAATTGAACTCGAAGACCTGCGCGACCAGTTGAACGCCGCAGTGCGATTACGCTTTCACAAATCAGAGCTCATCTGGCTGGCCGGTAATACGTTTTACGGAAAGCGCGGCATGTTCGAGCCTGCGTTCCTGCATTGGCTCGAACACGATTTCCGCTTATCCGAGTTCGAGCTCTCCGAAGACGGCGGCCAAATTTCACTTGTGTTTCGCGGCTTGTGGACGGAGACAACCATGTGGGAGATTTATGCGCTCTCCATCATCGACGAATTAAAAACACGAGCCAATCTCAAGAGTCTGAGCGAAATGGAGCTTGACGTCCTCTATGCGCGCGCCAAAACGCGGCTGTGGGAAAAGATGGATCGTTTGCGCGGTATTCCTAACCTGAATATCAGCGACTTTGGAACCCGCAGGCGACACAGCTTTCTATGGCACGAATACGTGGTGACCGCCATGAGCGATCGCCTGGGCAGCGCATTCGCAGGCAGCTCGAACACGTACCTTGCCTACAAGCACGATCTTGAAGCCATCGGCACCAATGCGCATGAGTTGCCAATGGCCATGGCCGCTCTTGCCGAAAATGTGGAGGAGATGAAGTCTGCTCAGTATCGCTTCCTCGAACTGTGGCAGCAGAGTTATCAGCACGAATTGCTCATCCTTTTGCCTGACACTTTCGGCACAACGCAGTTCTTTGAGCATGCGCCGGATTGGGTGGCCGATTGGACAGGCCAGCGCGTCGACAGCAAAGACCCCTTCATCGCCGGCGATGAGTACATTGCCTGGCTAAAGAGCCACGGACGCGATCCGAAACGCAAACGGCTTATCGCGTCTGATGGGCTTGATGTGGACCAGATCATCAGGCTGCATGCCTATTTTGCAGGCACACTGCGCGACGGCGCAGTGCCAGAAGACTTTCGATCCGGCAACGATTTCCTCGACGGCAGGAAATGGACACCGGATCATCGCATCCGCTTCAGCGCCGGATGGGGAACGTACCTCACCAATGATTTCCGCGACTGCAACCCGCATGGCGATGGTGGCCTGGACCCTGTGAGCATCGTCTGCAAACTGAGCGAAGTGGAAGGCCGCCCAGCCGTTAAGCTCTCAGACAATTACTCGAAAGCGCTTGGTGATTCCGCCGAGATTGAGCGCTATCGGCGCATTTTTGGAACTGCTGGGGTCGCGGATGTTCCCGTCCTTACGTAGCCTCGCGAGTGTCAACACCGGCGCGGTGTAATCTGCTTTCTATGGGCGCTGCTGCAGGCTGGTATGCTAATCAACTTCGGCTCGAGCTAGGTCAGCGCAATCATCGATATGCGCGGGGGCGGCCACATGTTGAGAGCTACGGGAATCCGCCGATTGTCGTGTACGAGCCGGACAACGATTGCCATGGCAACTTTTTTACACCTGCCTATGCTGCGATCGCTGCTAACCCCGAATGGGCTCGACGCTTCGACAAAGTGCATACGCAGGGCGCGCGTTCCCTTCCCAAACCTCGGTTCGATTTGAAGCGGCGTTGGCGCGAACTCGACTCGTCAATGAGTTCAGATGCCTTGCTGATGAATGTGTTCTGCACACCTGGCGTCGCCGAATCAGCAGCAGTGCGCAATGTACTTGGTGTGGAGGACCATGCGCAGCCGGTCTTCGGCTGGAAAGCTCGCGTGCCGCTCTTGTCGGGCAAATTCGATCGGACCGAGGTTGACATGCGGCTGGGCTCGTTGCTGGTTGAAGCAAAGCTCACTGAAACAAATTTCCAGATGCGGGAAGCGCGCATCGTTGAAGCGTATCGCGATTTCGATACGGTTTTCGATCGCGAACTATTGCCCCGCGTCGAACTCACAACAACCAGGCGCAAAGACGCTGTCGAATTTCCAGAAGCTTACTCGCAGGAATTTGAAAGCGTGATTGACACGACCATCCCGTTCGATGCGCTTGCCGAGCTGCGCGAGAATTCCGCCTCTGCAATTGCTGCCGAAGAATTCAACGCCGCACGAGCCAGCGAAGGCGGGTATCTAAGCTACCAACTGATTCGCAATGCGCTGGCTGCGTACGCCGGCGGGTGCAGCTTCTGCGTGCTGCATGATGAGCGCAGACCCGATCTTCGCGAGGAGTGGTTTCGCGTTATGTCCGCCGTGCGCAGCGCCGAAATGCGCGTTCGCCTGAAAGTGCTCACATGGCAGGAACTGGCGGCGATGCTGCCGGATGATTTACAGCAGTTCCTGGATGTGAAGTACGGTATTGTCGCACCGGGAAAGACGTCCTCGCCTGTCGGAGAGGCTACCGGGCTCGACTAACACTGGAGCTACAGGCCCAGCACCTTGCGATTCGCCACAGTGTCCACCCCAGCTCCTGCGAAGTCATCGAACGCGCGATCGGTTACACGGATGATGTGCTTGCGAATGAACGGAGCGCCTTCCGCAGCGCCGGCCTCGGAATCTTTTATGCAGCATTCCCACTCCAAAACCGCCCAGCCCGGATAGTCGTATTGCGCGAGCTTGCTGAAAATCTGGCCGAAGTCCACTTGCCCATCGCCCAGTGAGCGGAAGCGCCCGGGGCGGTCAATCCAGTCCTGATAGCCACCGTAAACACCGGAAAGTGCACTTGGACTGAATTCCGCATCCTTCACATGGAAAGCACGAATGCGCTCGTAATAGATGTCAATGAAGCCGAGATAATCCATTTGCTGCAGGACCATGTGACTTGGGTCGTACAGAATATTGGCGCGGGGATGGTCGCCGACCACGCTTAGAAATCTATCGAACGTTATGCCGTCGTGCAGATCCTCAGCCGGATGCAATTCAAAACACACGTCGACATCGACTTCATCGAACGCCTGCAAAATCGGCAGCCACCGCTTGCCCAATTCATTGAAGGCTTCATCGATGAGACCTGCGGGACGCTGCGGGAACGGGTACAAGAAAGGCCACGCGAGCGCTCCTGAAAACGTAGCGTGCGCCTTCAGGCCCAGCTTCTGGCTGGCTTTCGCAGCCCAGAGCAATTGCTGAACCGCCCATTGCTGGCGTGCTTTAGGATCACCTGCGAGCTCCGGTGGCGCAAAGCCAGCCAGCAGCGGATCGTACGCGGAATGGCTCGCAACCAGCTGCCCCTGCAAGTGTGTAGAGAGCTCGGTAATGGCAATCCCCGCGCGGCCGGCCATGCCAAGGATGTCTTCGCAATAGCCTTCAGTCTCCGCCGCCTTTTGCAGGTCGAACAGCCGCTTATCCCAGGTGGGAATCTGAATGCCCTTGAATCCAAGCTTTGCAGCCCAGACGGCCATGCCCTCCAGGGTGTTGTATGGCGCTTCATCGCCCGCGAACTGCGCCAGAAAAATGCCGGGGCCTTTGATGGTTTTCATGGTCGAAATTCTCCTCGCAAGTTCTTGGTTCTACTCTAGAACGCTATCCAGCTTTCGTCGCGGTTACTTTGGATTACGCGATCGATGAATCTCATGCCGCGCACCCCGGCTTCGATTCCGGGCAAGGTGGCTGGAAACGCGTCTGCCTTGCCCTGCTTCCAGGCAACGAGCCCGTCGGCGAACTCGTTATAGAGGACTGCGAATGCCTCCAAGTAGCCCTCAGGATGCCCTGCCGGTGTGCGAACCACGGCCAGCGCGTCTTTGCCTAGATAGTTTGTCGCAGCATGATAGATCTGTTCAGGCCCATCGAGCGATTTCAAAATCAGGCGGTTTGGATCCATTTGGCGCCAGTGGAGCGAACCCGTCTCGCCGTAGATGCGAATGTTGGGATCGTTCAATTCGCCTGTGGCCACCTGCGAGCAGGCCAGCGTGCCGGTTGCGCCGTTGCTCATGCGAACGAAAGCGTTGCAATCGTCATCGAGCCGGCGACCCTCCACCACCGTTCGCAGCGTGGCGTTGATGGCTGTTACCTGCAGCCCGGTGATGTACTCGAGCAGGTGAAAGGCATGGGTGCCGATATCGCCAATGGCGCCGCCCAGGCCGCTTTGCGCCGGATCGGACCGCCACGCGGCCTGCTTATGCCCGGTAGCTTCGATCGGCTTGCTGAGCCAACCCTGTAAGTATTCAACGGCAACTTTACGAATCTTGCCCAGTTTGCCTGCGGCGCACATCGAACGCGCTTCGCGAACCATGGCATAGCCCGCGTAGGTATGGGTCAGTCCATAAGGCAATCCAGACTTGGCCACTGCTGCCTGCAGCGATAAGGCCTCAGGATAGGTGGCCGTCGCCGGCTTGTCGCTCATCACCGGAATACCGGCGTCGAGAGCAGCCAGAGCGATAGGCAGATGCAAGTGGTTCGGCGTGGTGATTACCACGAAGTCAATGCCGTCGGATCGCTTGCTCTCACTGGCAATCATTTCCTGATAACTGGCGTAGGCACGGGCAGGGTCGATGCCAAAACGCACGCCGGCCTCTCGCGAGCGCTCAGGTGATTGTGAGAATGCACCTGCGACCATCTGAATTTTCCCGTCCATCTCTGCCGCAAGCCGATGCACCGGCCCAATAAATGCTCCGGGACCGCCGCCAACCATTCCCATCCGCAACTTACGCGATTCCGCCATCGATTTTCTCCTCTAGCTCTGCACTGGATTTCGGCTCTGATTCTCAATCGCACCAAACCAGTAACAGCGTAAACGATCAGACCCTTTGGCATCCTCTCACAGACCCGATTCAGGTGAATGCGTTAAATTATCAATGGCTATGAATCCTCTATCGATTGTTGAGTCTGGTCGTCGCTGGGATTGCTTGAGCCTGGGTGAGGTGATGCTTCGCATGGACCCGGGGGAAGGCCGAATTCACACTACGCGTCAGTTTCAGGTGTGGGAGGGCGGCGGCGAATACAACGTGGCGCGCGGGCTGCGGCGCTGCTTTGGACTGCATACCGCCATTGCTACCGCGCTGGCAGAAAACCCGGTGGGACGCCTGGTTGAGGACTTCATCCTGCAGGGCGGCGTGGACACCTCCCTGATCCGCTGGGTGCCCTACGATGGCGTGGGACGCACGGTACGCAACGGGCTTAACTTTACGGAGCGAGGCTTTGGCGTGCGCGCCGCCGCCGGATGCTCAGATCGCGGCCATACCGCCATCAGCCAGGTCAAGTCCGGCGATTTTGATTGGGAATCCATTTTTGGTCCGGCGAACGGCTCACGCTGGTTCCACACCGGCGGCATCTTTGCGGCGCTGTCCGCCTCCACTGCTGAAGTGGCCGTGGAAGCGATGGATGCGGCGCATAAATATGGCACTCCGATTTCTTACGACTTGAATTTTCGCGACTCGCTGTGGAAGTCGATCGGCGGCAAAGCGAAGGCTCAGGAAGTAAACCGCGAGATTGTCCGCAAAGTTGACCTGCTGCTGGGCAACGAGGAGGACTTTTCCGCGATGCTCCGCGTAAACATCAAAGGCGTGAACGAAGATTTCGCGGAGCTGCCGATTGAGGGCTATTCCGAAATGTTGCGCGAGGTAGCCAGCCTTTATCCGAACCTGAAGATGATTGCGAGCACACTGCGCTCGGTGCGGAGCGCGACCGTGAATGCGTGGGGAGCTAGTGCGCTCTACGAAGACAAGATTGTCCACGTGCCGCAGCGCGACGTGGAGATTTTCGACCGCGTGGGCGGAGGCGATAGCTTTGCATCGGGCCTTGTTTATGGCCTGCTGGCAGGCAAAGGCATCGAGTGGGCTGTTCACTGCGGAGTGGCACACGGCGCGCTGGCGATGACCACTCCGGGAGATACCAGCATGGCCACATTGCCTGAAGTTGAACGGATCATCAAAGGCGGGTCGGCGCGCATCGCACGGTAGTTGCGAATGGTTTTAGAGGACTCAATGGCTGAAACAACGCAGGAAATTATCGAGCGCGTGGGATTGATTCCCGTTCTTCGTGCAAAGAATGCAACGCAGGCACTCGCCGTGGTGAAAGCGATGATCGAGGGCGGCGTCACCGTTGTTGAAGTCACCATGACGGTGCCGGGCGCAGTGGACCTTTTGAAAGTGCTGAAGAAGGAATACGGCAATGATCTTCTGCTGGGTTCCGGTACAGTGACTACTGCTGAACAGTGCCAGGCCACCATTGATGTGGGCGCAGAGTTTGTTGTCAGTCCCAGCCTTCATCCTGAAGTGATTGCGGCTACGAAAAAGAATGGCAAGGTGTCGTGCCCTGGCGCGTTGACTCCGACAGAGGCAATTACGGCGTGGAATGCCGGGGCTGATTACGTGAAGATCTTTCCGTGCTCTGCGGTTGGCGGCGCTTCGTACCTGAAGTCACTGGCTGGGCCGTTCCCTCATTTGAAAATTATTCCTACCGGCGGAGTGACGCTGCGGACTGCGGAGAGCTTTATCCAAGCGGGCGCTCGTGCACTTGGAGTGGGCAGCGACCTGGTGAACCTGGCGGCGATAGATGCCGGACATCCGGAGATCATTACCGAAACGGCGAAAGCATATCTGCAGGTGATTGCCGCGGCGCGATTGAAATAACGATGTACGGAAAAGGCTGTTTGGGCTGCATGTATATGCACACCTGAAAGGCTGATTTTCTGGTACATGGTCAGGCGAGAGTATTTGAATGAATGAGCAGGAATTGCTGACTAGAGTAACGTCAACGCGGAAAGACCATGCCTTCCGTCTGGACGGTCGCCACGCGCTTGTGACCGGTGGCGCCAGCGGTATTGGCGAGGCAACGGTGAAGGAACTGGTGCGCGCCGGAGCCTTTGTCTGGATAGCAGACATCAATGTGACGGCGGCGGAAGCGCTGGCCAATGAGGTTGGCTCGGCCCACGCTCTGCATATGGACGTGACCAGCCGCGAATCGATTGCTGCGGCAGTGGCGCGACTTGAACGGCTGGATATTCTGGTGAACAACGCGGGCATAGGCCACGTGGGCTCTATTGAAATGACGGAGCCTGAGGACTTCGACCGGCTGTTCAATGTGAATGTGCGCTCGGTTTACCTGGTGACGCGGGCGTTTTTGCCGCTGCTGTTTGCGGCTGCGGAACATCATGAGGCGGTCGGCGCCATCGTCAACATCGGATCGGTTTCAGGCATGGTTGGCATCAGGCAGCGGTTTGCCTACTGCATGACCAAGGGTGCGGTGTTGTCAATGACTCGCCAGTTGGCAGTTGAATATCCGAAGACGCTGCGCGTGAATGCTGTTTGCCCTGGCACGGTGCAGACGCCTTTTGTCGAGGGGTATCTCGAAAAGTTTCACGCACACAACAAGGAAGAAATGCGGGCCGAGTTGCGCGCACGGCAGCCTGTGGGACGTTTGGGGCGGCCGGAGGAAGTGGCTTCGCTGGTGCGGTATCTTGCGTCGGACGAAGCGGCATTTGTGAACGGTGCGTGCGCTACCATCGACGGTGGCTGGACGGCGGCATAGTTGCGGGAGAGTTCGGCAAAGAACTTCCCTCAGGGGCTAAAGCCTCCCCTATTTTGCCGGCGTTTATGTGCGGGCTAAAGCCCGTTGCCAAAACAACCAAAGCTTCGCCGTTCCAACCAACAATCTCGCCGCGTTCAAATTCCGTTGAATCGGCGAAAGGGTAGATTCCAAAATGGGGATTTACCGGCAACAGCTTGCCGTTTTTCTGACATTCAGGTCAAGAATCGCCGATTTACAATGTTTACGAACATATAACTTCCGGGTTGCCGACAAACCACCCGGAGCAAGTTTCTGGGTATCCGTCGGAACTGTCAGATCAGGCTAAAGATCGAGAATTCCGATTACCAAACTGGCCTTCAGTCGATAGTCGCCGTCGAAGCCTTCCATGTATCCGACCGGACACCGAACAACACGCACACCGTCCTCAGTAATGTCGAGGGACCTATGTCGGTGACCACAGCCATGCCGAGAAGGTCGGATTTCACGAATGTGTCGTAAACCTGGCAGGAGCCAGACGCGCTCACAGACGAGTCGACGCAGCAATAGCT
>JADGNO010000107.1 GCA_017883405.1 Occallatibacter sp. | reverse complement strand
TCCTCGGCGGTGACGATGTCTTCTTTCTTGAAACTCACCCGCGCCAGCGGCGGCGGCTTCACCGGGAACGGCTGCGTCGGCGAATACCATTCCCCCGGCACATCGCCCTGTGGCACGGGCCTCTCCTCCACTCCGAAGATCGGCTTGCCGGTTTCGCGATTCAGAATGAACATATAACCATTCTTGTCAGTCTGCGCCACCGCCGGAATTTCCTTGCCGTTGTGCTTCACGGTAATCAAGATCGGCGCAGACGAATCGTCGTAATCCCAGTTGTCGTGGTGCACGGTCTGGAAATACCACTTCAGTTTTCCGGTGTTGGCATCCAGCGCAACGATTGAGTTTCCATACAAATTCGGTCCCGCGCGATCTCCCCCGTAAAAGTCTCGATTGGGCGAACCCAGCGGCACAAAAATCATGCCGCGCTTTTCGTCCACGCTCATGAATCCCCAGTTGTTTACGCCTGACCGGTTCTCCCATTGCCCATCTTTCCACGTATCGTGATTGGGCTCGCCAGGTTGAGGAACCGTGTGGAAAGTCCACACCAGCTTTCCGGTCCGCATATCGAATGCCCGTACATCGCAACGAGCGCCAAACGCCGGCTGCTCTCCGGGAAAACAACCTGGAAGCGCATAGTTCTTGTAGATCGTTACTGGCGACCTCACGCTCCACGTCGGATAATCGGGCTTGACCACTTGGCCAATCTTCAAGTCGACCATGCCTCCATCGCCGAAACCGGAAACCAGCTTGCCGCTCTTCGCGTCGAGCGCAATCAGCCAGCCATCCATCGTGCCGTACACAATCGCCGGATCAAAGCCCTTGGTGCCTGCCCAGTAACTCACGCCGCGCATCGCTGGCGGGTGCGGACTGACAATATCCCAGATCTTTTCTCCCGTATCCGCGTTGAGCGCAATCACATGCCCAAACCCGGTAGACATATACAGCACGTCGTTCACCACCACAGGCTCCGATTCCGACGGCCGAAACAATCGAGCGCGGCGCGGTGCTGCGGCCGGTGGAGCGGCATCGCCATGTTGGATCGGCGAAACCGGCGCCGGAGCGGGATTCGCCACCGTAGTGTCAAATTTCCACGCCAGCGTCAGCTTGTCCACGTTCTTGGTGTCGATCTGCGTCAACGGCGAAAAGCGGTCGGCGCCCGGATCGTTGCCAAAACCTGGCCAGTTTGTCTGCGCATGCGCACCGCTCACAAGCAAGCCGCAAGCCAGTACGCAGAGTAGAGTTTTACTCATTGTTCGTGTTCCCCTTATGGCCTTATCCAACCACCGCACAACAGTCAGCTTAATCGATCGCTTTTCGCTCTTCCAACCATGGCAAGCTCAATCTAGTCGAACGCAGGCTGGCGTCCGCAGATGGTCCGACATTTCGAAGAGCGAAATAATCATTGCATATAAAGCAATGGAGTTTCCACTGAACTTTGACGTCCTGAAATACCGAAAAGTCTCAACGTGGCTATAGCGGTTCAAACGCGACGGACGAGAACATTGCAGCATGAAACCAGAAGTGAAAAGCGGCGAATCGTCAAGACTGCACCAGCCCAGGCGAAATTTGATAGGATGCTGGCGCCCTCAGGCGAGCCGGCGATCGGTCTTTGACGACCTATTAGTTATCGCGCAAGATAAGCGCACCGGAGTTATATCCATGTCTATTCTGTTAATAAATTGGGGTTACTATGCTAAGTACTTGTTACTAAGTTTTCCCTTACGCCAGTAATGCAAATCTATATATTGGTTGTTACGGGTTCTCGCGAAGTTTTGATGTGGATACTTTAGTTTGAAGAATGCACCAACCAGGCGACATAGGCGGCAATGATTTCACGCAAACAGGGCCCAAAACAACGCCGTTGCTATATATTGAGCATGGCTCCCGGACAACAAACAAGGATTCTTAATCAATGGATCAATCGACCCACCGACCGGACGAGATCTCCGGCTACCTGGATTTTTTGATGCTCCGCCGCAGGGTAGAAAGTAACAATTCATTGCTGCAACACTTTGGATTTCGAGAAGATCCTTTCCGTGTTAACCCGGACGCGCGCTATTTGTTTCCAAGTAACACTCATCTCCAGGCGCTTTCATCTCTCGAGAACGGCTTTTATAACAACCGCGGCTTTATCGCGATGATCGCGCCGCCGGGGATGGGCAAAACCACTCTCCTTTATCGCTTCCTCGAGGACACGAAAGATACAGCGCGCAGCACGTTCATCTTCGACATCGACGCGGAATGCAAACCGCGCGATTTTGTCGGCTATATTCTCCGTGATTTCGATATCAAGCCGGCCCGCAGCAGTTCTGAAATGCACAAGCAGCTGAGCGAAGCGCTGATCAAGGAAACTGAAGCCGGACGCAAGTGCGTCATCGTCATAGACGAGGCCCAGAATCTGTCTGACCTTGTGTTAGAGAGAGTTCGCCTGCTAACCAACTTTGAAAACTCGCAGGGCAAGCTCCTGCAGATCATCCTTTCAGGACAGCCGCAGCTCACAAATAAATTGAAGAAGGCATCGCTGGTGCAACTTCGCCAGCGTGTTTCAACTATTTGCCATCTCAAGCTGCTCACTCCGGCAGAAACAAAGGACTACATCGACTATCGCCTGAGGCAAGCCGGCTACGAAGGCGAGCCGCTCTTTACCCCGGAGGCGCTCGACCTGATTGCCGCGATGGGCGGCGGCACTCCGCGGACCATCAACAATCTTTGCTTTAACACGCTGGCCATGTGTAACGCGCTGCAATGCAAACAGGCAGACCGCGAAATGGTGGCCAGGGTGGCCGAGAGCATGGATCTGGATCAGCCTGCGGATAATGCCGCCAACGTGAAACTGAAACCTGAAGCTGCGGTTCCAGGCGAAATAGAGCCTTGGATAAACGTGAACGAAACGTTGTCCTATTGGTGGCACGCGGCCACCGGCGAGGTAAAGGTCTGGGTGCCGGCCCTCGTTGGAGTGCTGGTATTGGCGGGGCTGATTGTGACTCGGCTGACCGGTCTGGGCGGCGCGCAGTCTGCCCGTGAGGATATTGGCAATTCACCGGTCCAGAAATCGATTGTGGAACCATTGAGCACGCCGATCGCTGCGGAAAGTGAACCAGTGGCTGCTCAAAAGCCCGCTCCAAAAGCCAAGCCGGATGGAATCGCTCAGTCTACTCTGCAGGCAAATGCTGGGAATCAGTCAGCGCCGAAGCTGGTGGGAAAATCGGCGCCGGCCCAGGCGTTTTTGACCGTCGATAGCAATCCCGCTGGTGCCGATATAGAAATCGATGGCCGATTTGTGGGCAACGCGCCTTCAACCATTGCCGTCGGTCCGGGGTCGCATCAAGTCTATGTCGAGATGAAAGGCTTCACGGCCTGGAACAAGACGCTCAGCGTAACCGGTGGCAAAATTCATCTGGATGCTGAATTGGTACCGTTGCCCGCGCAATAGCCAACTTCTCCCGCCACCTGGCAAACTTTGTAAATTTAATACAACTAGATCCAGCAGGTTATCCTCACCTGGCGCGAAACTGTGAGTCGGAGCCGAGGCAATCTTCGTAGCTCAGCCGGAGCGCGTTCGAGAGCCAGAGGCGAGTGCCGAATTCGAGCGCGCCGCTTCACTTACCCAGAATGAGCCCGAACGCGCATTGCTGACCGAGCGGGCACGCGCCAGCAATGCAAAAGCAGATCCACCCGCTTAGATTCCGCTAGGTGCGCGTTCGCCACTTCGACGATAACGCCGCAAGCTTATCGTCCAGGCTCGATGGTGGTGGCGGCTGAACGCGTTTCACTGGCGAGGTCTTCGCTTGTGGGCTTTGCAGTGCTTTGATTGAGAGAGCAATCCGCTTCGCCTTCGTGTCCACACTCAGCACTTTCACTTTCACAATCTCGCCGGCCTTGACTGCTTCTGAAGGGTCCTTGATAAAGCGGTTGGAGAGCTCACTGATGTGCACCAGTCCGTCCTGGTGAACACCGATGTCGACGAACGCGCCGAATTTCGTCACGTTGGTCACCACGCCCTCCAGCACCATACCCGCCTGCACGTCATCCATGGTGCGGACTTCCTCGTGAAATTGCGGAGCAACAAATTTATCGCGCGGGTCGCGTCCGGGCTTGCGCAGCTCAGCCAGAATGTCGTCGAGCGTAAAAGTGCCTACCGTGAGCCGCGCTTTGTCCACCTTCTCCAGCAACTGCGGCTCGCGGATGATTGTGTCTACGCTGGCCCCGAGTGTTTCTGCCATCTGTTCAACCACCGGGTAGGACTCCGGATGCACCGCCGTCATGTCCAGCGGGTTATCGCCATTGCGAATTCGTAAGAAACCTGCAGCCTGCTCAAAGATCTTGGGACCAATGCCCGGCACCTTCATCACTTGCTTCCGCGAGCGAAAGCTGCCGTTCTGATCGCGATAAGATACGATATTCAGCGCGGTTCGCTCGCTTATGCCGGCAACATGCCGCAGCAGCGTCCACGACGACGTGTTCAGGTCGACACCGACTCGATTGACGCAGCTCTCCACGGTCTTTTCGAGCGACTCGGCAAGATTCCGCTGATCGACATCGTGCTGATACTGGCCCACTCCAATCGATTTCGGATCGACCTTCACCAGTTCTGAGAGCGGGTCCTGCAGGCGGCGCGCTATTGAGATGGCTCCACGCACCGTCAGATCGAGATCGGGAAATTCCTGCCGGGCCACTTCGGATGCGGAGTAGACGCTGGCTCCTGCCTCACTCACTGTGACCGAAAAGATGTCGGCGATGCCCTTTTCGCGCAGAAAGTCGCGAACGAACGCATCTGTTTCGCGCGATGCTGTGCCGTTGCCAATGGCGATGGCGCGTACATTGTGCTTCCGCAACAGGCTTTCGAGCTTTGGCGCGGCTTCGGTATTGCCATGTTTTGATGTGTGCAGGTAAAGCACGTCGTGCGCAAGCAGCTTGCCAGTCTCATCCACTACGGCGACTTTACAGCCGGTGCGCAGACCCGGGTCGATTCCGAGCACTGAGATGGGACCAGCCGGCGGAGCAAGCAGCAAGTGATAAAGATTATCGCGGAAAACATTAATTGCTTCGGTGTCGGATCGCCGTTTCAGTTCAAACCGCACTTCGCCTTGAATCGACGAGTTGAGCAGCCGCTTCCACGCATCATCGATGGCGAGTTCCAGTTGCGGCGTCCAGTCGCCCTGCTGGCGCAGAATATGCCGATGCATGACGCCGATGGCGCGCTCCTGTTCAATTTCAATCAGGAAGTAAAGCACGTTTTCACTTTCGCCCCGGCGAATGGCGAGCATACGGTGCGATGGGATGGATTTCGCAGGCTCTTTGTAGTCGTAGTACATTTTGAACTTTTCCTGCTCATCCACTGCATCCATCGCCTTGCGGCTCACCACCACGCCCTCATCGAAGACGAGCTGGCGCAGAGCCTTGCGCAGGCCGGCGTCTTCACTCGTCCACTCGGCAACAATGTGGCGCGCTCCTTCGAGTGCGTCTTCGGCTGTGGCTACACCGAGTTCCAGATTGATAAACCGCGCCGTCATCGCGTGTAGCGGCTCGTCCGCGGGCTGTTGCGCCCACACGTAAGCTGCCAGCGGTTCCAGGCCTTTCTCGCGCGCAATGGTGGCCTTCGTCCGCCGTTTGGGTTTGTAGGGCAGATACAGGTCTTCAAGCTCGTTGCGGTCAAGCACGGCTTCGATCCGCGCTTTCAGCTCGTCTGTCAGTTTGCCCTGTTCGCCAATGGACGCAAGGATGGAGGCGCGCCGGTCTTCCAGTTCGCGAAAGTAGGCAAGGTTTTCTTCAATAGCGCGAATCTGCACCTCGTCCAGGTTGCCGGTGGCCTCCTTGCGATAGCGCGCAATAAAGGGAACCGTGCCTCCATCGTCAAGCAGTTCAATGACCGAGCAGATTCCGCGAAGCGGAAGGTTAAGTGTTTGAGCGACGTGAGCCAGTGTTGCCGGGGGAAGATTTTTATTCTCTGCCATGGGGGAGTCCTTGTTCATCCTAACGGAGCCCGCGGCATTTGCGAGTCCTCCGGCGTTGTGCAAAACCTGAAGGCGCAGCCGGCACGCCGGTCTTTGTGACAGTAATCACGGAACTCCAAAGTAAATCGCTTTAAATGGCATTAGCCGCCAATTCGAGATTGCGAATTTATGGTCGCGGATTCTGCTATCGCGGTGGTAGATTTACTGGGTCCGCAAACCGTTAACTTCCAGGGAAGTGAGAACGCGAATGAAAAAGTCAAAAGTGTCCGTCAAGGCCTCGCAAAAGACTCCGGCCTACAAGAATCCCAAACTGTCATCGGCCAAGCGCGCGCAGGATTTGCTGAAGCGCATGACGCTGGAAGAGAAGGCAGCGCAGATGATGTGCATCTGGCAGCAGAAGGCCGATACACTCGTCGACGCCAAAGGCAATTTCGATCTGCAAAAGGCGAAGAAAGCATTTCGCGACCGCCGAGGTCTGGGACAGGTAGGCAGGCCCAGCGACGCCGGCGGCGGCAAAGGCGCGCGCGCCATGGCGGAGCTCACCAACGACATTCAGCGCTTCTTCCTTGAGAATTCCCGGCTCGGTATCCCCGTCATTTTCCACGAAGAATGCCTGCATGGACATGCCGCGCCTGAAGGCACCAGCTTTCCGCAGCCCATTGCGTTAGGGTCCACATTCAACCCTGAGCTGGTTGAGTCACTCTTCACCATGACGGCGCTCGAAGCGCGTTCGCGCGGCGCTCATCACGCTCTTACTCCGGTAGTAGACGTGGCTCGCGAGTCGCGCTGGGGGCGCGTGGAAGAGACCTACGGCGAAGATCCGTACCTGGTGTCGCGGCTCGGCATCGCAGCCGTGCGCGGATTCCAGGGTAACCGCAATTTCCGCGACAAGAAGCACGTGCTGGCAACGCTCAAGCACTTTGTCGGTCACGGGCAGCCGGAGTCCGGCATGAATTGTGCGCCGGCCAACGTGTCGATGCGTGTGCTGCGCGAGACATTTCTTTACACCTTCCGCGAGGCGCTGCGCGAAGCAGGCGCGGTCACGCTCATGGCCTCGTATAACGAGATTGACGGCGTACCCTCACATGCCAACAAGTGGCTGCTGCGCGACGTGCTTCGCAAAGAGTGGGGCTTCAAGGGCTTCATCGTTTCCGATTACTACGCGATATGGGAACTCGGCTACCGGCCTGACACGCACGGGCACTTTGTAGCCAAGGACAAGAAGGAAAGCTGCCGCCTTTCGGTTGAAGCCGGTGTGAATATTGAGCTGCCCGATCCAGATTGTTATCTGCACCTGGTCGAACTCGTCAAGAAAGGCGTGCTCAAGGAGAAGCAACTCGACGAGATGGTTGAGCCCATGCTTTTCTGGAAGTTCGAGCTGGGCCTGTTCGACGATCCATATTCCGATCCAGACAAGGCCGAGCGCGTAGTTGCAAGCGACGAACATCGCGGCCTGGCCCTGAATGCAGCACACCAGGCCATCACGCTGCTGAAAAACGAAAACCAGACTGCGCCACTCGACCTGAGCAAAATCAAGACGATTGCGGTCATCGGCCCCAATGCCGACCGCAGCCTGCTGGGCGGTTACAGTGGCGTTCCAAAGCACGATGTAAGCGTGCTCGCGGGCATCAAGCAAAAGGTAGGCAAACGCGCCAAGGTGCTCTATAGCGAAGGCTGCAAAATCACCATCGGCGGCTCTTGGAACCAGGATGAAGTCGTGGCGAGCGATCCGGTTGAAGACCGCAAAGCCATTGCCGAGGCCGTAAAGGTTGCCAAAAAAGCCGACGTCATCGTGCTGGCCATCGGCGGCAATGAGCAGACCTCGCGCGAGGCCTGGAACCTGCAGCACATGGGCGACCGCACCAGCCTCGACTTGATCGGACGTCAGGAAGAGCTGGTCAAAGCCATGGTCGCGTTGGGCAAACCGGTCATCGTCTTCCTCTTTAATGGAAGGCCGCTCTCAATCAATTATCTGAACGAGAATGTGCCGGTAATTTACGAGTGCTGGTACCTGGGCCAGGAGACCGGACACGCAATCGCCGATGTGCTGTTTGGCGATTACAACCCCGGCGGCAAGCTGCCGATCTCGTTCCCGCGTTCAGCCGGGCATCTGCCGGTGTTCTACAACTACAAGCCTTCGGCACGCCGCGGCTATCTCTTTGACGACGTGTCGCCGCTCTTCGCTTTTGGATACGGCCTTAGCTACACCACATTTGCGCTTGAAAACGCGCGCCTCGCCAAGACGCGCATTGCGAAAAAGGGCTCAACGCAGGTGCTGGTAGATGTAGTGAACACCGGCAAGCGCGCCGGCTCTGAAGTGGTTCAGTTATACATTCGCGACCTTGTCAGCTCCGTCACGCGTCCGGTGAAGGAGCTGAAGGGTTTCAAAAGAGTCTGGCTGGAACCAGGCGAGCGAACCACCGTTGCGCTCGATATCACGCCCGGCGCGCTGTCCTTCTTTGACGTCAATATGAAGTACGTAGTTGAACCAGGCGACTTCGAAATCATGATCGGCACCTCATCGCGCGATGCCGACCTGAAGAAACTAACGCTTCGCGTAACCAAATAAGCAGCAAGATTCACGCGAGCAAGGCCCACGAAAGTTTGAGGCACATATGCGAGAGAAACTTACGTTTGGAGAGAAATTCGGTTACAGCCTGGGCGATCTGGCAGCCAATTTTATTTTTCAGGCCATGCTCGCCTTGCAGCTGGATTTCTACACACACACCTTCGGCCTGTCGGCGGCACAGGCGGGCACTCTTTTTCTCGTTGTCGGCCTGGGTGTGGCCTTCCTCAACCCGGTGATGGGCATGATCGCCGACCGCACCAGCACTCGTTGGGGAAAATTCCGCCCGTGGTTGCTGTGGACCGCCATACCCTTCGGCATCATCGGCGTTCTCACCTTTACCACTCCGGGAATAAGCCCCGCGGCCAAAATCATCTACGCGTGGACCACGTACATCCTGCTGCGCGTGGTTTATACCGTGAACAATGTGCCGTATGCATCGCTCACGGCCGTAATGACGTCCGATCCTGACGAACGCACGAGCATTGCATCCTACCGGCAGATCGCCGCTAACTCCGCGGGTTTCATCGTCGCCAGCCTTGCCATTCCCATGGTCAAGTTCTTCGGCCATGGCGATGACGCTCGCGGCTATCAGCTCACCATGGGCCTGCTCTCTCTGCTCAGCGTCATCTTCTTCATCGTCGCGTTCTTCGTCACCAAGGAACGCATTCAGCCCGATCCGCAGCAGAAAACTTCGCTCACCCAGGACCTCGCCGACCTCTTCAAGAACCGTCCGTGGATCATGCTCTTTCTCACCACGCTGTTCTACTTCACGGCCATCGTGGTCCGCGGCAACGTGATGCTGCCCTACTTCCGCTTCGTTGCGCGCAACGTAGACCTGTTCGCGTGGTTCAACGGATTCGGCCTGATCGCGTTGCTCGTTGGCGTCGCCTGCTCCACATCAGTCGCAACACGCATGGGCAAGCGTCAACTCTTTATCGCCAGCATGACGCTCACGGGCATCTTCAATATCCTGCTGTACGTTATCCCCACAAATGCCACCTCCATCATCATCGGAACAGAAGTGCTTCGCCAGTTCTCCTATGGATTGTCCGGGCCGATTATCTGGGCAATGATGGGCGATGTGGCAGATTACGGCGAGTGGAAGACGGGTCGCCGCGCCAGTGGCACAGTGACTGCCGCGGTTGTCTTCGCGCTTTGGGCGGGCCTGGCTCTCGGCGGAGCCATTGCCGGCTGGCTCTTCGCGTACTATGGATTTGTTTCAGGGTCAGACGTGCAGACGGCGCAAGCGCAATCCGGCATCCTGTTAACCGCAAGCGTCTACGCAGGGTTGGCTTTCTTTGCCGCAGCAGCGGGCATGGTCTTCTATCCCATCAGCCGCGAAATGAATCGCCAGATTGCCGACGAACTAATTGCCCGGCGCAGCAAATTCTCGGCGTCCTGATATTCGAAACAGACTTGAGATCGCGCCGCATGTAACCCACGCGGCGCGTTTTTTTATAGCGGATAGGGAGGGAGCAGCAGCCTTCAGAGGCTGTTACGAAACGCTGGCGCCCATTCTCCATGAGACTGACTGGATGGGGAGAGATCTTTGTTT
>JADGNO010000106.1 GCA_017883405.1 Occallatibacter sp. | reverse complement strand
CTGACATGTTTTACTTCGGCGGCATGATTCGCTGCACGCAAGTGGCGCGCATGGCCCATGCATTTGGCAAACAGTGCATCCCGCACATTTCGTCAACGGGACTGGGATACGTGTACATGATGCATTTTGTGTCGTCGATTCCAAACTCCGGTCCGTACCACGAGTTCAAGGAGTTCAACAACGAGCTGCCGTACCATTGCGCGACGTCGAGCTTGCGCAGCGATGAGCACGGAGTGATTCGCGTGCCGAGCGGTCCGGGGCTTGGAGTGGAGATCGATCCGGATTTTGTGAAGCGGTGCGAGAGGGTGACGGCGTGATATGAGGCGTACGGCAATCGATAGACGTTAAATAGAGAAAGAAACTTTGCGAAGAGCAAACGGCCTCAAGGCCAAAATGTAGAAAAATGCGTAGAGTGCCGTAAGCCAGGTACACGCCAATCTCGCCGCGCCCGCCGAAGACGCGGCGAACCCGGATTCGATGAAAAATAAAGTGGGGATTCCCAGAGAGCAATATATTAGCCACTTTGGATATTTTGGCGTCTGGTACACACCGGCAAGTTTTGTCCACAACATCACCAGGAGCCAATAGATTCCCAAAAGCAGCCAGGCACGAGATTCTGGCAGCCATGCTCCAATTCTCGGAACTGCGAGGCTGAAGACATTGTCTCGAGTCGGGTTCATGGAGATAAGCACGGCGGTAAGTATCAAGAAGTTCGCCAAATCAATAGACATTAGGGGAGGTCGATACTCGCGTTTCCGCTGTTCGACAGTCCACGAGGTATAGATTGCGTCATTAAACACCAGAAGTGCCAGCGTAAGAGACATCAAGATGCGGAGAACATTGCCGCTTTCAATAGACGCGAGGAGTTCACGAAACGCGCCGAGAAATAGAATCGCTAAAATCACACCGTAAATCGTCATGGGATTCGATCCTCCGGGAAAGCTTAATCGAATACGATGCGTTTCGCATATTTAAAATCTGCATGTTGGTGCAGATTGACAATTCTCTGCGATCACTTTGCCACTCGACTAACCCCAGTAATCGTCGGGGAGATTTACAACGATTGGTTCGGATGTGCTGCGGACGACTACCCAGCGGAAAGGCTTGTCTTTTGACGGATTGATTTCGCGGTGAGGCAGACCAGCGGGGACGTGCAGGAAATCGCCTTCGCGTACGGTTGCTGAGTGCTTGCCATGCTCGCCCCATTGCACGAGGGACTCGCCTTCAAGCACGTACACGATGGTTTCCTGCGCGCCGTGATGATGGATTCCGGTCCGCGCGCCGGGTTCGACGAGGAACATGCCGCCCCACATGACGGAACTGACGCCCAACCCCCCGCAGATTGCGGCGTGGCGCTGCGAGCCCGAAGTTTGCGAGGTGCCAGCGCTGAATTGCTCGGGTTGCACTACGCTGATGTTGGCTGCTTGATTTTGGCTCATAAGCAATTCTTGCGGCAATGGCTCCGATTACGAAACGACGATTTCGCTGAAGTCGGCGATGGTGCTGAAGTTGCGGAGCACACCGTCAATCAGGCCCAGATGCGCACCGCGCAGCTTTTCGTCGGAATCGAGCACCATGACCTCATCAAAGAACGTGTCGACATTGGGACGCAGCGTCGCGATCAAGGCCAGCGCCTCATTGTAGGAACGAATCTGGCGCAGCGATGCAACCTCAGGAGCGAGAGCGGCGGCAGCGTCGTCGAGTTGCTGCGCTTCAGCCGAGAGTTTCGCATCTTTTGCGGAGCCGATCGCGAACTTCTTTTCTTCAGCCTGGCGCAGGATATTCTTGATGCGCTTAAATGCGGCGGAGATGGCGGCAAAGTCATCTGACCCGCGCACTGCCGTAAGTGCCTCGGCGCGGGCAATAGCGTCGCGTACATCGTCTGCACCCGCTGCGAGCACCGCGTTAACTACGTCGTAGGCATAGCCGCGCACATCTTTCAGATAGAAATGAAGACGCTCGCGCAGGAACGCGGCCACTTGTTCGCGAGCAGCGCCTTCAGCGCCGCCTGCATCAACTACATCGCCGAGCGTTAGAGGCAGGCCGGACTCGGCCAGTATTTTTACGATGGCGTTGGCGGCGCGACGAAGCGCGAATGGATCCTTTGATCCTGTAGGCGCGTTGCCAATGCTGAACATAGCGGTGATGGTCTGAATGCGATCGGCGAGACCGAGCACACGGCCTTCGATCGTTGAGGGAATTGCGTCGTCTGTCGATGCCGGCTTGTACTGGTCGTAGATGGCCTGCGCAACAACTTCGCCGAGCCCCTGGGTGCGCGCGTAGAGGCCGCCGATGATGCCCTGCAGCTCAGTGAATTCTTTTACGAGCTCTGTTGTGAGATCTGTCTTGGCCAGGCGGACGGCAGTCTTCAGACGATAAGGGTCGAAGCGGACACCGTAATCGCTCAAAAGCTTGGCTTCGAGATTCTGAGTCACGCGGAGATTTCCTTCGGTCTTCCAGTGATAGCTGCCCAACTCTTTCTGGAAGGTGACAGCCTTGAGGCTATCAACGCGTTCGGCAAGCGGCGTCTTCTGATCGAAGTCCCAAAAGAAGCGCGCATCTTTGAAGCGGGCACGGAGCACACGCGCGTTGCCGTGGCGAATGATGTCGCGACCGGCGTCGTCTACTTGTGTGTTGAGCACGGCAAGGAAGTGCGGGGCCAGTTTGCCGTCCGCGCCTTCAACGGCGAAGTACTTCTGGTGATCGCGCATGACGGTGACGAGCACTTCTTCAGGCAGCGCAAGGTATTCAGCTTCAAACTCGCCGAGAATGATTGTGGGCCACTCGGTAAGATGAACAACTGTTTCTACAAGGGCCTCATCTTCGCGCCAGCGTGCGCCAGGGACGGTGCGAGTGGCCGCATCAAGTGCCTTGCGAATGGACTGGCGCCGCTCAGCGACGTCTACAACGACTTTGGCGCTGCGTAATGTTTCCGCATAGCTCTTCGCCAAAGGTAGAACCACGGGATGGTCCGCATGCAGGATGCGGTGGCCGCGGCTGGTATTGCCGGCGGCAATACCAGCGATTTCAAGATCGATAACTTTGGCATCGAGCATGGCAACGAGCCAACGCACAGGGCGCACAAAACGCTCCGGCTTGCCGGCGCGCCAGTACATGTTTTTGGCCCAGTAGATGCCGAGCACTTCTTTAGGCAACTCGGTGGCCAGCAGTTCCGTAGCGGCGCGGCCATTGCGCGTAAAGGTGGTGCCCACGTACTCGCCCTTGGGTGTGGTGACTTTTTCAAGAGCACTGACAGCAACGCCGGCTTTTTTTGCGAAAGCCTCGGCTGCGGCGGTAGGCGCGTCGTCTTTGAAGGCGACCTTCCACGAGGGGCCGGTGAGCTTTTCTTCTGTATCCGCCTGGGTTGCGAGTACATCGTGAACCAGGACAGCGAGGCGGCGTGGCGTGGAGTATGTGGTGACGCCGGCGGCGGGGCCAAGCAGGCGCTCGCGGGTAAGTAGGTCGTTGACGCGACGGCCCAGTTCAGCCTCAGCAGAGGCGATCATGCGGGCGGGTACTTCTTCAAGGCCGATTTCGAGTAGAAAATCTGACATGTTTATTTCCAGTGTTCAGTGGTCAGTGAACAGTGACCAGAAAAATGCGCTAAGCGGCTTGCTGCAGGGCGTAGGCTTTGGCTACTCCTACAACCAGGTTGCGGATGCGGCCAATGACGCCTACGCGTTCAGTTACGCTGATGGCTCCGCGCGCGTCGAGCAGGTTAAACAGGTGCGAGCATTTGAGCGCGAGTTCATAGGTTGCCAACAGCGGGAAGCGGCGTTTCTCGGTAGCGGTTGATTCTTCGTTCTTGAGTAGTTCGCCGGCCTGGGTCAGCAGCGCTTGCGCTTCTGCTTCGTACATGTTGAAGTGCTCCCAAAGCTTGGGCACGTCAGCGAATTCGAAATTGTACACCGAGAACTGCAACTCTTCCTGCAGGCGAACATCGCCATAGGTGACCGGTGCTCCGGTATCGGGATCGATGGCCCAAATAATGTCATAGATCGAGTCCACATCCTGCAGGAACGCGGCAATGCGTTCAAGGCCGTAGGTAAGCTCGGCGCAGATGGGGTCAAGGTCGAGACCGCCGCACTGCTGGAAATATGTGAACTGCGTGATCTCGAGGCCGTCGAGCATTACCTGCCAGCCAACACCCCACGCGCCTCCGGCAGGCCACTCCCAGTTGTCTTCTTCGAACTTGAGGTCGTGCTGGCCCAGGTCGATGCCGATGGACTCAAGGGACTCAAGGTAGAGCTCCTGCACGTTGACCGGCGGCGGCTTGAGGATGAGCTGAAACTGCGTGTGCTTGAACAGACGGTTCGGATTTTCGCCATATCGGCCGTCGGCCGGTCGGCGTGATGGCTGCGCGTAACCCACGCGATAAGGCTTGGGGCCGAGCACGCGCAGAAACGTTTCCGGAGCCATGGTGCCGGCCCCGACTTCAACATCATAAGGCTGCTGCAGCACGCATCCGCGCGCCGCCCAAAAGCCCTGGAGGCGGAACAGCAATTCCTGAAAGGTGAGCGGCGCCGCTTTAGTGTTGTCGGCGGCTTTGGCCGTTGATTTAGTTGCAGTTGGCACGGGACTCTCTTTCGAAGGGACTGAAGGTTAATTTTAGCAGTTGGAATGGGAGGCAGCTATCAGCTTTCAGCTTTCAGCTGAAGGCCAGGATCGTGGTGAGATTATTTGATAATATGCCTTGACGCGTATATACGAATTAAAGTATACAAAGTGAGTGGAAAATGTATTCGAGATTATTGCCGAACCGAATCGCCGCGCGATTCTGAGCCTGCTAATCGCATCAGAACAGTCGGTCGGAGAGATCGAGCGCGAGCTTCGCATGTCGCAGCCAACCGTTTCAAAGCATCTGCGCGTGCTACGCGAGGCCGGCTTTGTTGAATCGACCGTGGATGCGCAGCGACGTCTTTACCGACTGAGACCGGAGCCGCTTCAGGAACTGGATCAGTGGCTCGAGCCATTTCGCCGGTTCTGGTCGGCCCATGTGGACGCTCTCGAGCGCCATCTTGACCGAATGGAGCAATCTGCGCGAACCAATGTTCAACTGCACGATCGCAAGCGAAAGAGTAGTAGGGCGGCAGCGTCCGCGAAAATTACCAAGCGAGGAAAGAAATGAGAATCAAAATCACCGCTGTGCACGTAGACGACCAGGAGGAGGCTCTGCGCTTTTATACCGAAGTGCTGGGCTTTCAAAAGAAAGCCGATTTCAGCCAGGGGCCGTATCGCTGGCTCACTGTAGCGTCTGCAGAAGATCCAGATGGCACTGAGCTGCAGCTGGCGCTTATCAACAATCCCGCGGCCGAGACCTATCAGCAGGCACTGTTTCAGCAGAATCAGCCGGCGGCCATGTTTTTCACAGAAGATCTACAGGCGGATTACGAGCGCATGAAAGCACTAGGCGCCGACTTTACCATGCCGCCAACGGACGTTACTGGGTCCAAGATTGCCATGCTGAACGACACCCGTGGCAATCTGATTCAAGTGACGCAGCTGATGAAGTGGCAGGGTTGACGTACACATGCGATGGGAGAAAAGTCGATGACCGCTCGTGAGCAATACGCGCCGGGTTCCGCAAGTGGGGCGCGGGTGCTAAAAGACGGAGACAACTGGACGCTCGTTCTGGTTCGAGAGCTCCGTCATGCGCCGGCAATGGTGTGGGAGGCGCTCACCGATCCCACGCAACTGCGCGAATGGGCGCCGTTTGATGCCGACCGCAATCTGGGCGCGGTTGGAGCGGCGGTGAAGCTGACATGGGCGGGAACCGGGAATGTTTCCGAAACCAAAGTGAGGCGCGCTGACGCTCCCAAGGTACTGGAGTTCCACGATATCCGATGGGAATTGGAACCGCTCGGCAGTGGCACGCGCCTCACACTCTGGCACAGCATCGATCGCCGTTATATTTCGTGGGGCGCCGCGGGCTGGCACATCTGCTTCGATATTCTTGATCGGCTGCTTGCAGGTGAGCCGATCGGGCGCCTCGTCGGTGGCGACGCCGTGAAATTTGGTGGCTGGCAACGATTGAAAGCCGAGTACGCAGCTCAATTCGGTGTAGAGAACAGATGAATGAATATTCACACCTCTTGGAGCTGAAAATGAAAAGGACCGTTTCAGTGGAATCTGCCATTGCATCAGCATCTGCATCGATCGACGCGAAGATCAACGAACTTGGGGACTGGCGGGGAAAGATGCTGGCGCATTTGCGTGGGCTCATTTTCAAAGCGGACCCGGAAATTGTGGAAGAGTGGAAGTGGGCTAAAGCAACATCGCCGGGAGTTCCTGTGTGGTCGCGCGACGGGATCGTTTGCACGGGAGAGACTTACAAGAACGCCGTCAAGTTGACGTTTGCCAAGGGAGCTGCCTTGAAGGACCGTTCAGGCCTGTTCAATTCCAGCCTTGAAGGAAATGTGAGGCGGGCTATTGATATTCACGAAGGCGAGAAGATCGATGAGACGGCGTTGAAGGAACTTATCCGCGCTGCCGTGGTGCTGAATGTAAATAGCAAGCCGAAGAGTAGGTTTTAAACGGTAGGCTAGTTGGTTATTGCCAAACCTTTGACTGCCGTTGACAATGCTCGAAGAAGCATTCCAATCATCTAAACCGCAGGCGAAATTGCCGCAAGGGGGGATCTATTTCCGCTAGTTCGCATTCTTCCATTGGCGGCGGAGAAAAATCGACCTATCGCCCGGATATCGATGGCCTTCGCGCGGTGGCAGTCTGCGCGGTAATGGCCTTCCACGTCGGAATACTGCATATGACTGGCGGATATGTCGGCGTCGATGTCTTCTTCGTCATATCCGGATATCTGATCAGTTCGATCATTTTCTCCGAGATTGCTTTATCGAAATTTTCGATTGCCGGTTTTTACGAGCGAAGGATACGGCGTATTTTTCCCGCGCTGTTTGCGTTGCTTCTGGCTATCAGTATGTTCACTTTTGTTTTCTTCCTGCCCCTAGAGATGGTCAGTTTTGCGAAGACACAACTGGCAACCACGTTCTCAGGATCCAATTTCTATCTCTGGATGCAATCGGGGTACTTCGATCGTCGCAATTCAAATCCTCTGCTGCACACATGGTCTTTAGCGGTTGAGGAGCAGTTCTACATTCTCTTTCCACTCTTTCTTGTGCTGGTGCGGAAGATCTTTCCGAAGCATATGCTTGCTTCCGTATCGGTGCTTTCGATTGTCTCGTTGATTTCGAGCGCCATCGTTGTCGCACGCAATCCCGATACCGCGTTCTACATGCCCTACACGCGCGCGTGGGAATTGCTTGTAGGTACTCTTGTTGCGTTGGGCGTCCTTCCAGCGTTGCGGTCTTCCTGGCTTAGGAATCTGGTTGCGCTGGCGGGCCTGACCATGATTCTCTACTCGACGCTTGCCTATACATCGAATACGCGATTCCCAGGCCTGAGTGCGCTCTTGCCATGTTTAGGTTCGGCGCTGATCATCGGCGCGGGGATCTCGGGTAGGTCGCTTGTTTATACGGTCCTAGCCAGTCGCCCGCTGGTCGCAATTGGGCTTATCTCCTATTCGCTTTACCTGTGGCACTGGCCGGTCATCATGGTGTACAGGATGGGCATCGTTGATCTCAGTTCCTGGTTCGAGCGGCACTTTCGAGGCAGGTTTCCACCGGATCGATTCGATCACATAATTGAGTTGACCGTGTCTTTTGTCCTTGCGTACCTGTCTTGGAAATTCGTTGAGGTGCCTTTCAGAAAGGGACGCCTTAAGACGTTGCTACCGCAGCGTCGTCTGTTCGCATGCGCCGCCGCTATCGCAGCGATATTGTTGGTGTTTTCAAGCCTGACTATCGGCTCTGGAGGCTTCAGGCACCGATTTTCAGCGGACACTCTGCGCGCAGCGTCGTACACCGGGCAGGAGGAACTGAAGAAGGATGAAACGGCCCAAAGACTCGGAACGTGTTTCTTGGACGCAACCACGGGCGCGATGAGTTTCAATTTCAACTATTGTCTCCAACAAAGGCCAGATGTTAAGAACTACATTCTGATTGGAGACAGCCATGCCGCGGCGATCTGGCCAGCTTTGCAAGAACTGCTGCCGCGCGCGAATGTGATGCAGGTGAATGTGACTTCCTGCGCGGCAACACACTTCGGCCATCCTGCATATAGCTTGTGTGAAAAGGCAATGGATTACGTTTTCGACACTTATCTGCCGGCCCACCCGGTGGATGCATTGATTCTTGAATCCAGTTGGACGGAGAGTCTTCTCAATGCGCTCGATGACACGCTGCATTGGGCGACAGAGCACCATGTTCGCGTGATCGTGATCGGCGGCGTGCCCGAGTACGACGCTCCACTTGCCCGCCTGGTCGCTTATTCGATTGCGTGGAACAGGCCCGATTTGCCAGGCAGGCACATGCTGGCACAGCAAGCGGAATTGGAAGGGCGTCTGAAGAGTCTGGTTGCCGATAAATGGCACTTTGAATTTGTCTCGCTCTACAACACGCTTTGCTCAAATGGTTCCTGCTTGCAATATGCGGATTTTTCGAATCGAATCCCATTGATGAACGACAATGAGCACCTCAATCGCTTCGGGGCAGAACTGGTCGTGCGGCGGCTGGTCGACGAGGGCCAGTTTCGTTAAGTCAGCACAAGTGCCTGTTTCTTTCAAAAAAAACACTCTTAGAAAGCTCCGCGTGCATCAGAACAAAGCTCCTGGCAATTTGAATCAGCTCTCACCCGCCCAAGCGATTCAGCGCTTCAGCTGTCCTGAGTTTGCGTTCCAGGTGGCGTTCCAGGGATTGCACGGCGAAGCGGCGCAGGTCCTGGGCGCGGCGGCGTGGCCAAGGCTCGGCTGCGAAGGCTGAGACGGGCGCGCGCAACATGCGCTGGGCCAGCTGCCATGAATCGGCGGACAACATATTTGAGTTTGACCCGCGATGCACGGCGCAGAACAGTCCGTCGCTGTAGCTGCTGAATGAAATCTCTGTCGGCCGTAGTGGCTCGCCGCAAGCGGTGCAGCGGGAGACGTCGGGCAGCAGGCCCATCAGGCGCGTCATCCACAGCGAGAAGTAGCTGAGCGCCATCCACGGCTTGCCAATTTCGGCGCTAACCTCTGTGTTGGCGATGGACTGAGCAGCGCTTGTCTGGGCTGGATTCGTTTGTTCCAGCACCGAGACGATGAGGCGGAAGACGGTTTCCTGCGGATCGTGTTCGGGCAGCGCCTCGTCAATGAGTTCGGCAAAAAAGCTGAGCACGGCCAGACGCACCTGGTCCACGGGAGCGGAAAGCGGCGAGCGCACGATTTCAAGCTGATCGAGCCGCACAAGCTCTTGGCGGGGCCGCTCAGCAAACCAGGCGCGCGCCATGGTCATGGGCTCGAGCGCGCCGCCAAAGCGTTTGCGGCTTTTAAGTGCGGCTTTCGCCACGCCTTTCAATCGCCCGTAGTCGCGCGTGAAAAAGCTCACAATCAGGTCGGATTCGCGCAGCGGCCAGGTACGCAGGACCACCGCTTCTGAAGTGAGCACACTCATGCGATTACTATCTTCGCACTACTGATCCGGTAGAACAGGAGGATACCGCTGAAAAATGCTGTGCCAGCAACGACTTGCAGCCAGGTGATGAGAGAAACAGGGTGGGAAGCGGCCTAATCGCCGAAAACTGCAGCAAGTAATTTTGAAGGAATTTTTATGTTGATGATGTGATGTGGCTTACATCGTCACAGTGCGAGACTTTCCACAGTTTTGAAATCGATCCTCGGATAAAATTAGACTCAGAGGTTCCAAATGCCCTCAGCAATGGTCACCTTCAACGGACGAATTACCCTCCCCACTGACATTCGGAAGCAGCTTGGTTTGAAGACCGGCGACAAAATTGAATTTGTCGAAATCGGCAAAGGCCAGTTCGCTCTCCGTCCGCGCACGGATGCAGAGAACAGCGCGTCCGAGGCTGCAGAAGTTTTGGAAAGGGTTCAACCGACCGAAACCGTTCAGTAGGTTTCACTACTTCTTTTCTGACATAGTTACCAAGTTTCGGTCGCCCCTAGGGGGCTGCGAGTGGTTTTGTGTCTGCTCCCGGGATTCGTCAGGCTTCGCCGGACTGCTTCCGGGGCTTGTCTCGTATGGCCCTTCTGGAGCCTTCCATACAAAACTTCTCGCTTAGATCGCGCCATCGTCCCGCAAAGCGTAAAAACACAAACGCGCAACCTGCCTGAGGCAGAGTGCGCGCTGGTGTTCGATTTTCATGAGGCGGGGCGACCCGGTGGCCAACCCTGTCAGATGGTCAGCAACTGGCTGCGACTAACGTCCGAAGTGCGTCGAGTTCTTTTCGGCGAAGTGAGCCCACTTCTCCGGAAGGTCGTCGAGCGCAAAAATCGCCGATACCGGGCAAGCAGGAACGCAGGCGCCGCAGTCGATGCACTCGACCGGATCAATGAACAGCTGATCGGTGGCTTCGAAGCCGTCTTCGTCCTTCTTGGGGTGAATGCAATCGACCGGACACGCGTCTACACAGGCGGAGTCCTTAGTGCCGATACAGGGTTCTGCAATGACGTAAGCCATCTGTCTTATTCTCCGGGGAACTGATTCCTCGACGCTGATAGTAGCATACGACCCCGAAGGATGACTGCTATTCGATAAGGCGGAGTTTTGCGATGCGGGAAATAAAGCAGTTTGCAAGTTGACGAGTATTGCAGTTCACCAGTTGACGCGTTCACAAGCTTGCCGTTTCTGATCCTTGGCAACTTGTAAATTCGTCAACTTGAACGCGCCTTGCGGCGCGCGGCGGCGGCTTCCTGCGGAGTTGGGATCGGCGCAAGATTGCGGCCGGCGAACAGGTCTTCGAACAGCGCAACCAGTTCTTTCTGGATTCTGCCGTTGGAGGCGAGGATTTCGCGGCTGTCGAGCCGGTAGGGATTGCCGGAGAAATCGGTAACGCTGCCGCCCGCTTCTTCCACCAGCAGAATTCCGGCGGCGGTGTCCCACGGATTCAGGTTGAACTCCCAAAATGCGTCCAGGCGCCCAGCGGCCACATAAGCCAGATCGAGTGCCGCGGAGCCGGCGCGGCGCACGCCATGCGAGCGCAAAGTGAATTCCTGATAAAAATGCACGTTAGGGCTGTTGTGTCGCTTGCGACTTGGAAAGCCCGTGGCCAACAGGGTCTCTGCAAGTTCAGGAATCGCGGAAACGTGAATGGGGCGGCCGTTGAAGTGCGCGCCCTTTCCGCGTTCGGCGGTGAATATCTCATCGCGCATTGGATCGTAAACAACGCCGGCCACGAGCGTGCCGTCCTCTTCCGGCTTGAGATGAGCGGGGCGCTGCTCGAGGCCCATCGATACGCAGAAATGAGGAAATCCGTGGGCAAAGTTGGTGGTGCCGTCGAGTGGATCTACATACCAGCGGAACTCGCCTTCCATGCGGTCGCGGGTCCCTTCTTCGCCGTAGACGCCGTGCTCGGGAAAGATTTCGCCAAGGCGGGTGCGGATGAGCTTTTCGACGGTGCGGTCGGCAATGGTAACCAGGTCAACGTCGCCCTTGTATTCGGTTTCCACTCCCTGAGCAAGAAATTCGCGAAGGCGTTTTCCGCCTTCGATCGCGATCTCTGAGGCTTTGGGAACCCAGGTGAGATTTGATTGTGCTGCCTGGATGGAACCTGTGTTCGACGCGCTTTCAGAACTCACTTAGGCTTCCTCGCTTGCGGATCCCGTGCGCGCCTGGCGGCGCTTGCCCGCTTCGCTAATGCTCCGGATCTGATGTTTGTAGATGAAGAGATTGGGATGTCCTTGGCGGGTAAGGCGCAGCATGGAGTCGTCAAAATACTCGATCCAGCCGTGCACGGTTTCGCCGTCGCGGAGCTTGATGTGGACGGTGACCTGCCGGTCGCTGAGCGAACGGAGATAGAGAGCCTCCTGGCCTGTTTCGCCAGGCGGGGGCACCTTGGTACGGCGGCGCGAGGACAAAGGTGAGGTCATGATGCAATTTTAGATGCAAATCACCATGACTGCGGCCCTCGCCGTTCACAATCATTTTGCGGCGGCGCGAACCGAGACGGCCGTCGTGCCCGGAAAGTCCGTGGGAACTGGAAAACTGACCGGGCGGCGGGCGAGCCACTCAAGCGCGCGGGGAATAATAGTTTGGACAGCGGCGCAGCGCATGCCGGGAGGGTCGACATCGCCGGTCCAGACATGGCCGTAGGTGGAAATGTACACGCGACCCTTGCCATAGGTAGTCGTCCACTCCACCGGCCACAGCAGGCCGAGCTTGGGATCGGTATCGCGAGCGTAGGTCAGGGCATTGACGTTCTGTGCCGGGCCACGCGCGTAGTAGTAGACCTCCATTTCAGGCGACATCCATGCGCGGGGCAAGCCGGCGTGAATGGGGTCATTGCCGAGCCGCGTCACCAACACGTCCTGTCGCTTGCCGTGGTTGGTGGCGCGGCCGTCGTTGGGCGGAATGCGCACCAGCTTTCCTGCGTCGTCAATGCGGATGGCAGTACCATAATCGGCATCGCGCCAACTGAGGCCGACCATCTGCTCATATTCCTTCCAGCCGACGAACGCATTTTCTGCGGCGTGATAGATGTAAACGGCGCCGCCTTTGCGGACGTATTCGGCGAAGTCGTGCTTGACGGCTTCGGGCCAGTCGGGCTTCTTCTTCAGGTTCAAGAGCAGTCCGTTGTTGGCGTTTTCATTGCAAGTCTGGATGACGACGTCGTAGTTTGAGAATTTGGGACGCCATGCGGCCCACTCGGGTGAGTCGGAATCCTGCGGGGCGGTGCTGACGTCGACCTCGAACTTTCCCGCGCCGTCGAGGATGCCGCGAAGCAGCTGCGTGGTCTGCTGCCAGTCATGATTGCTGAACCCGTCAACAATGAGGACGCGAATCTTTCCATGGTTGGATTTGGCGAATCCGGGCAGCGCGCCCGCGGTGAAGACGGCGAACATGCACAGAATTGACGCAACTTTTGACGGCAGAAAGGTCATGCCGACAAGGGTAACGCATTTACGAAGACTAGTTAGATGATGCGGAATTTGAGTCAGAGTAGTAGCCCGTTTTGTGGTGGACGGTATAGGCCTGCGAGGCGGCGCGGGGAACAGTGACGCGGATGCGGTGGAAGGTGCGGCCCGGCTCCTGATTGCGTGGATAGTAGCCGATCAGGTATTGGGTGCGCAGGTCGTCGCTTACTTTCGCGAATGCTTTGTCGAGGCCGCCCTCGTTCACATAAAAATATTTTCCGCCGGTTTGCTCCGCCAGTGTGATGAGCGCATGTTCGCCGCCGGTGCTGCGGCCTGCGCTGGCTTCAATGGGCACGTCGATGAGGCTGTAAATCATCACCTCATTGCGAAGGGCCTGTTCAAGCGCGTCAGCGTACGTCTTATTCTTGGCGGTGTCGTCGCCATCGGAGATAACCACCAGGACTTTGCGGCCGTCTTTGGCTCCGAGCAGTTCGGACCCCTGATCGATGGCGTCGTAGAGAGCGGTGGCCCAGCCGCCGCGCAACTGGTTCAGGCCACGATCAATGAGCGAAAGCTTGTTCGTGAACATAGTGAGCGCGCGAACTTCTGTGGCGAATTGCATTACGCTCATCTGATCCTGCGGCCGGACAAGTGCGTGCGCGAAACGTCGCGCCGCCGCGGCTTCTGCGGTGAGGTCTTTCTGCACGCTGCCCGAAGTGTCAATGGCGAGGGTGAGATTGAGCGGCAGTTCCGATTGTTTTTCGAAGACGGAGATCTGTTGCGGGCGGCCATCTTCCGTCAGGGCGAAGTCGTCCTTGGTGAGACTGCCCACGATGGCGCCGTTCTGGTCCGTCACGTTGGCGAATACGCTGACGAGCTTTACGTCGACGTGCAACGTTGTGTCCTGCGCCGGGAGGTAGTGCGCGCAGGCAGATGCGACGGTCAGAGCAGCGAGAATAGCGCGCAGGCTACGTGTCACGCGTGGCCTCCGGCGCAACACTCAGCTCGGCAGGGAACGGCTCGCCGGGCGCCCACACTGCTCCGTCGACGAAAGTCTCCTTCTTCCAGATGGGGACGGTCTGCTTGAGTGTGTCGATGATCCAACGGCAGGCATCAAAAGCTGCTCCGCGATGCGCTGAGGCGACGATGACCAGCACGCTGCTCTCGCCGATTTCAAGATGGCCAAGGCGATGAACGAGGGTAGCATGCCGCACTGCGAACTTCGAAAGGGCCTGCTCGGCCAGCTCGTTCATCTGCTTCAGCGCCAT
The DNA here is from genome assembly GCA_017883405.1 of Occallatibacter sp. Lineage (GTDB taxonomy): Bacteria > Acidobacteriota > Terriglobia > Terriglobales > Acidobacteriaceae > Telmatobacter. Next base: position 2,505 of record JADGNO010000106.1, on the reverse strand, counting down.
CTCTTCGTAGGCTTCGTAGTCGAGGTGGAGCGTGCGGCGGCCGTGCGTATTATTGCGCACAATACCGTCGAAGACGACGACAGCGCCGTCCTCTCCGCGCCTCGCCGCTGCTGCCAGCTTTTCAGTCGGAATAACCTCGCGAGTCAGGACGACTACGATTGGCGGGGCCTCATCATGGGCGACAGAATTAGTTCCGCCGGAGACGGGTGGCAGCAGGCCGACTTCGTCGCCGTCGCTGAGCAGGTGGGCGGCGGTGGCGTACTCCGCGTTCACGCTGACGGCAATGCCGCGCAACGCGGGGGCGGAGTTCTGCAACTCACCTACACGGTCGAGCAGGTCGCCGACAGAGGCGCCTTCCGGCAATTCCAAAGTGGTTGCCGAAGCGCCGAGCCAGTCTTTCAATATGCCAAACGGAAGAACTCGTACACGCATAGATGGATTGAGAATACCGCCTGCGGGTTAGACGCGGGAGGGCGGCATTCAGCGTTTCACGGCTAATCGTTGGCTCATTAGCTATTTGTTGCTAGTTCAATCGAGCTGGGATGAGGGACCTGGTGCCCCATCTCACTCACGATAATGCCGCGAGGAAGATGCGGCAGCAGGAATTCTTACTCGGTTTACATTTTGAGGATTACTGCTCGCTGAATGGGAAGCGCTGGGATTGCATCCACTACTTGCCTTCTGCTACATCGGCGGAGAGCACTGTGGGTCCTTCGGGAGCCTGCATCTGCGGCTGGTCTTCGGCGGTAATGAAAACTCTAAAACGCTTGTAGGGAGTCACGGTCTTCAATTCTGCTTTCTGGTTCTTGTCGATGGTAATCTGTCCGTGATTTTGAGGCGCTTCGTCTGGCGACTGGATCCACACGACGTACGCGTTCTTCGATGGTGTTAGTGCGCTGGGTGAGGCCAGGGAATCCGCCTTCAGATCTAACTCGGTATTCCCGTTGTCGCCCACATGCAAGTGGATTGTGCCACGCGCTGCGGGATTCGATTGTCCTGCCATCATCTGTACATCTTTGCTTCCGCTGAACGGCCAGACGAATGCGAAGAATAAAAGCGCTGGTGCAAACGAGAACAAGTAGCTTCCTGAGCCGAAACGTCGTAACGGTGTGATTGCTGGACTTACGCGTGTTTGATTCGTCATGTTCATGAAGAGGAGCCCCTTTTGAAATACATACTTATCGCCAATGCGATGTTTGCAGTTCTCCAGTATTGAAGTGTCTGCTCTTGCTTCGATGCGTCTATGGCCTGGACCAGCCGCTCCATGGCCAACGTTGGCTTTGATGGCACAGCAATCCCAGGTCATTGTCTTTATCCCTCAAAAAGAAATGCCCTCACTTTCGCGAGGGCATTTGTTCCTGTGTTGTGGACTTATGCGACCTGGTTGGCTGCCAGCTCGCGAGCTTCCTGGCGGGCGTGCAGTCCGGGCTCCAACAGCGGCAGGGCCACGTCCAGCACGTCTTCAATGCGGCTGGCGTAGTGCACGCTCACCCCCTCCATCATCTCCGGCGTCAGATCCTCTTCAACGTTCTGACGATTCTCCGCCGGCAGAATGATGGTCTTGATGCCTGCCCGGCGCGCGGCGAGGAACTTCTCCTTGATTCCACCAACTGGCAGTACATTGCCGCTGAGTGTAATCTCGCCGGTCATGGCCGTCAGCGGGCGCACCGGTGTATCGGTCAGCAGCGATGCAAGCACCGTTGCCATGGTGACACCGGCTGAAGGACCGTCTTTCGGTATGGCACCCGCCGGCACGTGAATGTGCAGGTCGAGCTCCTTGTTAAAGTCCTCCGACAGGCCAAGGGCCGGTGAGTTGGAGCGCACCCAGGTAAGCGCAGCCTGCATGGATTCCTGCATGACTTCACCGATCTGTCCGGTCATCGTAAAGCTGCCCTTGCCCTTCATCTTGTTAGCTTCGATGAACAGGATGTCGCCGCCGGCCGGTGTCCAGGCCAGTCCCACGGCAACGCCGGGACGCTTGACGCGCTCTGCTACTTCAGTTTCGACGCGCACCTGAATGCCGCCGAGAAATTCGCGAATGACCTCGCGATCGACGACGAGTTTTTCAGCATGCCCTTCGACAACGCGCCGTGCCTGCTTGCGGCACACTGTTCCGATGGTCTGTTCCAGCTTGCGGACGCCGGCCTCGCGCGTGTAGTGGCGGATGATGTTGCGCACCGCCTCTTCAGGGAACTCGATCTGCTCCGTCGTGATGCCGTTGGCCTTGATCTGGCGCGGAATCAGGTAGCGGTTGGCGATGTGCAGCTTCTCCTCTTCGCTGTAGCCCTGCAGCGGGATGATTTCCATACGATCCTGCATCGGTGGCGGCACGGTGTCGAGCATGTTTGCCGTGCAAATAAACAGCACCTTCGACAGATCGAACGGCACGTCGAGATAGTTATCGCGGAATGCGTTGTTCTGCTCCGGATCAAGCGTCTCAAGCAGAGCCGAAGCCGGATCGCCACGGAAGTCGCGGCCCAGCTTGTCGACTTCGTCGAGCATGAT
>JADGNO010000105.1 GCA_017883405.1 Occallatibacter sp. | reverse complement strand
CGCAAAGCCGCGCGAACAGAACAATATGCACTGAACCAGGAACGGGCGAAGCTGGCTCGCGAAGGCGACGTTGAATTGCGCAACCGCACCCGCGAGCTTGAAACCAAGCTGGCCTCGTTGATGAAGGACTTCGAGTTCCAAATGCGCGAAACCGTGCGCGCTATCGAAGACCGCGCATCACAACAGAAGCTGTCGAAAGAAGCTGAGCGGCGCATTTTGCGCTTGCGTCGCGAATTCCAGGAGAGCTTCAACCAAACCGTAGTCGCCCACCGCACCGGCGCCGACCAGGGTGATGCGAACGCCGAACCGCACGTGTTGCGGCACATTGCTATCGGCGATCAGGTGCGCATCAAGTCAATGAATAAGGTCGCGATTGTACAGCGCGAAATCGAGAAGGATCTTTTCGAAGTTGCGCTCGGCCCCATCAAAATGCGCGTCAAACGCGACGAACTCTGCGAGCCGCAGCCCTCTGGCGTAGATTCCGGAAAAGGGAAGGATAATCCCCTCGCCGCGGTGCGCAGGCAGAAGGGCGTTCATGTCTCAGTCATGAGCGACAGCACCGACGACATGCGCATGGAGATCAACCTGATCGGTCGCACAGTCGACGAAGCGCGCGACGAACTTGAGAAATATCTCGATCGCGCATTTCTCGCCGGCCTGCCGCGCGTCCGCATCATTCACGGTCACGGAGCCGGCATTCTGCGCCGCGGCGTACGCGAGTTTCTCAAGAGCCATCCGCACGTAGCGGGAATCGAAGAGGCACCGCAACACGAAGGCGGCCAGGGAGCGACACTTGTAGATTTGCGTCAATAAGCAGACGATCCCGTCCTCATTCATTACCGGACGTCCCACCCTGATCGGGTGCCCATCCATCTTGTAGTTTCATCGCAAGATGGGTGGGATACCACAAATGCAAACGCTCCAAATCCCAACCTTCAACTAAGAAGCTTCGTGACACAACACCGCCGGCTCAGCCGCTTTATGCGCCAGCTCGCCGCGAGGCCGTGAGGGCATGATGGTTGAGCTGCCTTTCAATCCCTTCAATAACTTCAACAGTCGCGCATAACCTTGTTCGCGAGCGGTCTTGTTTCCCGGCACCGTATTGGTCGGGTCCTCGCCCGCGCGCATAAATCCATGTCCCGCGCCGTCGTACGTTACCGGCTCGAAGGTCTTTCCCGCCGCCTTCATCGCTTCAACCGTCCCTGGAACCGTCGCGCCAATGCGCGCATCATTGCCCGCGTAAAAGCCGTACACCGGAGCGGTAACGCTGGAAACGTCCGCCGGCCCTGGTCCATAAAAAACGAAGGCCGCAGCCAGATCATGCCGATGCGCGGCAAACGCGAATGACTTGCCTCCGCCCCAGCAGAAGCCCACCACCGCAAGCGTCCCGTTGGCGGCAGGCAGGTGCTTGCCGTAGTCAGCAACTGCGTCCAGGTCCGCTGTAACCTGCGCCGCATCGAGAGCCGACACGGCTTTCACGCGATCGTCCTGGCTGGTAAGCTCGTCCGATCCGCCACCCTTCGGTCCCGAACCGGAGATGAGATCGGGTGCGATCACAATGAATCCTTCGCCGGCCAACTCGTCGGCCATCTCCTTGGCCCAGTCACTCAGGCCAAAAATTTCGTGAATCAGAATCACCACCGGCGCCTTGGCGCTCACCTCTGGATAGACCACCAGAGTTTGAACGGTGCGATTGTCATGTTTGATTGCCACGTATTCGCGATGCCGCGGAGACGCTTCAAGACGTGCCTTGGCCCAGTCCTGCGCGTGAAGGCTGATGCCTGCCGCCAGCACAAACAAGACGACGCCAAAAGATTTAGGGAAGCGATGCATAACTGACCTCTCGCGGAAAGAGTAGCGTTGAGAATGCGCGTTGCGCAAGAGGTTTCTACATTAGTTGGGAGCAGGGTTATCCCAGGTCCGAAAATCCGGACTTGGTGCACCCGGCATCTTGGTTACTACTAAGCGGCCGTGGTCCTGGTGCAAGGAAAAGGCCATGCATCCAAAAGGCTGCATGGCCAACTCGTAAACTCGTCAACTGCCTTTAAGCCATTGCTTCGCGTCCCATCGGTTCAAAGACAAGATGGTTCGAGTTGCGGTCAACGTCGATGCGAACGTGCGCGCCGTGCAGAACCTCGCCGTCCAAAATCTTCATTGCCAGCGGATCCTGAATCATGCGCTGTAGCGAACGTTTCAGCGGACGTGCGCCGTATGCAGGATCAGAGCCAGCCGCCAATATCAGTTGCCGTGCCGGCTCAGTCAACTCCAGCGAAATTGCCCGGTCCTCAAGCAACTTGCGCAGTTCGTTGAGACGCAATTCCAAAATCTGGCTCAGCTGTGAATTACCGAGCGGCTTGAAGATCACGATATCGTCCACGCGGTTCAAAAACTCAGGGCGGAAATGCTCGCGCAGAACCCGCATGACCGATTCACGCGCCATGTCATAGTCGTGTTCTGTCTTGAGCGCATCTCCGTGCAGCATGGCCGCACCCAGGTTCGATGTCATAATAAGCACCGTGTTCTTGAAGTCCACCGTGCGCCCTTTCGCATCCGTCAACCGGCCGTCATCCATCACCTGCAGCAGTACGTTGAACACGTCCGGGTGCGCCTTCTCAATTTCGTCGAAAAGGATTACAGCATAAGGACGGCGACGCACAGCCTCAGTCAACTGGCCGCCTTCGTCGTAACCCACGTATCCCGGAGGCGCGCCAATCAGCCGCGCCACGGCGTGCTTCTCCATGTACTCGCTCATGTCGATGCGCACCATCGACTGCTCATCATCGAAAAGAAACTCAGCGAGCGCACGCGCTGTTTCGGTTTTGCCCACGCCCGTCGGTCCAAGAAAGATAAATGAGCCGATCGGCCGCTTTGGATCGCTCAGCCCAGCACGCGAACGCCGAATCGCATTCGCCACTACACCCAGTGCTTCATCCTGGCCCACCACGCGCTCGCGCAAACGCTCTTCCATCTGGAGGAGCTTCTTCACTTCGCCTTCAAGCATGCGCGACACCGGAATGCCGGTCCACTTGCTTACGATCGTGGCGATATCTTCTTCGTCCACTTCCTCTTTCAACATGGGCGCAAGACCACTACCGTCTTTCGCGCCGTCCTGCATGGCGTTCAGCTGCTTGAGCTCGGTTTCGAGCTTCGGCAGTTCACCATATTGGATCTGCGCGGCGCGATCGAGCTGGCCCTTGCGCGTCTGCTCTTCAGCTTCAAAGCGCAATGCTTCGATCCTTTTCTTCAATTCGCTTATGCGCGAGATAGCGTCGCGCTCACGCGTCCAGCGCGCACGCAGCGCTGTAATCTGCTCGCGCAGCTGCGCTACTTCTCGCTCAACCGCATGCAGACGCTCTTTGCTGCCCTCATCAGTTTCGCGCTTCAGAGCGGCGCGCTCAATTTCGAGCGACGTCGCCTCGCGCTCTAGCTGATCAATCTCCGTAGGCACCGATCCGATCTGTATGGCCAGCGAAGCCGCAGCTTCGTCCACCAGGTCAATCGCCTTGTCCGGCAGAAAGCGGTCGCTGATATAGCGATGCGACAGCGTTGCCGCCGCCACAATAGCCGAGTCCTTGATGCGTACGTTATGGTGTGCTTCGTACCGCTCTTTCAATCCACGCAGAATCGCAATCGTGTCTTCCACATTCGGCTCGCCAACATAAACAATCTGGAAACGGCGCTCCAGCGCAGCATCCTTCTCAATGTATTTGCGATACTCATTGAGCGTGGTCGCCCCAATGGCGCGCAGTTCGCCGCGCGCCAGAGCAGGCTTCAACATGTTGCTGGCGTCGATTGCGCCTTCAGCCGCGCCCGCGCCTACCAGCGTGTGCAGCTCGTCGATAAACAGCACAACCTGACCGTTCGACTCTTCAATTTCTTTCAGCACAGCTTTCAGGCGGTCTTCGAACTCGCCGCGATATTTTGCTCCGGCCAGCATTGAACCCAGATCAAGCGAGATCACGCGCTTGTCCTTCAGGCCCTCAGGCACGTCACCGGAAACAATGCGGCGCGCAAGACCCTCGACGATGGCTGTTTTGCCAACGCCAGGCTCGCCAATCAGCACAGGATTGTTTTTTGTGCGGCGGCTCAACACCTGCACCACGCGGCGAATTTCCTCGTCGCGCCCGATCACCGGATCGAGTTTGCCACGACGTGCAAGTTCCGTCAGATCTTTCGCGTATTCTTCAAGCGCCTGAAACTTGCCTTCAGGATTTTGATCCGTAACGCGCTGCGAACCGCGCACCGCGGTCAGCGCCGACAGTATCGCATCGTGCGTAGCGCCCACTGCACTCAGCGCATCGCGGGCCGCATCGCCCTTCAAGTTTGATACGCCCAGCAACAAGTGCTCGGTCGAGACATATTCGTCTTTGAAGTTCGCGGCCTCTCGGAAAGCCTGGTCGAGCGCCTTGTTCAGCGCCGGACTAAGACCAGGTTGCGCGGCCGCACCCGACACCCGAGGCAGTTTTTCCTCGACGGCGTGCAGGTCATGTTCCAGCCGCTCAATGGGCACACCAATCTTCTCCAGCACCGCGGGGATAACTCCCTCGCGGTCCTCAAGCAGCGCAAGCAAAAGATGTACCGGCTGCAATTCGGGATTGCCGAACTCGGCCGCGCGCGCCTGCGCCTGCTGCATCGCCTGCTGCGACTTGACGGTGAATTTGTCCCAACGAATGGCCATTGAAATCAGCTCCTGGCTTTCAGCTTTCAGCTCTCAGCCGTTCTATATTTCGAATCGGCTTTATATTTGCATTCTTGAGCTTCCGCATCCAGCTCTTCTATTTCTTGCCGGCATTACAGTCCGGCTCTGTATGTTTGATACCGTTGACGCTTGAAAGGGCGCATCGGCCTCTTCGACAAAGTCTCTCGAAATGCAAAAACGCCGGCCCGGTCTGCATCTGCACCGGCCCGGCGCTTGCCACTACCGTCAGCCCCAGCGATGAAAAGCTGAGGACTGAAAGCTGACGGCTGATAGCTGCTCTTACGCTGCCAGCGTTTTGCCCACGTTCACCTTGATCTGTTTGGGCTGCGCTTCCGTCTTCTTCTTTAGCTCAAGCTTCAGCACGCCGGCGTTGTAGCTCGCCTGCACATTCTCGGTGTCGACCGTCGTTGGCAGCGTGAAGGCACGGAAGAAGCTGCCATAGCGGCGCTCAATGCGGTGGAAGTTCTCTTCTTTCTCTTCCTTCTCCATCTTGCGCTCGCCCTTGACGGTGAGGGTGTGGTTCTCAACACTCACGTCCAGGTCCTTCTCTTCGATACCCGGCACTTCCAGCTTCAAAACAACTGCCTTCTCGTCTTCATAAACGTCGACGGCGGGTACAAAGCCAGCCGTGCTCAGAGGGCTGTCTCCGTCATTCAGGTCGCGGAAGAGAGAATTGACGCGATTCTGCAAAGCGACGACTTCACGAAATGGATCCCAACGAGTGATTGCCATATTCCTTTCCTCCAAGTTCTGATGTTTTGATGATTGCGCGGGATCTTGTCCCGGCGGCTCAATCTATCTGATGAGAATATAGCACAAATGATTCATAAAAAGTGAGTGATTTACACTCATATTATGAAATTCAGCTAACACAGCATTTTCAATGACTTATCTCTAAATCAATGTCGGAACGCCTTCGGGAAATTCTCAAACCACGGTCAGGACTGCACCTGCGGGGATGAATTTGAGCGTCAGCACGGTGATGTCATCTTCCTGGCCAAAGTCTTGGGCGGCATGAGCGATCGAATCGGCAGATTGAGTGCTGATCGCTTGGGCGCGGTCGAACCCAAAGAGCTCACCGGTATGGTTGCGGGCCTCCACCACACCATCAGAGAGGAACGTCAGAGTATCGGCGGCTGAGAGCGCCAAGGCCGTCTCGCCATATTCGGTATCCGGCGAAATACCGAGCGGCAATCCGCTTTCCACAGGAATCTCCTTGCCATCGCGGTATGGAGCGAGATGGCCGGCATTGGCCAAGGTGAGTATTCCATCGGCAGAGATCTCGACGCACAGACAGGTGGCGAACCCGCTAACATGCATATCGACCATAACGAGATTGAGATGCCGTAGGAGCTCAGCCGGTGATTCTTCATCCCGCCTCTGGGCTGCCCCGATCAGGACGGCGGCCGTCATAGCCGCAGCCGCTCCTTTGCCGCTCACATCTCCAATCAGGATTCGCTGCCGGTCTGCCGGCAATTTGCGGCAGCTGTAAAAATCGCCGCCCACCTCGCGAATGGGACGAAATACAGCCTCCACGCGAACCCCTGGGACTGTATCGAGAATCACGGGCGCAAGCATGCGCTGCACCTGCTGTGCGGCGTGCATCTCGCCTGCCAGAACTGCCCGCTCATTTGCCGTTTGCTGCTGTTCGCGAAAAAGCAATGCGAACAACGCTATCAGGACACATAGAGTGACAATTGCCTCTGCATCCGACACGGCCGTGCCCCAGTGGGCCTCAAGGTTGGGAATTCCGGGAACTCGGGTACCGGTGAGGCGAACGGCAAAGAAAATCGCCATGGTAAAACCCCACGTCATGCAGAGAGCGGCCAGCGGCTTCATTCGTCGCGTCAGGTTCTTCCACGGCAGAAAAACAAGAAAGGGCGCCAGTGATTCGAACCCACGCGCAATGTCTGCGAGAGCTTCAATCTGGTGGGAACGAAGCTCATCGAGCCACAAGGCCTGCGCCGGGGCAAGAAATGGCACCACGAGTATGGCAGTGTACGGAACCATAGACAGAATAACCAGTACCCAAAACAGCACCGGGACCCGCCTGCCAGCGAGGGCAAAGAAAAAGAGCGTACGAGCTAGATTATTGACCAGCGCCGAAACACCCCAGACTAGAAAGTAGGCTGATACGGGATAAGCGAGTAGCGCCGCCGCGCCGAAGTAGTCCAGGTAGATGAAGCTCAACGTCAGACAAGCGATGAAGAGGAGCAGCAATTCCTTTCGGCTTCTGTCGTTCAGCCACAAGCCCATCAAGATCAGCCCGACTATACCGATGACGCTGAAACACACTGTCGG
>JADGNO010000104.1 GCA_017883405.1 Occallatibacter sp. | reverse complement strand
TGACGAAGACGACATCCGCGAAGTGGCGGCCCTCAGCCTTGAAAGCGTCGCTGGCTGGGATGTGTTCACTGCGAGCTCAGGCGCTCAGGGACTTGCTCGTGCCATCGAGCATCAGCCTGACGCAATCCTCCTCGACGTCATGATGCCGGGCATGGATGGGCCAACCACTTTTCGCGAATTGCGCGCGAATCCAGCCACTTCAAAGATTCCCGTCCTGCTGCTCACCGCCAAGGTGCAAAGCTCTGACCAGCGCCGCTTTGCCGATCTTGGCGTTGAAGCTGTCCTTTTCAAGCCGTTTGACCCGCTCACCCTTTCCGATCAGATTGCTGGTGTGTTGGGCTGGAATTGAACGCATTGCTTACTATGAAGCCTGTCGCGCAGCCCGATCACAATACCCGCACCGATCGTGCTGCGGCTCCCGATATTGCAACAGCCCTTGACCTGCTTTGGACGCGCTTTAAGCCGGAGATTCGAAATCGTGTCGAGTTGCTTGCGGTCGCAGCCGCTGCATGCGCGGCAAACGAACTATCGGCCGCACAGCGCGAAGCTGCGCACGATGCTGCCCACAAGCTTGCCGGAACGCTCGGCACTTTCAATCTGGCACGTGGCACCGACATTGCTCGCGATTTCGAGCTGCTCACTTCTGGCGAAGACGCTCTTGACTCCGCAACTGCCGATCGAATGGTCGCTATCGCGGCGGAACTCCGCACAATCGTCGAAAGCCGAAAATAAATTCGCGGTCTAAGTGACCAAATCGCGGCCACGCCGCTCGGGTCCGAATCCGCAGATGACAAACAATGCGGCGATCGTGCACAGTTCAAAAACTGTGAGCGCCCATGGATAGCCGAGGCTCCTGCGCAGGGCAAACTCGATGCCGACAGAAGGTGCGCCAAACAACATGCCGAGTTGGTAGACCACACCCGGAAAGAGGCTGCGCACACGGTCCGGTGAAAGCTCATTCAGATGCGCTGGGATTACTCCAAACACGCCTTGAACGCCAAATTGCATCATGAAGGATCCAAGCGCAAGCACAAAAAGTGAAGTGCCAAAGGCCCACGCAGGTATGGCGATGAGCGAAATGGTCAAGGCCAGCATAATGCTGTAACGGCGTCCAAACTTCTCGGAGAAATGGCCGAGAATCAGGCATCCGCAAATGGCGCCTATGTTATAGAGGACGGTCAGATTTGAAATAACAACAGTCGAAAAGTTATGTGCTGACTTGAGAAAGTCAGGGTATAAGTCCTGGGTGCCATGCGACAGGCAGGTAATAACTGTCATTAACAGGACGAGATAGGCGAAATCTTTTTTGTAACGCAAAGGCGTGCGCAGAATTTCTCCGAAGCTTGCCTTCTGATTTTTCTTCCCTGCTGAAGGCTCCGGCGAAAGCACGGTGAGGAGCGCGACGATGCCCGCGATGAAAAGACTCGAGAGGAACATCCATTTCCAGCCGAAGCGCGGTTCGATGGTCCTTACCGCGACCGCGGCCAAAAGATATCCGAGCGAGTAGCCAGCCTGCATGATTCCAGAGAACAGACCGCGCAAGCGCGAGGGCGAACTCTCCATTACGAGTGAGGCGCCGATTCCCCAATAGCCTCCCATGCCGATGCCGTAGAGCGCCCGATAGAGGATGAACACCGTGTAGTTTGGCGCAAAGGGAGTGAGCGCAGTGAAGATTGAGAAGAACAGAACGCAGGCGATCAAAGGACGGCGGCGTCCGAACTTGTCTGCCATTGAGCCGAGTATCAACGCGCCGATAGGCCTGGTGGCCAGGGTGATGGTGATGCTCCAGACAATGGCGGCCTTGGCCACGTGGAAGTTGGCGGCCAGCACGTCCACGACGAAAATGAGAATGAAGAACGTGAACGCATCGAGTATCCAGCCGAGGATTCCTGAAGACACCGCAAATCCCCAACGCGATTGCAGCGGAGCTGGAGTGCTGGCTGCGGCGGGGTTGATTATCGCGGCTCCACCCGTCGGTTCCGCGATCCGAGATGACTTGTCCATGCGTTCCTTCAGGAGTACTTGTCTTGCGCTACAGCCTCGGTAACGTAAGTCCGCCGTCCACATTTAACACGGAGCCGGTTGCATAAGGCAGTTCGCCTTTCGCCAGAAGACAGACGGCGCTGCCCACGTCCGCGGGAGTTCCCCACCGCTTTTCCAGCAGCAGCCCAGCTTCAATCAGCGCGTCGTACTTTTCACGGACGCCGGCCGTCATGTCAGTCTCGATGATGCCGGGGCGCACTTCGTAGACACTAATTCCGAACTCCGCGAGGCGCACCGCCCAGAGACGTGTGGCCATGGCGATGCCCGCCTTGGAGATGCAATAGTCGCCCCTGTTTACACTGGCAACGGTGGCTGATACGGAACTGATGTTGATGATGGCTCGATGGACTTGAGGGTCATTCGCATGTTGGCGAATCATCCATGCCGCAACGGACTGCGTGAGGAAGTACGGCCCCTTGAGATTGGTTGCAATCAACTCGTCGAAGCTCTCTTCGCGGGCGTCGAGAATATCGGCGCGCACACGCGGGGCAATGCCTGCGTTGTTCACGAGGACGTCGAGCCTGCCGAGATTCTCTTCTACTGCAAGCAAGAGGCGAGCACGATCAGAGCCGTCCGATACATCCGCCTGAACATAAATGGAGGCACCGCTGTGTTTTCTGATTTCGTCGAGAGCGGGTTGAACTTCTTCGAGCGGGCGGCGGCCAGAAATCGCAAGGGTGAAGCCTGAGTCCGCCAGCTTGAGCGCGATGCCCAGGCCAATGCCGCGTGCACCGCCGGTCACCAGAGCGACTTTTCCTTGATGAGGCATCCTATGTCCTTTCTCGCCGGGTACCTTCGCGCGCTAGAAGAAGGTGTAATAACTTGAGTCAGTCAGTTTGGCAACAAGGATTAACACTTCCAGCAGATGGTAGTCACCCCACATGCTTGACTCGCCACAGGGAATCTTCGCCGTCAGGGGAATGGAGTCCCATCCGTTGGGGCGATGGTAGACGCTGTGCAACAGGATCCCTTCGTGACTGGAATCAGTTGAGAGATAGGGCTCCTGAATCAGGCGCTGAACGACTGTGAGGCCGGCCTGCATGTAGCCTGCGTCGCCGAGAACATGACCGAGCCGGATCAGGCCCTGGGCGGCAATGGCGCTTGCCGATGAATCAACAGGTTCGTATGCGTTGTACGGATCAGCAACTTTCGCTTTCCAATCACCGAGCTGATGTAACTTCGGCGCGCCTGTATCCCAATAGCAGATTCCGTCGAGAGCGCTTGCCTGGTGGATGTAGAAATCACAGGTGGCCCGGGCGGCTCGTTCCAGCATCTTTATTGTTGCGGGTTTGTCGGGAAGGCCCTCGACGCTGAACTCGGCGTCGGGCAGAGACCGGATGAATTCGAGTTGCTCGGCAAAACCCAGCATGGCCCACGCCAGGCCGCGCGTCCAGGTTGTAAAGGGCGAATAGCCCTGCTGTGAGGATGGGCAGCGAAAAGCACCACTGGCCGGATTGAAGATGGCTTCATGCGCGGTACGGCCTCGCAACTCGGGAATGTCGTAGTGGTCGCGGCGTTCGCCGTAGTAGATGTTGTATTCGGCAGATGTGCTTGCGTGCGCGAGCAGCCTGCCCAGCAGATTTATGCGCTTGTCCTGCTCGCTGACTAGAGCGTGTCCGAGAAGATGCGCGACGCCGCAGATGCGAAGGGTGCGAATAGTATCGATGAACAGTGAATGGCTGCCATTGAAGGAGTGAATGTAGCCGCGGCCGCCTCCAAGGCTGGTCCATCGGGCGGCTTGAACGGCTCCACTAACTTTTAACGCGAGTTCGTAGAAATTCAGCTCCCACTCATTTGATTCGATGCGATTGTTCAACATGAGGCGGCGCAGATGGCCATAGGTTGAGATGTTGTTGAAGCCGTGGTCGTGAACGCCGGTGTGCGACAGGTGTTCGGCCATGTCGGCAACGACGTGTTCGCGAGCCGTCGATAGCAGATCCTGCTCGCCTGTGAGGTCGTAACAAAGCAGCGCGTTGCCATACTGAAAACCCTGCGTCCACTGGGTCCAACTGCGGGCCGTATACTTTCCTCCAATGGTAAAAACAGGCGCGCCGTCTGAAGTCTTCCAGCGCCGCTCGAGCCGCATGGTTTTCGTGGAGGCAAGTTCCAGGGCGCGATTGATCGCCGGCATGAGAGCTTGCGGAGTTAATGTGGCAACGAATTCCATTTGCGACTTCACCTGCACCCTCTCAGCTAAACAAACTTTTCAAATCGTTCAATGACCTGCTTCAAAACATCGTCTGGATCGGAAT
>JADGNO010000103.1 GCA_017883405.1 Occallatibacter sp. | reverse complement strand
ATGGTCAAATTGAACGGTTTTGGAATAAGTTCGGTCATTTCGACGCTTTGCCAACCATCCAACCCGCACCCTGGCATATGCAGTAGACCGCCATTAGCCCGCTCACAAGTATCATTGACCTGAACAACCTCGTGCCCATTGGCTTTGTACTCAGTAAGGCAACGCCAAGCAAAGTTTGGAAGTGGTGCCGTCGAGTGTGAGCCCTAAAGAGGAGATCCCATTGCTTCAAAATGCTGGTGGTGCTCGGCAGCACAGCGGACGCGCGCTCGAACGAAGATCGCTACGCTTTCCTGAACAGGTGTGGTTCCTGTCGCTACTAATTTGCGCGTTCGCGTTGGCGCTTGCGTTCGTCTATGCCGATGTGCCGATAGCGCGCCGCGTCTATGGGCTTCTCAGGTCAGCTGAGAGCCTGGAGAAAGGATTAGCAAGTGCCGTTCTTCTCGGTATTGAAGCGGCCGTCGCTCTGGCCCTGGTCATGATTCGGATAACGCGCGGACATTTGTCGCGTTTTGGTGAAGCGACCGCGCTCGCGTGCCTGACATCCATCTGTGCTTATGCAATCAACGACAGCATTCTGAAGCTCTTTTTGGGGGTACCGAATCCTGCGGCCGTGTTGCACGGAACCCGACATGCATTGAATCTCCTGGCCGGCTCTTCAAACAGCAGCTTTCCCTCGGGCCACATGGTCCTCGCCGGCGCCTTCGCTGGTGTTTTTATTCGACTGTATCGAACCAGTATCTTGCCATTCTCCGCACTGCTGCTCATTGCGGCAGTACTTTTGATCGTGGGTGACTGGCATTTCGTCAGTGATGTAATCGCCGGAACATTTCTCGGTATCTCGGCTGGCATACTGGGCGGCGAGGTCTGGCTCGCGCATTCAAAATAGCGGAGCCGTTGCTCTCAGGCGAAAACTGTCAGAGGTCCGGATCGTCGACCACTCGGGAACCATCGGCGACGATTGGACAATAACTGCTCTGAACGGCCCAAAATCGGTTGATCACAGCGGTATTCTGTTTCACAGCAACATTCACAAATATGGCCCAACTGTTTCTACTTTTGATTGCAGCGAGCCTTGTCCCGGTGTGTATACCACTGCTTCGTCCTGATCCCCTCTCAGGTCAATTCTGGAAGGCAATGAGCGCGGTTGCTTTCAGTGCTTGCTTGCAGACAATCTTCATCATTTCCGTCGCCAGAAATGTGCTGACGCTCGATTACTCTCTCCGCTTCGCCATTCCCGGAATTCCGGCATGTATCCTCGCGATCGTTTTAGCAAAGCGAGCGCAAGGCCGCTGGCGATCCGGTGCGACGATCAGCCCATCGATTGGCTTGGCAGTCTGGGCAATTCTGATCACCTTGCACTAGTCTCGGACGTGTCACCGCCCACTCGGAAATAACCCTGCACTAACCCCGACTCATGTAAACGGAAGCCACGGCTGCAATTCCACAGTTGCGGGCCGTTCCGTGCCCGCCGAGCTATCGGCGTCCCCTCCATATCGAATTCCCAACTTATACTCGCGACGAATGGCGTCGACGAGATCAGAGATGCGCTTGCGATACTCCGGCGAAACAAACGCGCTCTTGCCGTAGCGTTGCTCGTAAGCGGCAAGTTGCGCAGGAAAATGCTCGCGCACAAAGCTGAGAAATGTTGGCTGCGAGCATGGCTTGAGGAACAGCGCTCCCGCACCCATAAAACATGCGCCCGCCTGCGATGCGGCCTTCGCCACTGCGGCAATGGAGCTGCGGCTATCGGTAATGCCCGGCATCAGCGGCGAACACAAAACACCGGCGCGCAATCCCGCCTGGCGCAAAGCGGCGACGGTATTGATGCGCAGATCGGGACGCGGCGCACGCGGCTCAAGCACACGCGCCAGCTTTGTACTCATGGTGGTCACGGTGATGTGAACGGTGAGCTTGTGGCGCGTGTCGATCTCTTTAAGCAACTCGATATCGCGGGCAATGAGCGTGGATTTAGTGATAATGCCCAGCCGGAAGCCGCTCTCGTGCGCGAACGCCTCAAGCAAGGAACGGGTGACTTCCTGCTTTCGCTCCAGCGGCTGGTAGGGATCGGTGGCGGTGCCCAGAGCGATTTCTGTGCCTGGCTTCAATCGTTTGAGTTCCTGCGCCAGCAGCCATCCGGCGTTCTGCTTGAAGTAGATCTTGCGTTCAAAATCCTCCGGGTTGCGCATGTCCATAAACTCGTGGGTGTAGCGCGCGTAACAATAGCGGCAGGCGAACTCGCAACCGCGGTAAGGGTTGATGGCGTGCGTAAATGGCAGGCCGCGCTTCGAGGTCGTCTTGCTCAGAATGGAGCGCGAGGCAAGCGGGCGATACTCGGTAAGGCAGCCGGTTGAGTCGAGCGGAGCCTGTGCGGCGGTTCTAGCAAGAGGGCCGAGGCGTTTCTGCGGGAAGTCCTGTTCAAGGATGGGGAACAGGGCGGGGGAGGGTGTTTCTATTTTCGCCATATATTCGCCTACCGGGTTAGAGTAGCGCCAGGCGTACTGGTCGTCAAGCAGGAATCGGTTTGGGCCGATCTGTGGCGTGTAAACTTAGCCGAATCGTTTTTTTTGAACACGCTGGGACCCCCTGGCGCCATCTAAAATGCTTGGCGCACGTGGAAAGAAGAGGAGAGAACATGAGCAGCAATGCAACACGCATTACGTGGCTTGGCCATTCGACCATGCTGATTCAGACCGCGAAGGGAACCAACATCCTCATTGACCCATTCATCGCTCAGAATCCGAGTTATCCCAAGCAATTTTCCTTGCCTCCCAAGATCGATTACATTTTGTTGTCGCACGGTCATGGCGACCACATCTCCGACGCAGTTCCCGTTGCCAGGGAGCACGGTTCGACCGTTGTGGCCATCTACGAACTCGCGGCGTATGTCGGCGGCAAAGGCGTCGCCAATACGATTGGCATGAACCTGGGCGGCACCGTGCAGTTAAACGACGTGGCAGCGACGATGGTGGAGGCGAAGCACTCCTCGGCCGCACAGGATGAGAACGGAATGCATGAGGTAGGCGTTGCGACCGGATTTGTGCTAACCGTTGAAGACGGCACGGTCCTGTACCACTCCGGTGACACGGCTGTGTTTGGAGACATGGCGCTGATTCATGAACTCTACGCGCCGAAAGTGATCATGATTCCGATTGGCGGCCATTACACAATGGGCCCGAAGGAGGCAGCGCTGGCTGTGCGGTTGCTAGCGCCACAGGTGGTGCTGCCAATGCATTTCGGAACGTTTCCGCCGCTGAAGGGCACGCCGGATCAGTTGCAGGCCTTGATCGATCCCAATGTGAAGGTTGTGAACTGGAAGCCCGGAGAAGTTTACGAGTCGACAAGTTAACAAGTTGAAAAGGTGAGAAGCTGATTCCCTCGACAACTTGTTAACTTGTAAACTGCCTTACTGATCTCGCGATTGACGAATGGCCTTGGGCGATTGGCGGAGTTCTTCATTGTCGGGCGGATTGCCGAGGCGGGGCCCTTCCGGCGCTCCAGAAGCGGCGCGAACATTGCGCAGCTCGCGCAGGATGTCACCTTTTTCGCGCGCGTACTGACCGGCCAATCGCGTCAGAGCGTAGGTAATGATGTCGCTGTGATGCAGATCGGGCACGGAGGGATCGCGGCGCATGTTCAGCCATAGGCGATGCACAAGCTGCACATCGTCCGGACTGAGAGCAGGCGCGTGCGGGCCGATGTAGAAGATTTTGGGCTCGCCGTTTGCTGGAATCACAAAATAATTAAATTGGCGCTTGGGCTCCGGCAGAGCTTCCCATGCCTGGCCCATATGGAAGGCCTGATCTTCGGGTGTCATGGAGTTGGAGACACCGGAGAGTACTGTATCCACTTCAAGCGAATTGGCAGTTTGGGCCAGCGCGGCAAAAACATCGCCGGCAGGCACAACGAGCAGCGACACTTTTTTTCCGAAGCTCTCGGCCACTGAAACAGCCTTGGTAAAGAGCATCTGCTCGTGCTCGCTAAAGCTCTGATCCTCGGCGCTCAGATATTCGGGACCACCGGCGCCCATCATGCGCACGCTGACCACTACCACATCGCGATCGTCGGTATTGGTGCGGCTGAGGATCCACTTCAAGGCTACCGGGTTGGCGGCGTCGCGCATGGTAACCATGATGCCGCCGGGACGGATGTCCGCAGATTCGCGGCTGACCGTGTCCTGATGCTCAAGCTGAAAGTGGTCCTTCATCTGCCGCGCGGTCAGGGCGTGCTTACGCAGGTTGGCCCGCTCAGAAACTGTAAAGATAACAAAGAACGTGGCTGCAAAAATGACGCCGCTAACGGTTGCCACCGACTTCGTAAACAGATTGACCACAGCGGTGGTGCCCAGCACCATGAAGACCGAGATCAGGCCGAGCGGAATCTCCGTCTTGCCAATGCGAATATTGGGTGGAACCTTCCAGCCGCGCTCGCCATGGTATTTCCAGCGCAATACAAGCATGGCAAGGGCATTAAACGTGAACGACCAGATCACGCCGAAGGCATAAGCCTCGCCCAGCATTATGATGTTGCCGCGCGTCGCAATAATGGTGGTCATCTGCAGTATGAACACCAGGTTGACAATGCGGTAGCTGGTGCCGAAGCGTGTATGCGGCTTGCGGAACCAGTCGGTAAGCACACCATCCTCAGCCACGCGCATCAGCACGCCGGTTGAGCCGATCATGGAAGTATTAATAGCGCCGGAGAGGATGAGGAATCCGACGACGACAACGAAAATGCGGAAGGCAATACGCCAGAACATGGGCCCCACCATGTACATGGCCAGACCGGCGATCAGATTGTCCTGGTAGATGTGCGTCCGCTCGTATGTCGGAATGATCATGGACGCCAGCAGCGTGGCGCCGCCCGTGAATACAAGGCTATAGATGGCGATGACGATTGCGGCGCGTTTGAGGTTTTTGAGCTTGGGATGCTCGATTTCGCGATTGACCTGCGCAAGACTTTCCTCGCCGCTCATAGCCAGGATGGAGTGACCGAAAGCCATGAGGATGCCGAAGAGGCCCATGATGGGCAGTCCCCTACCTCGCAGAAAACCGAGTGCGTCTTCGCTGAACCTGAGATTTGAAGGAATAGGAGGCGGAGGCAGGTGAACGCCACGAACGAAGATGGTGTAAACACCCCAGAGGAGCAGGATGACCACCATCACGGTGGTGATCTCCATAACGCGCAGAGCCTTGCCGCTGGACTCCTCAATGCCCTTGATGTTCTGCCACCAGTAGTAGATGGTCACCGCGGCCGCGAACAGGGCCGAAGTGTAGTTCATATCAAACTGGATGGTTGGATTGTGGTGTGCGTCCATCAAAGCCGGGGGCAGCCAGTTGCTGTGGGCAGCCACCATGAGCAGCTCGTTCATGACGCCGACGATGTATTGTCCGGCGGACACACCCGAAATCGGTCCCGTAAGAATGTAGTCGAACATCAGCGCTGAAACGCTGAGCTTGGCAAACGTGCTTCCGAGCGCCTCCTTGACCACGCGGTAAACGCCGCCGCGGGTAAACATCGAACAACTTTCGATGTAAACGGCGCGCACCGCAAAGCTGAACAACATGATGCCGAGAATGAACCATGGTGCTGCGGGGCCAATCGCCTGCTCGGCAATACCGCCCGCATAAAAGGCAGATGATCCCAGGTCATTGAGAACAATAGCGGCAGCACGCCAGAAGGAGATGAAGGTGAGCATCACGGAGGATGCCACAATCAATCGGACGCGGTCAGACGGAGGGGCTACGGTCGTTCGGGTAGATGCCATCGTTATGGTTACTGTGGGTGACCTCTCGTGCGCACTCGACAAAAAGGGCGCCATCACCCTTGCGCCCTTGGCTGAGTCTAAGTCTGACTGATGATGGTGTCAATCAAAATGGAATAAGGATCTGCCGCTTTATTGCGTCTTTTGGCGCTATTCCTTTGCCGGAAATTGTCTGCTATCGCACAAGCAGCGCGACGAGGGAGCCTGAGAAGATACATTCAGGCCCACATTTCCGACGTAGCCGCTTTGCAATCACGTCGATGCGGATGCCGTGAGCATCGTTACCCGGCCGAATGCTTTAAACTCTGCCCTGTATGCACCGCTCGAAATTGAATGCCGCGACATGGAAGTGGTGGGCTGCGGCCGGCCTTTCCGCCGGACTGCTCGAGTTGCCTTTTCCGCTGGCCGGACCTCTGCCGCCATGGCGCTCAGTGTTTGCATGGTTCGGGCTGGCGCCGCTCTTGTGGGCAATTCTTTCTTCGCAGGAAAATGACTCTCCCAAGCCTCTGCGGCGTGCGTTTCTGCTTTCGTACCTGTGCGGAGTGTTGTG
The DNA here is from genome assembly GCA_017883405.1 of Occallatibacter sp. Classification (GTDB taxonomy): domain Bacteria; phylum Acidobacteriota; class Terriglobia; order Terriglobales; family Acidobacteriaceae; genus Telmatobacter. The sequence continues at coordinate 12,964 of JADGNO010000103.1, read as the reverse complement.
GTATGCGGGCAATTGCTACTGGGTTCGCGATGTAATGCTGCAGTACGGCGATATGCCCCCGCTCGCTCCGGATCTGTTGCTGCTTGGCTTCAGCCTGGTGCTGGGCGCGTATTTTGGGCTGTTTGGTTTGGCCGTTGCGCTGGTGCGAAAGGCCACCAACAGCACTGGTCTTGCGCTGGTGGCCGCGCCAGTCTTCTGGGTGGCTTTTGAACTGGCCGCAGCGCGCATTACATCTGTTCCGTGGGATCAGCTTGGGTATTCGCAAGTAGATAATTCCGTCGTAAATCAACTGGCGCCGTGGACGGGCGTGTATGGCATCAGCTTTCTGCTTGTCGCGGTAAACGCGTTGATCGCGGCAGGCCTGACGCTGAACGGCAGCGCGAAGAAACTCATTTTTGCGGCAATCGGAATCATTGCGGCAGCCGCAGGCACGGCGGGATTGCTGCATCAGCCTCCGCGGCCAAGAACGACAGCGACAGCAGTTTTGATTCAGCCGAATCTCGATGTGGGCGGTTCCAGTTTGTGGACAGATCCGGCGGAGTGGAATCAACATATCGTCGGATTTGCAAAGCTGGCCAATGAGCAATGCAAGACCTACATTGCCGGAATACCGCAGACTGGCGCGCCTTCAGGCGAAATCGTGTGCCCGCCTCACCCGACGCATCCTGATCTGGTCGTGTGGCCAGAGTCGCCCGCACCTTACTTCGAAGGCGACCCGCGTTTTCAGCAAGCCGCTGCGCAAATTGCCCAGGACATGAAGGCGCCGCTCGTGGTTGGCTCTATCGGAATGGATTTTCACCCGGAAGCAGGATGGAATCAGTTCAACTCCGCCCTAGTGATGAGCCCGGCCGGTTTGCGTGTAGGACGCTACGACAAGATTCACCTGGTACCGTTCGGCGAGTATGTGCCATACAGCCGCTTCTTGTTTTTTGCGCGCAAGCTTACCGGGAAAGTATCGAAGTTCGATAGAGGGGAAGAACGCAAAGTGTTCCGGCTCGGCACGCAAAGTGGCGCGAGTCACCGCTATGGCGTCTTCATTTGCTACGAAGCAGTGTTCGCCGATGAAGTGCGCCAGTTTGCGCAGCTCGGCGCCGAGGTGCTGGTCAATATCAGCGACGACGGATGGTACGGCGACACCAGTGCGCCGTGGCAGCACCTGAATATGGATCGTATGCGCGCTATCGAAAATCGCCGCTGGATTTTGCGCGACACCAACAATGGCGTAACCGCGGCAATTGATCCTTATGGGCGCGTGCGGCAAAGCATTCTTCGCCACTCCGAAGACGCATTGCCTGCCGAATACGGCTTCTGCGACGACACCACCTTCTACACCGAGCACGGCGATGTGTTCGCGATGGCATGTGCCATACTGGGATTAGTCGCAGCGGGCTGGTCAGGAAGAAAGATTCTGTCTGCAAGCCGGCGGCGCAATGTCTAATCAAGCCAGGTTTTGAGAGCAAAATGTCGGTAAACGACCTCGAATTCGCTTATGCTCCCGTGCGCGATCAAGTGCACGACCTGCGGGAGTATCTTTGACCCCGCCCGCATCCGCAAGGAACTCTCTGCAATAGAAGCCAAGCTGGCCGATCCGGCATTGTGGTCCAATCCCGCAGCCAGCCAACCGTTGATGCGCGACCGCAAGCGGCTTGAGGCGCTTGTTGCAGACGACGACCAATTGGTGCGCCGCACTGGCGACATCGACGCATATTTTGACCTTGCGCGCGAAGGCGAGAATATTGAAGCCGACCTCGAACGCGAGATCAAGGATCTGGCCACATTTGCCGAAAGCCTTGAGGCGCGCATCATGCTCTCAGGCGAGGCCGACCCGCTCAATGCTATCGTCACGATCCACCCTGGAGCCGGCGGAACTGAGAGCCAGGACTGGGCTGAGATGCTGATGCGCATGTATCTGCGCTGGGCTGAGCAGCAGGGCTTTAAGACCGAAATCAACGACTATCAGGATGGCGAAGAAGCGGGCATCAAGTCGGCTACCTTCACCATCTTTGGCGAGAATGCGTTCGGCATGTTGGCCGGCGAAAGCGGCGTGCACCGGCTGGTGCGCATTTCGCCTTTCGACTCAGCCAAGCGCCGTCACACTTCGTTTGCGTCAGTCTACGTTTCACCGGAAATCGATGAAACGATCCACGTCGATCTGAAGCTGGATGACCTGCGCATCGATACTTATCGGTCAGGTGGCAAGGGCGGCCAGCACGTTAACACAACCGACTCTGCCGTGCGCATGACGCACCTGCCCACTGGCATCGTCGTACAGTGCCAGAACGAGCGCTCGCAGCATAAGAACCGCGAAAAAGCGATGAAGATGTTGCGGTCGCGGTTGTACGAATATGAGCTCGAAAAAAAGCGAGCCGTGAGCAAGAAGCTTGAAGACTCGAAACTGGAAATCAATTTCGGTTCGCAAATTCGCTCGTACGTCTTGCAGCCCTATCGCATTGCAAAGGATCACCGCACCAAGGTTGAAGTGGGCGATGTAGACAAAGTGCTCGACGGCTACCTTGAACCGTTCCTGCGCGGCTATCTGCTGGCCAAGCGCCGCGGAACCGCGGGTCCACCAGCGGCGGACGACGATCTTGATGTGTAGGGCTTGCAGGCAGAGTCATCAGGGAGGTTACCGAAGATGGCGGAATCAATTGCGATTCAACTGGGCGGGGTCATCCCCATTCTGCGGGTTGGCAATACGCTCGCGAGTGTCGACTACTACGTCAACAAGCTCGGATTCACGATCAAATTTCTGGCTCCTGACAAAGATCATCCGTCCTTTGCTTCACTCAAGCGTGGACGTTGTGAACTCTTCCTCTGCGAAGGCGATCAAGGGCACGCGGGCAGCTGGGTGTGGATCGACGGCAATGACGTGGAGGTTCTGCACGAGGAATTCAAGGCTGCGGGGGCAAGGATTCGCAATCCGCCCACGAATTACGATTGGGCGCTCGAAATGCAAATTGAAGATATCGATGGCAATGTGCTGCGCTTCGGTTCCGACCCTAAAAGCAATGAACCTATCGGGCCGTGGCTGGACATGAACGGCATCCGCTGGGTTCGCACAGATGATGGCCGATACGCGAGGCTGCCATGACACGGAACAACATTGGATAATATGGCAATGACTGATCCCCACCTTGTTGACGAAATGTTGCGTAATGCGAAAACGATTGCCGTCGTCGGCATGAGCGACAAGACTTGGCGCGCCAGCAATCGCATTGGGCATTACCTTGCGGAGAACGGCTATCGCGTACTGCCGGTCAATCCCATGCTGCAAACCGTGAATGGGATGGCGTGCTATGCAGATCTCGAAGCGGCGCAGGCGGCCGCGCGCGAGCAGGCCGGTAAGGGCATTGATCTTGTCGATGTGTTTCGCGCCTCAGAGCACGTGCCGGCGATCGTGGATGATGTGATTCGACTCCGAATCCCTTACCTGTGGCTGCAGGACGGAGTCATGCATGATGAGGCTGTGGCGCGGGCACAAGAAGCCGGAGTTAAATGCATTCAGAACGACTGCATCTTTCGCGAGCATGCTGCGCGGCCTGAACTGCATCAATAGCACCAGGCCAGCGCGGCTTTTCGCGTATTTCTACTTGAGCGATGCGGGTAAACCTGCTGCGGGTACGCAGTTCATGTGCGACTCCTTGATGCTCGAAGTCTCGTTGTACAGCTTCACGTAAGCATCCCAGGCAGCATCTTGCGCGCTCTTCGGCACTGACCCTTTGCTGTAATGGTAGGTCATCACCAGTTTGTCAGAGTAGGCCCACGTTTTGGTTTGCGGATCGCGCTCAGCTATTTTGGCCGCGAAAATCACGTCAGAGTAGCCGTGGCTGACATACCAAGCCTGGTGTGCGGCCACCGCGGCCAGAAATTTATCCATGCTTCCCGTCGGAGTGATTTCTGAAATGCGCAGGATGTTGTAGGCGCCTTCGCATGCCGGAGTGCTGGTTGAAGCCTGGGCCGGAGCGGCCGATTGAGCGTGAATGGCCTGAGCCGGAATTGCGCAAAGCGCCGCCAGAGCAACCAGTGTTGAGAGAGCTTTCATTGGAACAACCTCCGTTGGATTTTTGTTTGGGGGCGGGGAACCGATGTCCAAACGTAGCACACCGATGGATTGCCCACGACGGAATTTAGTTAGAAGACGATCAAATTCAGAGGACTTCGAGTTTCAACGCTGCCGGCTCACCCATTGAGTTGGGATTCGCCGGCTGTAACTTCGGTGCCTTAAACTGAGTCCAATAGTCAGGAGCTTTCAACACCCTTCATGCGCCTTTTTCGAATCCTCTTCGTAGTGTTCATTGCGCTCGTTGCGGGAGTGACAGTGAACGCAGGTCCGAACTCTGCGGACGCTCCGCATCTGCACGTGCAACTGGTGGCGCCCGAAGACGAGATTTATCCCGGCGGAAACAACCAGATTGGTCTTTACTTCAAGCTTGAGCCGGGATGGCACGTCTACTGGAAGAACGCGGGCGATGCCGGTGGGCCGCCGCGCATTCGCTGGACGCTTCCCGACGGCGTGACCGCGGGGCCGCTGCAGTTTCCAGCGCCCAAACGGTTGCCGCTCGGTCCGCTGATGGATTTCGGTTATGAGGATGAAGTTCTCTACCCGATGAAGCTTGACGTTGCGCCCCGCGTGAAGAACGGAAAAGCGGTGCTGGACGCGAATGTTGACTGGCTGGTTTGCCGCGAAGTCTGCCTTCCCGGCAAGGCGGAGTTGAAGCTGATGCTGCAACTCTCCTCTGACAAGCCGCCGGTCGTTTCCGGCTCGAGTGAGGATGCGGCTCTCATGCAGCGGCTGGCCAGCACATTGCCGCAGCCCTTGCCGCCCAGTGTCAAAGTCGCATTTCAGCCAACGCAGGATGGGTTCCGGTTAGGTATTGAATCGGGGAAGCGCGAGACTGCGGCGCAGTTCTTCCCAGCCGATCAAGACACGCTGGCCAACGCTGCTCCCGAAAAAGTGACTTCTACACCAAGGGGCGCGGTGATGGAACTCAAGAAAGATGCAAACCTCGCCACGAATCCGAAACAATTGAATGGAGTACTCGAACTCTCCGGTGGTCGCGCCTACGTTCTTGCCGCGTTACCCGGAACCGTTGCTGCCCCGGTAGAGCTTGATTGGGGCGTGATGGCGAAAACGTCCGCGCTCGCGTTTCTAGGCGGATTGCTGCTGAACCTGATGCCCTGCGTGTTTCCTGTGCTTTTTTTGAAAGGGCTGGCGCTGTGCCAGTCGGGCAGCGAAGAGCGGCACAGATTGCGCATGCACGGATTTGTTTATGCAGCCGGCATTCTGGTTTCGTTCTGGATTCTGGTGGGCGCTCTGCTTGGGCTTCGCGCTGCAGGCGCTTCGTTGGGCTGGGGATTTCAGTTCCAGTCGCCGGTATTTCTGGCGCTCATGGCGGGGTTGCTTTTCTTCCTTGGGCTTTCACTTGCCGGGCAATTTGAAATTGGGTTGAGCCTGACGTCTGCAGGCGGATCGCTGGCAGCGAAGCAGGGTTACGCGGGCAGCTTCTTTACCGGCGTGCTTGCGGTGATTGTGGCTACGCCGTGCACAGCGCCGTTTATGGGCGCGGCCATTGGTTATGCGCTTGCACAGCCCGCGATTGTCACGTTCTGCGTGTTTACGGCGATCGCGCTCGGACTCGCTGTGCCCTACGTGGCGCTCACGCTGCAGCCTGCGTGGACGCGCCTTTTGCCCAAGCCTGGTGTATGGATGGAGATTCTGCGCCAGGCAATTTCTGTTCCGATTTTTGCAACGGTGATCTGGCTGGCGTGGGTGCTTGCGCAGGCTTATGGTGCGGCGGTTTTGGCGGCGTTACTGGTTTGTCTGTTGTTGCTCGCCGTTGCGGGATGGTTCCTGGGCCGCTGGCCGGCGCAACGCTGGGCCACGGTCATTGCCGCGGCAATTTTGCTTTGCGTCATCGGCATCAGCGCTTACGCGCCCGGCAATCTGGCCGCTGCGCCGGAAGTGCAGACGACGGGACAACAAACACAGCAGCAGTGGGAGCCGTGGTCGCGGGACGCCGTCAGCAAATATCAATCGCAGGGAAGGCCCGTGCTGGTGGACTTTACCGCGAGTTGGTGCCTGAGCTGCCAAGTAAACGAGCGAGTAGCCCTTAGCCAGCCATCCGTGAAGCAGGCCCTTCAGTCAGCCAATGTTGCGCTGCTTAGAGCAGACTGGACGCGGCACGATGAGGCCATTACGCAGGCGCTGGCGGCTCTGGATCGCAGCGGAGTCCCGGCCTATGCGCTTTATGTTCCGGGGCAGAGTGAACCGCAGATGCTTCCTGAAGTCCTCACACCAGGAATCGTGTTGGATGCAGTGGGCAAGCTGCCGCATGCAACTTCATCTGTCGCGCATATGGATGCTCAATGAAGTATCGCGACTAAGCGCCAGGTGAGTGTGGGTCGATCGACTGGTTGGCGAGGATGCGATAGAGCGTGGATCGGCTGATGGCAAGCTGCCGCGCGGCGCGTAGCTTGTTGCCGTGGTTCAGATGGAGCACGTATTCAACGTGGCGTCGTATCACTGCATCGAGCGAGAGTTCCTCAGGCCGAGTTCCCGGTTGCATCTCCGCATGCACTTCAATGTCCGTGCGCAGAGGCAGATTTGCGGCAAGAATTACGCCGTTTTCAGCGTTAAGCAAGGCGCTCTCAAGCGCGCTTGCAAGCTCTCGGATATTGCCGGGCCAGGTGTGTTGCAGCAGGCGCGCCAACGCACCCGGGCCCATCATGACCGGTCGCTGCTGATAGCGGGCGCAAAGTCGTTCCAGCAAGGCCTGCGCAATTGGGGCTATATCTTCGCGGCGCTGGCGCAGCGGCGGAATCGCAAAACGAACAGCAGTCAATCGAAAAGCGAGATCCGGCAACAACTGGCCCTGTGCCGCCATCTGGCGCAGCGGCGTGTGCGAGGACGCGAGTATGACGCCTTGTCTGGCGGGCCGGTCCTGCAAGGCGCGCAGTACTCCGGCCAGCAGGCCTTGACCCAGACTCGCCAAAAGGTCCACGCGATCAAGATAAAGAATGCCATTGACCATGGCTGCTTCGCCATCCGTGGCAAGCCACTCGCGCGCGTCACGGCGCTGCATCGTCACACGCGAAAAGGGTGAGCGGCTATGCAGAAAACGTGCCAGCGTATGTTTGCCGCTGCCGTGCTCGCCCTCCAGCACTGCAACCTGCAGGTAAGGCGCGGTCATCTCTGCCTGCTGCAACAGCTTGTTCCAGGCCACGCTCACGCCCGCGATTTGCAGAAGAGGTTGCGAGTCCGTTTCGACCAGGGAAATTCCGGCAGCAACAGGCTGATACATTGCAGTGGTCTTCATTGGCCTCAACGCACCTCGGTTCGCGGCCTATGCTCCGCAGGCCGACATTGAAGTCATCGGCCTGCACTGGGTAAACATGAGTGCTTCGGGCTTCAAATCGCCACGAAAAAGCGGCGCGCTATACTGAAGCATCCTTTCCTGGCGTCCTTCTTTCCTGGTCCGTTGCCCCGAAATAGCAGGATCGAAGCGTATAGCCGTCTCATTGCTTTTCATTGGAGGGAACGCAGCCATTGGCTAGTTCAACTCGTGAGGATGAATCGATTGGCGCGCTTGAACGCTGCTGCTATGCGGCATGGGTCGCCGTCCTGATCGCGTTTGCCGTTTTGGCCGCGCTGCACCTGAATGCAGATTTTCCCAACCATTCCCCCTGGATATTTGACTGGGCAAAGTACACCGATGAAGGCTGGTACGGCAACGCCGCCATTCGCGCCCATCTGTTTGGCAATTGGTATGTCCCCGGAGACTTCAATCCGGCGGTGGCACTGCCCGTGCTGCCGTTTCTTGAGTGGCTGCTGTTCTACTTTACCGGTGTGTCGCCGCAGGCTGCGCGCGGGCTCGATGTGGCGTTTTTCTTTTTAAGTCTGCTGCTGACCTACCGGCTGGTGAGAGACAAGGGCACGCGCTGGGCAGGACTGATGGCCGTCACGCTGATGGTGACCAGTCCTTTCTTGTACAGTTTCAGCCGGCTCGCGATTCTTGAGCCGATCCTGGTGGCGCTCACGCTGCTGGCGCTGAATGTTGCGGTGCGTATGCCACGGATGCGCCGGTCGATGTTGATGTCAGTCGCTCTTGGTGTGCTGTTCGCAGTGATGATGCTGACCAAAACAACGGCTCTATTTTTAATTCCTGCGCCGCTGTGGGCGCTTGTAGCAGCGCTGCGGCAGGAACGGAAGCCGATGGTGCAATGCGTTTTGACCGCAGTGGGCACAGCCATCCTGACCTACGGGATGTGGCTGGCGATGGTGGTGCGACTTGGGCTGCTCGCCGATTATCGCTACCTTTTCTTTGTGAATGCCTATCCCAAGCCTAAGGAACTTTACTGGCCTTTGATTGCTGCGTTCTGGTCGCTTCATGGCGGATTGTGGGCAGATCATGCGCTGATGCCGCTAGCCGTACTGGTGGCATTTGCAGCAGCGTTGGCATGGATCATTCGCGGCAGAGGGCTGATGGCCGATCCGCTGTTCGGAGCATCCATTGTGGCTTCGACTGGCTACGTACTCTTCATGACATTTCAGAATCATCCGCAGCCGCGCTACTTCACCGTGGTGGCGGTCTTCAGCTTCATCCAGCTCACGCGCGGCATGGAAGTGCTGGTCAGCAGAACAGAGCGCGGGCTGTACACGCATCCGAAATTTGAGCGCGTTGTGGGCTGGGCGGTGCTTGCGGCCACGATGGCCGCAGTGGGCGTCAACAGTGTGCGAACCATACAGTATGCGCTGCGTCCCAGCTATACGTTCGTGAACGCGGCGCAGCAGTTAACGGCGTATATCGACGCGCATCCCAACGGCAATCGCCAATTGCTGTCGATCAGCGGCGACGAAATTTCGCTCGTCACGCATCTTCCGGCGCTCTGCGATGACTTCGGAACCGTGGATATGCCGACGAAGCTGGCCAGGTACATGCCGGGATGGTATGCGGCATGGAACGATCTCGACCCCGGCATACTTGCTGATCTGCATACTCACTTCTCGCTGGAGCAGGTGGCGTCGTTTCCCGCGTTCGACGATCCCGATCGCAATGTGATCGTGCTTTTCAAGCTGCACCCGTTGCCTGGTGATCGCGAACGCATGTATGGCGATCAAGACTTGAGCAAGCCGCTGCCGGATGACAAGATCGATGTGCCAACCGACTAGAACGGCATGCGGATCGATGCCAGAACCGCGTGATCGTATGCGTGGTAATGCGTCAGGGCGATCTGAAAACCGGCCCCGGCCGAAAGCGCAAGACGCCCGTGAATTGGAAATCGGCCAAAGATCAACCCGGGTGTGACGAACGTTTGTTTCTTGCCATCGTTGTCCCCGCCAAACCAGTTCGTGGAGTTGATTTCGACTTCAGGCCACAGCCGTTTGACGACATGCGCCTGAAACGCAGTATTGGAAACAATAGTGCGTCCAACGATATTGGCACTGTTGACCGGAAGCGTTCCCCCGAGGGTAGTCTGCACGTCGAATTTGCCCCACCCTTTGCCGCCCGCCAGGGTCGGTGTAATAACAGCACTCGTGGAGCCGTTCTTGTATGTCCCCTTAGGAATGCTGCCGCCCAGAAACGCGGTCAGAATGGCGCTGCCATGTTCCTCATTGCGAGCAAGGAACCGGTATTTCATGGTGAAGGACAGGTCACCCATGCCGTCTATCGCCTTCGGGTTTTGATGAAAGAGATAAGGCGGCAGGTTGAGCAAGAGTTCGATGTGACGCGCAGGAATCAGCTCGAGCCCTTTTCCCCCATCGACGTTGGTTACATTCCCCGTCGGGATTTGCTGGTGAACAGTATCGAAACGGAACTCTTGTTCGAGACGCGGAGTGACGGTTGCGATGGGCGTCATCCAATGAGGCTGTTCGGCCTGGGTGGCGTTTACGCGGGCCTGCCAGCTTTCAGAGAGGCTCTGGCCGGGCATGGCGACTGAAGACGCAAGCAAAAAGAAAAGGGGAAGAAGGGAAGTCGGGAGTTTCAACAATTAACTCCTGAATCAATACGAATTAGTATGAATTATAGACAATTAGTGTCCGAAATTGCGCAAAATTACGCGACGGAATGATGGACACTTAACCGGATTGTTTGGGCTGGAATAACGATCAAAGCGGAAACTTACCTAAGTTGGGCTGCCGATTTGAACCTTGGAACGAGGAACGCGTCGGGGCGCTCCATCTTAAATTCCACGGAACAAACCACTCGCCTGAACCGAGGGCTGCAGATCCCTGATTTTGCCGCCCATAATCCGGGAAATAACAAGGCCATTTGATTAGGGCCGGCCGATCATGACTTCCGTGGCTTTTATGAGGGCAACCGCTTCATCGCCCGGCTTGAGGGCGAGCTCGCGCACTGCGTCGGCGGTGATGATGGCTGTGACGCGCTGATTGCCTACCGCGAGGACCACCTTTGCCAGCAGGCCTTCGATCCTGACCTCAATTACTGAGCCGAGCAACTGGTTGCGACCGCTGATGCGGGTGGCGCCGGTGTGGGCGGCTGCGGCAGGCAGAAACTCATCCAGCGCCTCGGCTGGAACCCGGTGGTGGCCGCCCGGTGTTTTCACAGTGCGAATGCGGCCGGCGAGGATCCAATGCTTGAGCGCGGGATAGCTGATGCCGATACGAGCCGCTGCCTGTCGTGGTGTTAGAAGGTTGGATGGGGTCATGACCATTGCGCGGGATTCTCTCCCACGGGAGTACTTTACACCGTTACGCAGGTGGCGTTGCTGTGAGCCGGAAAAAGCCTCGGGAACCGTGTGATTGCAGTCACTCGACACTGGTGTATGCGGATGATAGCCTTCCGGTGGCATTCCCCCAGCGGGTCAGGGGGCGCGATATCGAAGGCCGTTTTTTCAGGCGGCCGGAAAACATTCATGTCGGGAGGATATGTGACTGCAATGAATTCGGTGGAGTTCTATCTGGGCGCGATCAGACAGCGCGCTGGGGCATTTTTACAAAGGCACTTCAAACTTGCAGCGGTCCTCGGCTTGCTGCTTCCTACTTTCGCCCATGGACAAGGGGAACCGGCAGGCGAAGCGAGCCTGAAGCTGCCGGATTTGTCGAGCGTGAGTTTCGCGAATTTTTTCGGTTTGAACGGCCATCAGCTTCTGTCGGTTGGATTGCTGTTTTGCGTCGGCGGCCTGTTGTTCGGCCTGGCGATCTATGTGCAGTTGAAGAACCTGCCGGTTCATCGCTCGATGCGCGAAATGTCCGAGCTGATCTATGAGACCTGCAAGACCTATCTGGTGACGCAGGGCAAGTTCATTATGGTGCTCTGGGCTTTCATCGCGGTCATCATCGCGCTGTACTTCGGCTGGCTGGCGCCAGTGCAGGGAAAACCAATCGCAGTTACGTTGCCGATCATTTTGTTGTTTTCGCTCGTCGGCATTGCGGGCAGCTACGGGGTGGCATGGTTTGGAATTCGCGTCAACACGTTTGCCAACTCACGCGTGGCATTCGCGGGATTGAAGGGTAAGCCGTATCCGCTCTTTGCGATTCCGCTGAAGGCTGGCATGAGCGTCGGCATGATGCTGATCTCCGTCGAACTGCTCATTATGCTCTTCATTCTTCTGTTCATCCCAGCCGATTTCGCCGGCCCCTGCTTCATCGGCTTCGCCATTGGCGAATCGTTGGGCGCCGCGGCTCTGCGTATCGCCGGCGGCATCTTCACCAAGATCGCCGACATCGGCTCCGATCTGATGAAGAGCGTATTCAAGGTCAAGGAAGACGATGCCCGCAACCCGGGTGTGATCGCCGACTGCACGGGCGACAACGCGGGCGACTCCGTCGGACCCAGCGCGGACGGCTTCGAGACCTACGGCGTGACCGGCGTGGCCTTGATCACGTTCATTTTGCTGGCCGTCAGGACTCCCGACACGCAAGCGCAACTGCTGGTGTGGATCTTCGTCATGCGCGTGGCCATGCTGATCTCCAGCTCGGCCGCCTACTTCCTGAATGGTCTAATCGCCAAGGCGAAATACGCCACCTCCGACGATATGGACTTCGAGGCGCCATTGACCTCGTTGGTCTGGATCACCTCCATCGTTTCCATCGCTCTGACCTACGTCGTCACGTACCTGATGCTCCCCAATATCGGTGGCGACCCGACGCTCTGGTGGAAGCTGGCTTCGATCATCTCCTGCGGAACCCTGGCGGGCGCGCTGATCCCGGAATTGGTGAAGGTCTTCACGTCAACCAACTCTGCCCACGTGCAGGAAGTTGTAACCTCCGCGAAGGAAGGCGGAGCTTCACTTGGGATTTTATCGGGACTCGTGGCCGGCAATATGTCGGCCTATTGGCTGGGACTTAGCATGGTCGCGCTCATGGGAATGGGTTATTACTTCAGCTTGGGCATTCCTTCGGGACCCACTGGCATGATGCTTGCGCCCGCCGTGTTCGCGTTCGGCCTCGTCGCGTTCGGCTTCCTTGGCATGGGCCCGGTTACGATCGCGGTGGACTCCTACGGCCCGGTTACTGACAATGCTCAATCCGTTTACGAACTGTCGCTGATCGAGACCATCCCCGGCATCGAAGCTGAGTTGAAGAAGGACTACGGCATCGACGCCAGGTTCGAACGCGCCAAGCATCTACTTGAAGCCAACGATGGAGCCGGTAATACCTTCAAGGCTACGGCAAAACCCGTGCTGATCGGCACAGCTGTGGTGGGCGCAACCACCATGACCTTCTCGATCATCATGGCCCTGACCAACGGGCTGACCACGAACGTGGATAAGCTATCGCTGCTGCACGCGCCCTTCATGCTCGGGTTGATCTGCGGCGGCGCAGTCATCTTCTGGTTCGCAGGCGCTTCGATGCAGGCGGTCACCACAGGTGCATACCGCGCGGTCGAGTACATCAAGGCGAACATCAAGCTGGAAGGCGCAGAGAAGGCGTCGGTAACAGACAGCAAGAAGGTGGTAGAGATCTGCACGAAGTACGCGCAGAAGGGAATGTTCAACATTT
>JADGNO010000102.1 GCA_017883405.1 Occallatibacter sp. | reverse complement strand
TGTTTTTGGCGGGGCTATTCCTTCACAGCCAGGCTTACCTGCTGCGCCCGCGGCGTGCTTCTGAATCCACGATGTTCTACCTCTTGTTCGCCGGCGGAGGCGCGGTCGGTTCATTCATCGTAGCGCTGGTGTTCCCGGCCGTATTTTCCTTCAACTACGACGTCGCCGTCGTTTGCTTCTTCACCGCGCTCCTGGTGCTGGCGTGCCTCTGGCGTTCGGGCTGGGCCGTTCGATTGCTTTGGGTAACGGTGAGTGCCATCATGCTCTTTGCATCCTTCCGGCTGCATTTCGCATACGAGCAAAACACCATCGTGGCGGTGCGCAATTTCTACGCATCTCTCCGCGTCAAGCAAACCGAATTCCGCGATGCCAAGCTGCGCACGCTGACCAACGGAACCATTCAGCACGGCACGCAGATCTGGGGCAGCGAAGAACAACGCAAAACCCCCACGACCTACTACGCCGAAGACTCGGGCGTTGGATTCGCACTGCGCTTCTGCTGCGATAGCCGCCCGCGCAACATCGGTGTCATTGGCCTCGGCGCCGGAACCATTGCTGCCTACGGACGCCCCGGCGATCGCATCCGTTTCTACGAGATCAACCCTGCCGTGATTCCTATCGCCCAGAATACTTTCACTTACATCAGAGAATCCGGCGCTCAAATCACTTTTGCGGACGGCGATGCACGCACTTCGCTTGCACGCGAAGCCCCGCAGCTCTTCAACGTACTTGCAGTTGACGCGTTCTCGGGCGATTCCATTCCGCTGCATCTGCTCACTGAGCAGGCGCTCGAGCTGTTTCGTCACCACCTGGCGCCCGGCGGCATCATCGCGTTCCACATCTCCAACCAACACGTAAATCTCGAACCGCCGATTGCGTTGCTAGCACAAAACGCTAACATGCACGCGGTACGCGTCAGCAGTTTAGGGAGCGACCGCAGCGGCGCTTTCAGCTCAACGTGGATCCTGCTCAGCGACGATATGGCCTTCTTTGCTGCGCCGGAGCTGGTAGCGCACTCCAAGCCAGTAGAGCTACGGCCCGGCCTGCGCCTCTGGACAGACGACTATTCGAGCATGCTGCCCCTGCTTCGCTGGTAGTAGCCGACTCGTCAGGCAAACAAGCGCACCTCATTTGGCAAGTTATTTGCTCTCGTTCATCTCTACCAGAAGTCTTTCGACCTCGCTCTTCCTTCGTTGCAGCTCACCTACGCGCCGCAAATCGTTCATAATCCAAATTGAATATTCGAAGAAAATGAATACTAATGAAAGCGCAACAATACACCAGAGGGGCGACCAAAATCGGTTCAGTGCTGGGTACGCTGCCAGCGAAATTCCAAAGAACAGCAAAGGTGCGAACCAGAATTTGATTCCCTTAGTGAAGGCGATACTTCGATTGATAAATAGAAGCAGGAGCGTCTGGAATTCCCGCATGTTAAGGTCGACCTGATCCAGCTTCCTCTCCGCCCTTTGATAAAGCCACGTCGCCAGCGCCCCTGCAAGCAGGACCAACATGACAATCAGGTTCCCAATCTGCATGAGAGCAATCTGCCGTGCCTTCCATATCCCTAACGCAAAAAGAGGCGCGAATGATAGGACCAGCAAGTAGGAATTCGAACTGCCAACTTGTACGAAATCATGCAAGGAGCGCCGCTTCTCTTGAAGCAATTTCACATTTACCATGACTTCCTCCTTTGAAGAATGAGATTCATCCCGTTGCCAGATCGCCTGCAGTTCATCGCCTTGATCCTGAGGTTGGTTCACCTTCGGTCTCCTTTCTGTCGAGTCCTGTAGCCAGCCTGTGTTTAAGTCGGTTCAAGCGAACACCTATGTTGCCGGGAGAAAGACCCGTTATCTCCGATATCTCAGTACCTGAAAGTCCTTCGAGATAGAGAAGGGCCAGATGCTGGTCGATTGGCTTTAGCCGTTGAATCGCCTCAGTCAGCATTAGCCTAGGTGAGTTGTCCTTCGTCCCTTGATCATGCGCAATCGGATCCAAAGACTGCTCGAAGCCATTTCTACGTTTTTGGCTGGCGGAGAATGTGATTGCCACGTTGTGGGCAATTCGATAGACCCACGTTCTTTCAGAGGCTTGTCCTCGAAAGTGAGGTAACGCTGTCCACACTGCTAGAGCAATCTCTTGCAGCAGGTCTTGTCGTTCAGTCAGGTCCCGTCTGTAAGCGCCGCACAAACGTCGGAGGGCAGGGCCGTAGGCATCGAATATCCGAACGAAATTGACTTCCAGTTCGTCCTGTCTCGCACTTTTCATGGCTTCTGTAAAGGTTGTCTCGCCGGAGGACTCTTTTCTTACATCCGAGCGAAACCGAAATTACGATTTCACACGGTCCACTTCGCCCACGCAGTGACCCGCGGTACGATACCTGACCAGCCCACCAGCCCCTGTGCCTTGTTTGTATAGCCAGCTTTGCAACTTCCGGTACTTGCCCACCCTATGCCAAGCCCGATAAAGTGACTCCATTCGGCATTTCACCGAAAAGGCCTTCCCCGGTGAATCGCCTTGACTCCTTGCGGTACAGCTTCCCTAAAGGACCATGCATGTCTTCCACGCCTGTTCATCCCGTTGGCTCTCAGGATATCGACTCAACATTGCGCGAAAACCGGCTCTTTCCACCGCCGCCGGAATTCAGCGCGAAAGCTCACATCAGTAGCCTGGAGCAGTACGAAACCCTCTATCGGGAATCGATTGAAGACCCGGAAAAATTTTGGGCCACAGTTGCCGGCGAACTGGACTGGTTCAAGACCTGGGATAAGGTACTCGACTGGAATCTGCCCGCCGCCAAGTGGTTTGTGGGAGGCAAAATTAACCTGAGCTACAACTGCGTTGACCGGCATGCGCTGGGAGCCCGCGCCAACAAGACAGCACTCATCTGGGAGGGCGAGCCGGGCGAAGTTCGCCGCCTGACCTATGCCGAGCTGCACGTCGAAGTGCAGAAGTTCGCCAACGCACTCAAATCGCTCGGCATCGGCAAGGGCGACCGCGTTGCCATTTACATGGGCATGACGCCGGAGCTGGCCATTGCGCTACTGGCATGCGCGCGCATCGGAGCCATCCATTCCGTCATTTTCGGTGGATTCGCTGCCCACGCCATCGCTGACCGCGTTAACGACTCGTCGTGCGTGGCCATTCTTACGCAGGACACCAGCTACCGCCGCGGCAACGAAATCCAGCTCAAGCGCACCGTGGACGAAGCAATGGCCGCCTGCCACACCGTAAAACATGTGGTCGTCTATCGCCGCACCGGATCGCCCGTCGAAATGACCGAAGGACGCGATCATTGGTGGCACGACTTGATGGCGAAGGCCTCACCCGATTGCCCCGCCGAGCATCTGGATTCCGAAGACCCGCTTTACATCTTGTACACCTCAGGCACTACAGGCAAACCGAAGGGCCTGGTCCACACCACCGGCGGCTATGCGGTGCAAACTTATCTCACCAGCAAGCTCGTCTTCGATCTGCACGACGAGGACGTCTACTGGTGCACGGCCGACATCGGCTGGGTCACGGGCCACTCCTATGTTGTGTATGGCCCGCTGCAAAACGGCGCCACCGTTCTTATGTATGAAGGCGCGCCAAATTTCCCTGACTTCTCCCGTTTTTGGAAAATCATCGACGACCACAAGGTGAGCATCTTCTA
>JADGNO010000101.1 GCA_017883405.1 Occallatibacter sp. | reverse complement strand
CCCATCTGGTATCAGCTCGCGCTCATCGCCATTTCACCCGTCGGTGTATTTGCCGGAGGCGTCATTCGCCTGCGCGTGCTCGGCATTCTCTAAAAAAACGGCGTGTCGGATTCCTGGTTGCCCAAGTGCCCGGGATGCCTAACCATCACTTCGTCAGGTTGCCCGAGGTGCCAGGTACGCTGATCTGCCACCACGCGAGGGTGCCCCGGGGTGCCGCTTCTGGCACCCGGGAGCACCCTCCATCTCCAGCCTGCGCAGGAGCTACCGAACAGAATTGGCGTGTGGCTCAGGTTTAGGAAGATGTGAACTCTCCCATCCGGCGGGTTAATGGCGGTCGTTGTCGTTATCCGGATGTTCGTGGCGCCACTTCCAGTATTCCGACCTGTCCTTTTCCTTCAGATTGTCGAATCTGCGATCCGTTTTGTGCTGAGCCTTCTGCCAGGTTTGGTAGGAACGGGCTTCGCGGTCGTCCCACTGATGACAATCCTTATGGTCGCGGTCGTAGTATCCCTTGTCGGGGCAGGGTCGATCCCTGTCGTTGGCCTGGGCACCCACGGGCGCAATCAGGGCCGCACCCATCAGAAGCGAGCCTAAATACCGATACAGTCGCATGCGTTTCTCCTTAGGCGGGATTTTCATGATGCTTTCAACCCGCTGGTTCACCTTGTATGTCGCCAAACTTGCGCAAAACTGTGCAATGTTGAACACTTCAGCGCTTTCATTCGCCCAATGGCCCTGCTACCGGAAACGCTGATCTACTACCGGAATGCAGTCCTTGGGATTCGATTCCGAAAGTTCCCTGATGGCTGCTTGCGTAATGACAAGAATTTAACCAAGGCCAATCTAGAAAAGCGCAATTGTTGGCCTCCACAAGCACAAAAAGATCCTCCCCCCTCGATTTACGAGGGGGCAGTTGTCCAAAATCGCTAAATTTTAGTGGCTCTGCACGTACTCAAAACGCGCTTTTAACGCAGAACGCGCTCGAAATGCATAAACAGCGCATTATTCAAAAGCGTATGCCTACGTTGATCGGGACCTGGACCGTGTCAGCCGCAACCGTTGTCGCGCCCAGACCATTCGGCTGATTGGAATATGCGGGAGTATAAATCTTCAGGTAGCGAGCCTCGACAAACAGCTTCATCCTGCTGTCGTTGAACATTCCACCCATGCGGTGTTGATACCCGCCTCCAAGGTTCCAACCGGACTGGTTCGAGGAGAAATGTCCCACCACCTGGTTAATCTGAACGATTCCGCAATAATAATAATTGCAATACTCGGCCAGATTCGGGTTCGTAAAGTTCGTCACCTTGCGATAGAACCCGCCGCCGCCAGTCAGATAAATGTCGTTGCTCGATCTTGGCATCAGGCTCACGACCGGTGCCAGCGTAAGCGACCAGATATGCGCATTGCCGCCGTTCGCGCCCGTCTCCGCAATCAACTTTCCGGGGAGCTTGTCATCGATGAACTGGTACTCGGCAAGCATGGCGAACTGCCTGTTGAAGTTCACGCCGGCACCCAGCGTGAAATTCCCACCCCAAGTAATGTAGTTCCTATCAGCGGGCGCACTTAAGCCGCCGCCGACTTCAAAAGCGAGATTGCTCATCGCGTTCCGCCGCCAGCCGCCCCCATCGCGACCGTAACCGCCGCGATCTCGTCCCTGCGCTGAAGCGGGCGTTGGAGCAGAAGGCAGCGCGGCCATTCCACCCGGCATTCCGAGCTCCGCCATTTGAGGCAACCGCGGATCGTTGCTCGATGAGAAACCCGATGGCGACGAAGCCACCGTTGCTGACTGATCGGTCGAAACTGCGGTCTGAGCACTTGCAATACCAGCGGCAACAATCAGCGCCGCGCACGCAAAGCTGACACGCCGTGTAAGCGGGATCAAATTGGGGGATAACATTTGTGAACCTCGATGAAACGAATTTTGACAGGGCGGTCCTCTCAATCGTCGCGGCCAAACCGCGACCCGCCACATGCTTAGACACCGATATGCAGGTGAAGGTTGCGGTCTGCGCGCAGAAACATGAAAGGCCGGAGCGAGTGGCTCCGGCCTTTCTGTTCAATAACTTTCGATTATCAGCCCTGTATGTCGAACTGTTCCGGGTGCAGCGTCGGGTCGCTCTTGACCAGAATATTTTTTCCGGTTAACTCTTCGAACTCAACAAGCCACGAAGCGTTATTTGATTTGAGCACCTTGACGGTCTCCGGGTTTACACGCAGCAGTACATCGGCGCTTTCAAAGTGCCGCTTCATCTTCCGCAACTCGCTGAAGATTTCATTGCAGACGGTGGTCGGGCTCTTCACCATGCCGGTGGCCTGGCACGTGGGGCAGGGAACACTCAGCGTGCGTTCAAGCGACTGCTTGACGCGCTTGCGCGTGATTGCCACCAGCCCGAAGTCGTTAAACTGCAGAACCTTTGTCGGCGCGCGATCGCTCTTCAGCGCTTCTTCAAGCGCGGCCATAACCTTGAAGCGATTCTTGCGCTCGTCCATGTCGATGAAGTCGATGACGATGATGCCGCCAAGATCGCGCAGGCGAATTTGACGCACAATCTCCGGAACAGCGTCCAGGTTGGTCTTGAGGATGGTGTCCTCAAGCCGCGCAGACTTGCCCACGTATTTGCCGGTATTGATATCGATGGCCACCAGCGCTTCAGTCTGGTTGATCACGATAGACCCACCGCTCTTGAGCCAGACCTTGGAGCGCAGCGCCTTCGAGATTTCGTCTTGAATGCCGAAGTGCTCGAACAGCGGCGTTTCCTTGGTGTATAGCTTGACGCGGCGTACAAGGCTGGGTGAGAAGCGATTGAGGAAGCGCACAATCCGTTCGTAGTCGCCTTCAGAGTCCACCCAAATGTTGGCGAAATTTGAACTCACCTGGTCGCGAAGAATGCGTTCGATGAGCGAGAGATCGTGATAGATCAGCGCCGGCGACTTTGACGATTCGGAGCGCTGCTTGATGTCGTTCCACAGATTCATCAGGAAGCGAAGATCTGCGCGAAGCTCATCTTCCGATGCGCCCTCTGCCGCAGTCCGAACTATAAATCCGCCCGGGGCCTCGCCGCGCTCGTGCATCAGAACCCGCTTCAGCCGGTGGCGTTCCTCGTCAGAGGCGATCTTGCGGCTGACGCCGATGTGCGTGACGGTTGGCATAAACACCAGGAACCGGCCGGGCAGCGCAATATGCGAAGTAATGCGCGCGCCTTTCTTGGCAATGGGCTCTTTGGCAATCTGAACCAGAATTTCCTGGCCCGGTTTCAGCAGGTCGCTGATCACCGGTAGATCTGTCGTCTGCATTGAGCGGCGAGGAGGACCACCGCGGCGTTGGTCGCCACGCTGCTGGCCGCCGCCACGGCCACCCCGGCGACCACGTCCACCGCGCTCGCGGCGTTGCTGGCCGGTGCCGTCAGCGCTGGGCGCTGCGCCTTCACCCTGTTCGTCTTCTTCTTCCTCAAAGACCTCGTTCTCAGTGCTCTTTTCGTCGAATTTGAGTTGAATGCGGTGATCAAGGTGCGCTTCCTGCAGCATCTCTCCCAGCTCACCCGAGCGAACCTGCGTGGCAAGCGTCTCTTCTTCGTAATCGTCCAGATCGCCGGCGTCGCTCTTGTGGTGCCGCGAATGATGAAGCGGGTCGAACTCTTCGCCTTCGATCACTTCTTCTTCAATCAGGCCTGTTCCCGGTGCGTAAGCTGAGACGGACTTAACTGAAGCTTCGGCAGTCTTGGGGGCCGCTTCCTCATCTTTCTTGTCCTTCTTGCCAAAGCCGAACAGACGGAAGCTTGAAGGCGGCATCGGGTCTATCTTGTGCGACGCCGAACCTTCCTCCGTTTCCTCGAATTCGATAGCCGCATGTTCCGCAGTGGCTGTCTCGACTGGAGTCGCCTCTGGTGTCAGGGCATGCTCGACAACCTCATCGAAATCGTCGGCGGAGGTTTCCTCCGTCATGCTCTCTTCAAACTCGGGCGCCGCTTCGTGCGGATCGAGTTCGAACTCCTCAGTCTCTTCAACAAATTCCTGAGCATGGGCCGGGGCAGCTTCCGCTGCATATTCGAGCGGCGAATCCCCGGAAGTCTCGGCTTCTGTCTCAGGCTCAGCCTGGCGGGTGCGGTGCTTTGAAAGCGATTCGCCCGGTAGCAGCCCGCTGCCATCCCATTCAAGTGGCGCTTCAATCAGCGTGGAGGGTTTAGAGAAGTTCCCCGCGCGAGCCGGTGCTTGCACGGCAGGCTTGCTCTCCTCGGCGGCGGAAGTACCGCCATATTTTGAAAGCGATTCGCCGGGCAAAACGAACGGAACTGGAGCGGCTGAAGCTGCTCTTGGAGCTGGCTCGTCGGCGCGCTGCTCTGAAGAGTGCACTTGATGAGCAATCTCCGGCTCATCGGACGCAGCTTCAATCGATTGAATGCGCGGCTCGGCGCTCTGACGGGTTTCGTCACCCTGTCCCTGGCCGCGAGTTCCGCGGCGATGCCGGCGGCCACGCCAACGGCGCGAACCTCCAGGTCCCTGATCCTGCTGCTCGCCGGATTCAGTCTCGGGCGGTGCAATGGAAACCTCGGCTGCCTGGGTAGCCGGTTGACTCACTTCTTCAACTGGGGCCGGCCGACGCTCGCGCTGCTGTTGTTCCTGGCGCGGGTTCCCTCCGCGATTGGCTCCGTCGCCGCCACTGTGCCGGATTTCGCGCGGCGGCTGGTTAGCTCCGCTCGCGGCGGCTTTCTCTAGCTCGTCGGTCTCTTCTGAGTCCTCGAGCTCCATAAAGTCGGTTACGTACAGGAAGGCGTCCCGTTCAAGGCCAAGGTCTACAAAAGCTGACTGCATGCCGGGGAGCACGCGGGTCACGCGACCGTTGTAAATGGAACCTGCCAGGGTGTATTCATTCTCGCGTTCGTAGTAGATTTCCGCGAGCTGATCGTCTTCAAGAATTGCAAGCCGCGTCTCGTGCGGCGTGCTGGAAATACAAATCTCTTTTGCCATCTTACCTTTCCGTCCGGCAGCTTAAGGCTGTCGGTACCCGCGACAAATACGGATGGAGACGCGCAGGACCGGAAGAGGAGTTTGCTTCGGAGATATATGCAGCGGTCTTCTATCGCAGCGTCCAGCCCGGAAGGGCGACCGGCTACGGCAGGTTCCCTTCGGAACCAGACCAACAAATAGTGTGTTACTGCAATCCGATGGCAGAGAAGTGGCGGCCGGAGTTCCAAGCGATGTCGTTCTGTTGCTGTGGAAGAGAGCCAGGTCGACTGGCTGGGCCGCTGTTCCGCTGGCGTACGCATGACTGAGATGCGCCACCGGAATCTGAATGTGTCCGTTGCGTTCCTGGCGACCAGGGGGTCGCGAAGCGTTCCGGATCTGCCTGCGGCCAGCGACGGCCACAGGGTTGGAAATTGACCAGCGCCACCCGCGAAAATACTCCGTCGCTGGGGTGGGGCGGTTTTCCCGTCTCTGCGTACTCATGAACCCAATCCTGCCGGGCGCGATCCATCCGGACCTAGCCGGCGAAATACTTGAAAATACTTCTCCTGTGGCCCGGACCGTTCCGTAGCACACAAGAGGCGAACTTGAAACCAGCGACCCAGTAACCCCGAATCGCCTTAATTTACGAACCGGCGCATGCGGACATTCATGACCGCACCGAGCGCCAGGAACGTGAACAGCACCGAAGATCCGCCGTAACTCATTAACGGTAGAGGAATTCCGGTGACGGGCATAAAGCCGATGACCATGCCGACATTGACCATTATCTGGAAGGTCAATACCGCCACGACTCCCATAATAATCAGGGACCCGGGCAGGTCCGCAGCCGTTTGAGCGTTTTGGATCAAACGCATCAATATGAAAAAGTATAGCAGCAGCACGAATACCGCGCCCAGAAACCCATGCTCCTCACTGAACGCCGCAAAAATGAAGTCGGTGTAGGGAATGGGCAAAAAGTACCCCTGCGTCTGGCTGCCCTTCTCCGCGCCCTTGCCCCACAACCCTCCTGAACCCACCGCAATCAGCGACTGCCGAATCTGGTAGCCGGAACCCTTCGGGTCGTTATCGGGATTAATAAAACTGGTGAGCCGCGCCTTCTGGTAAGGCTTCAGGATTTTGCCGCTTGACCATGCTCCGCCAGCCAGAGCCACTCCGCAGAGTACAAGGATTGCTGCCTGGCGGAAGTTGATTCCTCCAAAGAAAAGTCCCGCCACCAGGATCGGGGCATACGTCAGGGTCGTTCCCAGGTCCGGCTGGATCAGCACCAGGATCATGGGAACGCCAACCAGCGCAAAGGCCCTCATGATTTCTCGCCAAGTAAGGTTTCGTCCACCCAGGTTGGCAAAGTAACGCGCAATCACGAGTACCAAAACAAGCTTCACCCATTCAGACGGCTGAAACTGGACCGGTCCGAGGTTAATCCAGCGCCTCGCGCCCAGGGCCTTGTGCCCGAACAACTTCACCACTACGAGGGATGCGACGAAGATGCCGTAGGCCCAAGGGGCCCAATCGAGCATGAGATGGTAATCGATCTTCGACATGATGAACATGCCGATCAAGCCGGCGCCGATAAAGATCATCTGCTTGTGTTCAAAGCTGGCGAACCGCGTATGCGCCGTGGTTGAGTAGATCTCCGCCAGCGATATGGCGCAAAGCACCAGCACCGCCAGCAGCATCATCCAGTCAAAATCGCGAAAGCTGAGCATCCGGCGCATCGCTCTTACTCGCCCTTTCTTGAAGCGGGAAGATTGGCATCTTCCTGCCTGGCCGGAGCGGCCGGCGTCTGCCGTGGCTTGCCCGGCAACAGCTTATTCTGCCCATTATGTTCGGCGGGACTCTGCCCACCGGTCGGCTGGGTAGTCTTGGCCGTGACGGAATTCGGTTTGCTCTGCGCAACGATGTTGCCGTTCTGGATGAGGAAGTTACCCGTCTGTACGCGATCTGGGCCGCTCTGCTTGTTTCCGGCCGTAGCGTTGGGATTCGGGCTGGTCCACATTGCGCCCATTTCGACCGGTGCCGGCGCTTTTGAGGGCTCAAGGTTGTTGGCAAGACGCCGCTGTTTGGCAACGTAAGCTGCAACCACTCGCGCACCGAGGCGGGCAGGGAAATAGCTGAAGCCACCATTTTGCCAAAGGACGCACACCACTAATTCGGGGTTACGTCTTGGCGTCACTCCAACAAACCAGACGTTCGGTTCAGTTTCGCGGCCTTTGTTTGTTTTTGCCAGGGCTTCGTGGCTCATCACCTGCGCCGTCCCGGTCTTGCCGCCAAAGTCGATGCCCTCAAGGTGTGCGGAGCCTGCAGTATGGAAATATCCCGGCTGGGTCACGTCAGCCATGCCGTCCGTCACCGTCACCCAGGTCTCAGGATCAATGGCCACGTTCTTTTCGCCGCTGCCGGGATAGCTGTCGAGAATGCCCTGGTGGAAATCCTTGGGCAACTGATCGGGAAACACAACATGCGGTCGAACCAGGTGACCTCCCGAAGCAATGCCGCCGATGACTCTCACCAGTTGCAGGGGAGTTGCCGCAACCGCACCCTGGCCAATGGCAACGTCGAGCGTTTCATCGGGATACCAGCGGGCGTGGTAATTCTTGAGCTTCCATTGCGCTGAAGGCATGAGGCCAGCTTGCTCGCCAGGCAAATCGATGCCCGTCTTCTGGCCGTAGCCGAATTCCGTAGCGTACTTCGAAATCGTGTCGATGCCCAGCTTGTCGCCAAGCATGTAATAAAACGTGTCGCAGGAGAAGGGAATTGCATTGTGAATGTTTACTGCCCCGTGGTGCTCATCGCAGTGGTGGAAATATCCGTAAGGACCCCACCCGCCGGGGCAGTTGATGTTCATGGTCTGAGCAACGCCTTCCTGCAGACCGGCCACCGACATCAGAATTTTGAATGTCGAACCAGGTGCAAGCTGCGCCTGGATAGCCTTGTTCATCAGCGGGTGATCGGGATCGGTGATCAGCTTGTTCCAGTCGGTCTTGTTGATGCGTACTGCAAACGCATTGGGATCGAAGCTGGGCCGCGACACCATGGCAAGTATTTCGCCGTTGCGCGGATCCATGGCGACGATGGCTCCGTTGCGGCTGCCGAGCGCCAGCTCCGCGGCTTTCTGCAAGTCCAGATCAATCGTCAGCTTCAGATCCTGGCCAGGCGTAGCGTGCTGCGTGCGCAGATAACCAACCGAACGCCCGTGACTGTCCACGATTACGTCGCGGGAGCCGTCCTGACCGCGCAGCAACTGATCATATGTTTCTTCCACGCCACCTTTGCCTACCACGTCGCCGGGCTCGTAATAGGCAAAGCGGGAATTGTTCAGGTCTTCTTCGCTGACTTCACCCACGTACCCGATCAGGTTGGCCGCAAAGCCGTCGCGCGGATACAGGCGGCGCTCCTCATCAATGGTTTCCAACTCAGGCAATTCATTGCGGTGCGATTCTATAAAGGCCTGCTCGTCGGCGGTGATGTCCTGCTTGATTGGAATAGGTTGATAGCCGGGAGCCGCACGAAAACGCCGGATGGTGGCCTTCAGCTGATCCAGGTCGAGATTCAACCCGCGCGCAATCAGCGGCAGATCGGCATCCAGATTCCGGTTCTGCTCGCGCAGCAGAAAGCAGGACACAGAGGGGTAATTATCCACCAGCAAGCGGCCTTCACGATCGAATAATTTTCCGCGTGGAGCGAGAATTGGTTCCTTGCGAATACGATTTTGTTCGGCAAGCATGCGGAAGTTGCTGGCGCCAAGAATCTGCAATCGCCACAGCTGCGCGGCCAGCGCCAGCATGATGAGCAGAATCGTGTATTGCACCGCCGTCGACTTGAAGGCGGATAGCTTTTCGCCGCGGTTGCTTCCGATGGGGATCATACTTCTCTTTTTCTAGGATACTGCCAGTGTCATTACAGTTCCTATTCCCTATTCCTTATTCCAGGTCTCAATCAGTCTCTGATCTGCAAACGGTCAAGCACCGGGAAGAGCACCATGGCGATGAGCGAATTGCCGATGGCGCTGAAAAGCTCCGTAAACCATTGCCATTGATAGTCAAGGCCAAGCAGAAAACGATAAACGAAGACGACGATGGCACTTGAAAGCAAGGAAAGCAGGAAGTTCAGCAAGAGCCGGATTGTCTGGTTCTCAACCGCGATGCGTACGCCCACCGAAGCGGCAAGAAAGCCCACTACAGTTTTCGCAATACCGTTGATTCCAATCGGCCGATGGGTCAGGGCATCTTCAAATACGCCCATGATCATGCCCATGATTGTGCCCTGAACCGGACTGCGCCGGCCAAGTGCAAAGTAGACCGTAATTACCAGCGGCAGATCGAACCACGCATACTGGCCCACCACGCGGGGCAGCCACGCCTGCAGCACTAGCGCTGCCAACGGCGCCACCACATACAAAAGCTTTGGATAGCGGCGTTGCTCCAGGTAGGTTGTCGAACCGAGCACGGCCATGTCTATTGATCCCTCTGCGTACCGGCTGGTGGCGAAGCAGCACCTGGGTTTGACCGCGTTTTTACTGAAGGCTTGGTCGTGGACGGGGCGCCCGGTTTGCTCGCATCGGGCTGGGGCTCGCTCTGCGCCGGCGAAGTTCCCGCGGTCGCCGCGGCGTTGACTCCCGGAGTAAACCGATCAGGATGCAGTGCCTGGGGCGGATGCGCGACTGGAGTCGGATTGGAATTGTCCAGCATGGGCTGCTGATCCGGAGGCAGCGTCGGATCAATCAGGCCGGGCAGATGCTCCGCCATAATCTCTGAAGCTTTCAACTGATCCTTGATCGCCTCCGCTTCCTCACCCTTCACCGCTTCGCTGGTGGCGATGTCCTGTTGATCCTGCGGAGAGAGTCGCGTCTGCATATTAGTGATGACCAGGACTTCGTCGAGTCTGTCGAGACGGGCAAAGGGTTTTATCATCACGTCGATAAATGCGTCACGATCCGGATCGCGCACCACCTTGTCGACCACGCCTACCGGAAGTCCGCGTGGATACACCAGGTCCCCGCCGGCCGTCAGCACTTTTTCGCCGGGCTTGATGCGTTCGTCTGCAAGAATACCCACAATTTCCAACTGTCCCGAGGCATTGCCAGTAAGGATGCCGCGGATGCGCGTGGTTTCAAGAATCACGCCGGCGCCGCTGGTTTGGTCGTTGATCATCAACACCTGGGCAGTGCTGGGAAAAACGTCGCGCACCTTGCCCACAATTCCATCGGCTGTGATCACGGCCATGTCCGGCTTAAGTCCCGCGTTCGAGCCCTTGTCCAGATAGAAAACATGCGATTGCAGATTGCCGCTGGAGCCGATCGCCTGCGCGGCCAGCGTGCTGTAGATGTAGCGATGCTGGAAGTCAAGCATGGCCTGCAGCCGCTGCCCTTGGCGTGCGTCTTCAAGCAGCGAGGCCTGCGCAAGACGAAGTCGATCTACCTGCTCCTGCAATTGCGCGTTCTCTTCCCGGACGTGACGAAGATCCACATAGTTCTGCCACATCCAGCCCAGCCCCATCTTTGAGGAGTGTGCGATTTTTTCAGGAGGCGCTACCAGGCCTTCAGCCCAAAGCCGGATCAACCGCACACTTGCGGGATCGCGGGCGTCTATCGTGCTGCGGCCCTCATTGGTGCGGCGCACTTGAACGGCCAGCCCGATGATCTGCACCATCAGAATGGTCAGCAGTACGATGAGGTTCCGATAGCGGGTGAAGAATGATTCCATAATAGCCAGTGGTCAGTGCACAGAAGTCAGTGAACAGTCATCGTAAATCGCTGATCACTGGCCACCGATCGCTGTTCACTGTCATTAATCGATTTTGATTTTGCGCAGGAGCCGGAAATCGGAAAGCATCTTTCCGGTGCCGAGCACCACTGAGGCAAGCGGGTCGTCGGCCACTGAGACCGGCAATCCGGTTTCTTCGCGAATGCGCTTGTCGAGATTCTTGATCAGCGCTCCGCCGCCGGTCAGCACAATGCCGCGATCGGAAATATCAGCGGACAACTCGGGCGGCGTGCGCTCTAGCGCAACGCGAATGGCGTTCATGATCACGGCAATGCACTCGCCCAGAGCTTCGCGAATTTCGCTGTCGTCGATCGTGATGGTCTTGGGCACGCCTTCGATAAGGTTGCGGCCCTTGATCTCCATCGAGAGCGGCTTGTCGAGCGGGAATGCCGAACCGATTTCAATTTTGATGTGCTCGGCGGTGCGCTCGCCGATGAGCAGGTTGTACTTGCGCTTGAGGTAGTTGGTAATGGCCTCGTCCATCTGGTTGCCGGCCATGCGCACGGATCGCGAGTAGACAATGCCGGAAAGCGAGATGACTGCAATGTCAGTGGTGCCGCCGCCAATATCGACGACCATGTTGCCCGAAGGCTCCGTAATAGGCAGGCCCGCGCCGATGGCGGCCACCATGGCTTGTTCCACCAGGTACACTTCGCTGGCCTTGGCGCGATAGGCGGAGTCTTCAACCGCGCGCTTTTCAACCTGCGTAATCTCAGACGGCACGCCGATAACAATGCGCGGATGCACCAGCATCTTGCGGTTGTGGGCCTTCTGGATGAAATAGTTCAGCATCTTCTCAGTGACTTTGAAGTCAGCGATGACGCCGTCTTTCATGGGCTTGATGGCCACGATGTTGCCGGGCGTGCGGCCAAGCATATCCTTGGCCTCCTTGCCCACGGCTTCAACCTCGCCGGTGTTCTTGTTGATGGCGACAATGGATGGCTCGTTGACAACGATGCCTTTGCCGGCCGCGAAAACCAGCGTGTTCGCCGTGCCAAGATCAATGGCCAGGTCGCTGGAAAACATGCTGAAGAGCGAACGCAGACCGTGCGATCGCGTTGAGCGCGAAGGATAACCGTTCAATGACATTGGAAAGCTGGAGCTACCTCAGCATTATTGTACGGCTAACCGGGCGGCGCCGCACCGCAGGTTGCTAATCCTTGAGAAAAACGTAACGTAGCACCAGATTTGACACTGGCGTTTCCTTGAACACGCTCCTCCATCCGCATCTGCGACCATTGAGTATTCAGCCAATACCCTGCTGAGATGGAGTACTATTTCAGCCGGGTTCCGGGTAGAAAGGCATAGGTTTATTGTCGCCTGCTCCCGATCTCTGTTCTTTCGAGGTTTTTTATGTCCTATCCCGTATTTCACAACCTCATCGGCGGCCAATGGCTGCCCGCAATCAGCGGCAAAACCATTCTGAACCTGAATCCCGCTGACCAATCCGACGTCATCGGCGCCTTTCCGTCCTCACATGCCGAAGATGTAGACCTGGCGGTTGAGGCCGCCAAAAAGGCCTTTGCCGAGTGGCGGCTTGTGCCCGCACCCAAGCGCGCCGAAATCCTGTACCGGACCGCCTACTTGCTCTCCATCAAGAAAGAAGAGTTTGCTCGCGACATGACACGCGAGATGGGCAAAGTCCTGGTGGAAACGCGCGGCGACGTGCAGGAAGCCATCGACGAAGCCTTCTACGTTGCCGGCGAAGGCCGTCGCCTGTTGGGGCAAACAACTCCCAGCGAGTTGCCGAACAAGTTCGCCATGAGCATCCGCGTGCCGCTGGGCGTAGTCGGGCTCATCACCCCATGGAATTTCCCCATGGCCATTCCAAGCTGGAAACTGTTCCCGGCGCTGATAGCCGGCAATACCTGCGTGATCAAACCCGCCACTGACACGCCGTTATCCACCCACAACCTGGTCAAGACCTTGATTGAAGCGGGATTGCCTCCGGGCGTGGTCAACATCGTGGGCGGATCGGGCTCGGCTGTCGGCGCTGCGCTCGTCGAACATCCTGGCGTACGCGCCATCAGTTTTACCGGCTCCAGCGCCGTGGGATCGCAGGTGGCTCAGCGCGCCGCGGCCGGCTTCAAACCGGTCTCGCTTGAAATGGGCGGCAAAAACGCTCAGATCGTGATGAACGACGCCAACCTTGATCTGGCGCTCGACGGCGCACTGTGGGGAGCATTTGGCACCACCGGCCAGCGTTGCACCGCAACCAGCCGCATCCTGCTGCAAAAGGAAATTGCCGCTGAGTTCACTCAAAGGTTCGTCGAGCGGACAAAGAAGCTGAAGATTGGCAATGGGCTTGATGAAACGGTTGAAGTCGGTCCGCAGATAAATCCCAACCAGCTTGAGACGTCCGCGAAGTACGTCGTCGTCGCGCTGGAAGAAGGCGCCCGCCTGCTTACCGGTGGCCGCGCGCTTACCTCAGGTGAATATGGCGACGGAACCTACTTCGAGCCGACCGTGTTGGACCAGGTGACGCCCACGATGCGCATTGCGCGCGAAGAAGTTTTCGGTCCTGTCGTGAGCCTGATTCAGTTCGACACTTTCAACCAAGCCATTGAGATTGCGAACTCCATCGACTACGGTCTGTCTGTCTCGCTTTACACCAGGGATGTAAACCGCGCCTTCACGGCGATTCGCGATCTTGAGGCGGGCATTGCGTATATCAACGCTCCAACAATCGGCGCTGAAGTGCATCTGCCGTTTGGCGGCGTAAAGCACACGGGCAATGGGCACAGGGAAGGGAACGGCGCTCTCGACTTCTTCACCACTTGGAAAGCGGTGTACGTCGACTACTCAGACAAGCTGCAGCGCGCGCAAATCGACTAAAAACAATTAACAAGTTGACGAGTTTGCAAGTTAACGAGCTTCAGACATAAATCCCGCGTGCCGCAGGACACTCGTAAACTTGTGAACTTGTAAACTTGTCAACTCGTAAACCGTCTTACTGCTTTTCCAGCCACGCCCGCTGGATGCCTGAATTAAGTCCGGCGAGCGAGCAGGCGCCGAGCTGATCGCAGCGGTAGTGGATCGGAATCGGAAGCTCCACGCCCTTGAGCGAACTGGCGACAAGGTCGCGCTTTTCCACCAGGAACGATTTTCCGGCGCGCGTTTCCACAATGCCGGTAGCAGTCTGATAACCGACAAGAGAGTCGTCCATTTCCACTGAGAAGTGCGAATTAGGCAGCGGCACTCTCCGCGCTACCTTGCGCTCTGTCGCAGAACTGCCGTTGCCTTTGGCAGGTGCAGTACCGAAGGCGTCGAGGCTGTCGTTCGTATCGGAATTCTGCGGACCTGCATTCTGAAGCACACTTGGGAAATTCGTCAGAAACGCCCACGAAGCCGCGCTCTGATACTGTTTTTTGCTGCAGGGAAGCGTACCCTGTGCGGCAATCGAAGAAATCTGGCCGTCCTCGCCGTTCACCGGTTGGAAAATGTCTTTGCCGTGCTCTCGGCTCAGCTCCTGGCCCACCAGTCGAGCATTATTCAAGGCGCGCTCAACCTCGGCTTGTGTCTGCACTGACTCATCGATCTTCACGTTCTTCGCGTTTCCGGTACTCGCAGAGCCATCGCGCGTAACAACGTTGGGAATTTTCTTGAGCGGATCGTACTTTAACAGGATTGGCGTATCGCACAGGACACTGCCGGACACATCTTTCAGCTGCAAACTGACTGAGATCGGCTGCGGCGGATTGTTGATCGCTGTCGCAAATGCATCTAGTTGGCTGGCGTCGCTGGGCTCAATACTGAGTTTGTAACTCAGCTGATTTCCCCAGTTCGTGATCAGATGGCCCTTCAAACCAGTGCTGGTTGAGGTCACAGAGCCCATGTCATAGGTCGTGTCTGCCGATTTGCCCGGCATTAGAACAAATGCGACGATTGCCAGCGATGTAAGAATGCCAAGTCCGGCGGCCAACATCACGTACATCTTGGTTGACGAGCGCTCAACTTGTCCCGCTTCATATTTCACCGTACGAACGGCACTTGCCGCTTGCCGCGCGATTCGCTTGGGAGCCTTTGCCTTTACAACCGGCTCTGGTGCAGCGGTTACTGGTGCGGTTTGGTCTTCCTCTTCGTCAAGTTCAGACGCGACAAATCGCTGGTCTGAAGCAATTGGTTTGGCTTCGACCACCTGATAACTGGAAACCGGACCTTGGAACTCGCTTGCTTCGTTCTTCGGGTCCACTGTATCAACAGCCATGCTCTTGGCCCTCTAATGTCTTCGCGGCTGGGATTGAATCGTGAATCTGAGGAGCAATCTGTTGTGCGTTACTGCAAATGCCTC
Source organism: Occallatibacter sp. (assembly GCA_017883405.1). Lineage (GTDB taxonomy): Bacteria > Acidobacteriota > Terriglobia > Terriglobales > Acidobacteriaceae > Telmatobacter. Next base: position 2,619 of record JADGNO010000101.1, on the reverse strand, counting down.
GGAAATATGATGTTAGAGCGATTCCGCCCGGCTTGATTTCCGCAACCAGCCGGGTATGACATACTTCTTCGTGCGCTCGGCGCATTTCACCCGAGAATCGAAGTATGCCCCCTATTCGGGCAAAGGAGAATAACGCTTATGAGTTATATGCCGGACCCCAAACGGTATGAATCCGCGGAGTTTCATCGCTGCGGCCGCTTCGGGCTGGTGCTGCCACCCATCTCCCTCGGCCTTTGGCAGAACTTTGGTGGAACAGACGTTTTCGAGACGGGAAGGGCAGTTTTGCGCCGCGCCTTTGATCGAGGCGTAACCCATTTTGATTTGGCGAATAACTACGGGCCGCCCTACGGCTCGGCAGAGGAAAATTTCGGCCACATCCTGCGCAAGGATTTCGGCGGCCTGCGCAATGAACTGGTCATCTCCACCAAGGCCGGCTGGGACATGTGGCCGGGCCCCTACGGCATTGGTGGTTCGCGCAAATACCTGCTGGCCTCGCTCGATGACAGCCTGAAGCGTATGGGCCTGGAATATGTCGATATTTTTTATGCGCACCGGCCGTGGGCCAACTGCCCTCTGGAAGAAACCATGGGTGCTCTGGCCACTGCTGTCTTCCAGGGCAAGGCCCTCTACGTCGGCATTTCAAGTTACAGCCCCGAACGGACTCGCGAGGCTGCCGCAATTCTGAAATCGATGGGTGTTCCCCTGCTCATTCATCAGCCGTCGTACTCCATGCTGAATCGCTGGGTTGAGCAGGGATTGCTCGACACTCTGGAAGAACTCAGCGTGGGCTGCATCGCCTTTTCGCCGCTAGCCCAGGGCCTGCTGACCGATAAATATCTGAAAGGCGTTCCGGCAGAGTCGCGCGCCAAGGCTGAAGGTTCTTTTCTGAAGGAATTTCTGAGCGACACCAACCTCAGCCGCGTGCGCTCTTTGAGTGAAATAGCCAAACAACGCGGCCAGACGCTGGCCCAGATGGCAATTGCCTGGGTGCTCCGCGACAAGCGCGTGACATCGGCACTCATCGGTGCACGCAATGTGGAGCAGTTAGACAACTCGCTGGACGCGCTCAAGAACCGCAAATTCTCTGAGGACGAGCTGAAAGAAATCAACCGCTATGCCATCGATTCCGACATCGACCGCTGGCGCAACGCACGCGAAAGCATGAGCTAGTAAAGACAGGGAATTGGAAACAGAGACCAAGCGGCTAGAAGCTAATTCCTATTCCCTGTTCCCTACTCCCTGTCCTTCACCCCTTCCAGTACATCGCGCAACGCGAAGCTGGTCTCAAGCCGCGTAACGCCGGGCAGGCGCGAAAGCTCTTTCTGGTGCAGACGTCCGTAGTCGTCAATGCCGGAAACGCGCGCCACCAGCATGTAATCGTACTGACCGGCCATCAGGTGACAGGTCACCACATCGTGGCAGTGCCGTACCGCCGCCTCAAACTTGCTCAGCACATCGGCCGTCTCGCGTTCCAGCGTCACGCGGATATACACGGTTTTCGACTTGCCCAGCAGGCGATCGTCGACAACCGCGCGATAGCCGCGAATGGCCCCTGAAGCTTCGAGCGCCTGAATCCGCCGCGACGCCGCCGAGGCGGACAGCCCCACCGCTTCGCCCACTTCGGCGTTTGTAGCGCGCCCATTGTGTTCCAGAACACCAATAATTGCGAAGTCAAAATCGTCTAAAGCGGAACTTGCGGACTCTTCGCGCGGCTCCGGCCGCCTTGTGGTTGACTTATGCTGATATTGCCTATTTATTGCATCTTTCGTGCTCATGCCATGGTTTTATCACGAAATTTGCACACACCAGCATCAAAATACGCAGTAGGATTCAATTCGTTGCACACACGAATGCGTGCCCGGCGCCAAATCAGCCCTCCTCCGAGATGCTTCATAGGCGCCGGGCCGCAGCAACCACCCACTTGCTGCCCCGACTGGCTGCCCTTTTCGGGCATCGAACACCCGGGGGGCGCCCTGCGCAGCACCTAGCAGGTAGACGCCTTGGGAGAAGCTCATGATTATCGGCGTTCCCAAAGAAATTAAAGACAACGAATCCCGCGTAGGCATTACTCCCGCAGGTGTAAAAGCGCTTATTGAGGCAGGACACAAGGTTCTGGTTCAAACGCAGGCCGGCGCGCAATCCGGCTTCCCCGACGACGAATATCAGAATGCAGGCGCCGAAATCGTGGGCGACGCAGGCTACGTGTGGGGCAAGTCGGAAATGGTAGTCAAGGTCAAGGAGCCCATCGAGCCGGAGTATCCCTACTTCCGCGAAGGCCTGGTCCTGTTCACCTATCTGCACCTGGCTCCGCTGCCTGACCTGACCAGTAAACTGCTTGAGTCCAAAGTCATCGGCATCGCCTATGAAACGGTGCGTGATCGCCAGGGAGCGCTGCCGCTGCTGATGCCGATGAGCGAAGTTGCCGGCCGCATGAGCGTGCAGGTGGGCGCAAGCTATCTTGAGCGTGAGCGCGGCGGCCGCGGCATTTTGCTCGGGGGTGTGCCGGGTGTGCCTCCCGCACATGTCTGCATTCTGGGCGGCGGAGTCGTCGGCACCAATGCGGCGCGCATCGCGCTCGGCTTCGGCGCCAAAACCACGCTCATCGATGTCAATCTCAAT
>JADGNO010000100.1 GCA_017883405.1 Occallatibacter sp. | reverse complement strand
GCGTCCGACGCCCGGTTCGAGCCCGGCGAACATCCCGCATTGCATCCGGGGAGGTCCGCCCGCGTAATGCTCGGCGGGCTGTCCGCGGGTTGGCTCGGCGAACTCCATCCCAGGCTGCAGCAAAAGTACGATTTGCTTTTTGCGCCAATGGTTTTCGAGCTAAACCTCGACGCGGTGACAGCCCGAAATCCGATCAATTACCGTGAATTCTCGCGGCAGCCGCTGATGCGGCGTGACATTTCGGTTGAAGTAGCAGAAAGCATTGGAGCACAAGTCATGCTTGATGCACTCAAAAAGTATGCGCCAGGGATTGTTTCTGAGGTCGCGCTGTTTGACGTATATCGTGGCAAAGGCATTGATTCAGATAAAAAAAGTGTTGCGTTTAGGATATTATTGCAAGATACTCATAGAACATTGACGGATGCTGAAGTTGAAGCCGCTATCGGGCAAATGCTTCAAGTGTTACAAGAAGAATTCCAAGCAAGGCTCCGCAAATAAGGGGAAAATATGACTTTAACCAAGGCCGAGTTGGCAGATCTGCTGTTTGAGAAGGTCGGTTTCAACAAGCGCGAGGCCAAGGACATGGTGGAGTCTTTCTTCGAGGAAGTCCGCCTGGCGCTGGAAAACGGAGGGGGTGTGAAGCTTTCTGGGTTCGGCAATTTTCAGTTGCGTGGCAAGCCGCAACGTCCTGGCCGCAACCCGAAGACCGGCGAGGAGATTCCGATCACTGCCCGGCGCGTGGTCACCTTCCATGCTTCACAGAAGCTGAAAGCAATGGTTGAACAAAACTACAGCGATGGAAATAACCCACACCCCTAAGGAAACACTGCCACCGATACCGGCCAAGCGTTACTTTACAATCGGTGAAGTCAGCGAATTGTGCGGCGTCAAGCCGCACGTTCTGCGATATTGGGAACAGGAGTTCACGCAGCTCAAGCCGGTCAAGCGCCGCGGAAACCGTCGCTATTATCAGCATCATGAGGTGCTGCTGATCCGGCGTATCCGCGATCTGCTCTACGAGCAGGGTTTTACCATCAACGGTGCGCGCAACCGATTGGACGAGCTCGTCACGGAGCCGGCCAAGACCAGCCGCGCCGACGGCCCCGGCAAGACGAATCTCTCCGCGCTGCGCAATGAAATCAAGAGCGTGCTAGACATACTGTGTCGCTGACGCGAGCTGCTATGCTGTGCGCGCTTTCGCATCACCCCATCTGTTATAATTTTATTTCGGGGCGTAGCGCAGCCTGGTAGCGTACCTGCATGGGGTGCAGGTGGTCGGAGGTTCAAATCCTCTCGCCCCGACCAATAAATCCGAGTGATTGCGCAAGATTCAAGCGGACGCAAGTCGGCTTCATGGTTGTGCGCTCAGCATGGGCGCACAACCATGAAGCCACCGGCTTACCGCCGGTGGCTGTTCACTCAAGCTGTCCGGGAAGAAATGGGATGGATGTGCCATCTCTAAGCGCGACCAGGGAACAGCCACCGCCTCGCGTTAAGCCATCCTGTTTAGAACGCTCCGGCCAGTATGGCTGCGCCGCCATTGCTGACGGTGACGATATCCCCCTTCACCAGCGCTGGCACGGTATCGCCGTGCCGCGTGTCCAACTCCAACTCGCCTTCACCTGATATGGAAAGAGTGATCGTTCCGATGGACGTACTCACGCCTGCGTGGCTCACGCCTACGCCAAGGTTGGTGCCGGCCGGCAAGTTGACATGCTCCACTTCGACAGTCAATCGCATACCGCGCGCATCGGAGTGAAACCTGGCGCTGCCTTCTGGTGTTTTCCCTTGTATCGCTGCGCCGGCAAGCCTCGTTTTCAGTTGCGTGCCGTTGTGTGCGTCGCCATCGGCGTAGACCGTATTCGCCGCACCGATCATCAACAGCGCTGTAAATAAAGATGCATAGATACGAAAAATTTGTCTCATGGTTTTTTCCTCAAGTTAAGAATCGTCAATGAAAAGTTGGTTGTTGCTCTGCACACGCGGGAATATTTCCCGTACTTGATTGCAGAGCAAGAATGGGGCCAGATCGTCCATGTATTCGTTATCTCGCTGAATCCAGACATAACATTGCAGACTTACTTTGGATGGGACGGTTATTGGCTTGCAAGAATGGGTGGGGCATAGGGCCCACTTTTGGGGGATATGACCCGCCACTGGGTCATTTCTCCGATTTCCCTCGACCGGCGTGGCCGGTGTCCGGGTGACGACACTCGATCAGGCCGCCTGATTATCGGCGCCTACAACGAGTTTTCAATCGGCCCGTGCTCCGCTGAACTCCACCACCTTCTTCCACTTGACGATCTCCGACTCGACGAAGGCGGCGAATTCGCCGGGCATCTTGACGGCGGATTCCGCGCCTTGGATAAGGAAGCGTTCCTTGGTTCCCGGCGCGCGCAGGATTCTTGCGGATTCGTCGGCAAGGCGGTTCACGATTTCCTTCGGCGCGCCGGCGGGCATGAACATTCCGGTCCAGCCGCTTACCTCATAGCCCGCCACGCCTGCTTCGGCAATCGTTGGGAATTCCGGTGCGCCCGGGAAACGGCGGCTGCCGGTGACTGCCAGCGCGTGCAGTTTGCCGGCTCTGATTTGTTGCAGCACCGTAGGCATGGTCGCGAACATCAACTGCACCTGACCGCCAAGGAGATCGATGACGGCCGGGCCGCCGCCTTTGTATGGAACGTGTATGAAGTCGGTCTTGGTGAGGACTTTGAACAGTTCCCCGGAGAGATGCGTCGAGGTACCGCTGCCGGAAGATGCATAGGTGATTTGCCCCGGCCTGGCACGGGCGAGCGCAATCAATTCCTTGACCGAGTTCACAGGCAGCGAGGGATGAGTAACGAGGATATTGGGAGCATCGGCGATCAGCATCACTGGAGTGAAATCGCGTCGCGTGTCGAACGGCAGGTTCTTGTTGACGCTGAGGTTGATGGTGTGCGAGATGCTGGTGATGAGCACCGTGTAGCCGTCGGGCGCAGCCTTGGCGACGATATCGCTGCCGGTAATGCCGGCGGCGCCGGGTCGGTTGTCCACGACTACCGCTACGCCCAGGTTTTCGGAGAGTTTTTGCGACACGCTGCGCGCAGCAAAATCCGCGATACCGCCAGGGGCAAACGGTACTATCAATCGTAGTGGCTTCGTCGGGTAGGGGTTCTGCGCGTTCGCGCATGCCGCCATGAACAGCACAGCCAAACCTGATACACGCCGCGACAACATCGACACTACAGTCAATAGCCGCGCAGAACTCTCGCCCATTTCGAGCGGATCCTGGCGTCCAGCCCCGGAGTCGAGCGCGCGACCTTCGGGAAGCTGTCGCGGCGTGTCCAGGGCCGGCAGGCGTCAATCACCATGCGCGCGTTCAGGCGGCGTTCTTTCTCCGGATAGCTCGTCGGATCGAGAGTCGTGCTCCAGCAGCCCTTGAGGATATCGACATCATCGCGTGGATCGACACGCGTGCACATCGCCCAGATCACCTCGTTCATGTTGGCCGGATCGATGTCGTCGTCGACCACGATCACGTACTTGTTCGCATACGCTCCGGCATGGCATTGCCCGGCGATCAGGCCTGCCTGCTTCGAATGGCCAGCATACATTTGCCGGATCGAAACGGTGAGCCACTGGCGGCTGCCGCCTGCTTCATGTGCCCACACTC
>JADGNO010000099.1 GCA_017883405.1 Occallatibacter sp. | reverse complement strand
ATGGCAAGGCCCGATGGCGCAGCGACGCCTACTCCTGCTTTGGGTAGTACGACCAGCGCCACAAGCGAGAGCCAGAACATGCCGTAGCTGGTAAAGGCTGTGGCCGCGAAGGTGTTGCCCTTTTTCCATTCCATGATGCCGGCTACTACCTGTGCCAGACCGCCATAGAAGATGCCCATGGAAAGGATCATCGAATCGAGCGGAAAGAATCCTGCGTTGTGAAAGTTCAGCAGGACGGTGGTCATGCCGAATCCCATCAGTCCCAGGGGCGCGGGATTGCCGGAGCGGTCGGGTGCGAGAGCATCTTGCATTGGCGATCTCCTGAATGAGGGGGAAGAAGCGGACCGATCATACAAGGCGCAAAGCGGCGCAGCCAAGTGAATTTTTGGCGAGGATGGATGGAGCGAGCGGCTAGCTCTTGGCTTTCGGCTTGCTTGTTGGGACTGACCCTTCAGCAACCGAATTGCCGCAGGTGGTGATCGTGGTGCAGATAGCACCAGCGCATCCATTCCTTCTCCGTCATCTGGCCGAACATCGGGTGCGAACTGAAGGTGGAATGGCGGGCGAATCCCGCGAATTCCTGGGTGAGCGCGATCAGGTCGCGCAAGTCCTCATCGAATTCAGCGGGCTCCGTTCCTGACCTCTGCTGATCGACTTCGGGGCGCGTGGGTACGCCTTTAGGCCACTTCATCGGCAAACTGAGGGCGGCCCATTTCATGACGGGGCCGAATGGCCGTTCCGCAGGGCTGACTTGCTTACACCCCATCATGCCGCGAAGGCTGTCGGCGAGGTGACAGATCATCTGATGCGCATTCATCTTTCCCCATTGGCGGGGCGAGTCGGCGCGCACATCGCTGAGTCGATCGAGGATTTCGTTAAGGCACGCAGCGTTGCTGAGCGTCTTCACTGTGATTCACTCCAGGAATTATTTTGGGCTTTCTGCCAGCCAGCGCTTGGTATTGAGCAGTTGACGATTGTCGAGCGACCAGACGCGGCCCGTCATCTCGTCGGGGCCTTTGCCTTCGCGGGCGGATTTTTCAAATTCGCTGACTACGGCCTGCATCTTGGCGTCGAGATCGTCGACAAAGTTCAACACCAGCGCTTCAGGAATCATGGGCAGTTTGGGTGAGCCGAATTCCAGCTTGCCATGGTGCGAAAGGATGAGGTGCAGAACCAGCGTGCGCAAGCGATCAGGAAATTGCGGCAGGCTTGCGATCGCCTTTTCCACCAGATCGACGCCCATTTGAATATGGCCGAGCAGCACGCCTTCAATGGTGTAGTCGAATCCGATGTCCCACGAGAGCTCGCGAATTTTGCCGATGTCGTGAAGGATGATGCCGGTGAGCAGCAGGTCGCGGTCGAGCAGAGTGTAGTGGGCGGCGACGCGATCGCCAAGCCGGAGCAGGCTGACAACGTGCTCAAGCAATCCGCCAAGCCAAGCGTGATGCAGTTGGCGCGCTGCCGGAGCTTCGCGATATGCCATTGCGATACTCGGGTCGCCGAGGATGGATTTGAGCAGCGCCTTCAAGTCGGGGTTGGACATGCCCTCAATGAAATTGCCTAGCTGGCGCCAGAGATCGTTTACGTCGTAGCCGGTGGCCGGCAGAAGGTCGCTCTTCTCCACCTCGTCTGCCAGAGCGACACGCAGCTGATCGATTTTGACTTGCAGGCGATCTTCAAAACGCGAGCAGCAGCCGCGCACTTTGACGATGGCGCCCTTGTCGAATTCTTTGGCAATGCGCGCGTCGCCGGGATCCCAGATGCGCGCCTCGAGTTGGCCGGTTTTATCTCCCAGAATCAGGTTCAAGTAGGGTTTATTTGTTTTGGTGGTGCGCTGTTGCTTGGCGAGGACAAGGAAGAACCCGTCGAAGTTTTTGCCCTCTTCGAATGTGGCCAGATCGGTTATATAAATTTCTTTCATTCTGCGGGAAAGGATACATGAAGAGGCAGCTTTTTAGCTGTTGGCTATCAGCTCCCGGCTTGTTCGTGGTGTACGACGACCCCTTTATTTCATGTAGTGGCCAAAGACTACGGGCCCGGGAGAATATCCCAGGCCCGCATTTTTGCTCGATTGAAAGCATCTACTGTTGCGGCACAGTTGGCTGCGACGGAGCTGGCGGCTGTTCCGTCGGGTGCTCTGCTGGTGCAGGCGCTCCCGGGATGGCCGGCAATGGTGTGAACTGCGGAGCCTGCTTCGGCTCACTGCTCTGAGGTTCTTTTTTCTTATCTGCCAGCCTGGTCTTTTCGCCGGCCGTTACTGCCTTCTTCTTTTTGGAGGCTGTATCGCCGTTCAGACCGAGCGGGGCTGATTGGGTAGCGCGATCAGCAACTTCAGCGGTGTCTGGTGCAGCGGGTGCCAAAGTATCGGTTTGCGGCCCGTTCGGCTGCTTTGCCTTTTTAGCCACACGAGCACGTTCGCTGAAGCGCTTTTTGACTTCAACCGGTGCTGCTTCAAGCGGGTTCTCCGGCTCCGGAGCTGCCGCCGCAGTTTCAGCTGGAACAGCGCCTGCATCCTCGACTGCCGTAGTGGGTGCGGAAGGCAAAGTTTTACGCGGAGCCTGGCCGAAGCGGATCTTTTCGCGCTTACCGGGCTTTTCACTTGCTTCCTCGCCGGGCTTCTCAGACTTCTTGACGTGGATCTTTTCAAGAATGCCTTTTTTGGCGGGCTTGGCGGTGGCCACGGTTTGCGCAGCGGGTTTGGGCGCAGGTTGTGCTGCCGCTGGCTCCGGCGCTGGAGCAGCATCGGCCGCGGACTGCGGAGACTTCTGGCGGAAGGTATGGGTAGTTTCGCGGAAGCGCGTGCGCTCGACCTTCGCCTTCTTTTTAGGAGCGGGCGGGGTGTAGGCACTGAATATCGGCTTGGTTTCGTTGGGGCTGGCGCCGCTATCGGTGTAGCCCGGCTTGATGTCGATAAACGACTCTTCGCGCAGTTTGGTCAGATATTCGCGAATCGCCGGCTCCATGCGGGACATATAGAAAGCGTCCTGGACCTGGGCCTCGACTTCCTTATAAGGACGAACGCCGCCTTTAGCGTGGTCGTCTACTTTAAGAATGATGTAGCCCTGACGGGTGAGAATCGGCTCAGTGAATTGGCCTACCTGGAGGGTGAAAGTCTTGTCTTCAAGCAGCTTAGGCAGGGCACCGGGCTGATATTGACCCAGATCGCCTCCCTGGGCCGAGGTGGGGCCATCGCTGAAGGATTTTGCCAGTTGGCTAAAGTCGCCCCCAGCGTGCAAACGGTTCTCAATGTCGTCTACTTTGGCTTTGGCTGCGGTCAGCTTATCGCCGTCCGTGGCACCGCCGGTTGAAACCATAATCTCGCTGAGGTGTACGCTTTCCGGCTGGGCGTAGTCTGCCTTATGTTCTTCATAAAAGCGTTCCGCTTCGCCGGGAGTGAAGCGAATGCTCTGCCCCACCTCCTGCCGCATTACCTCCTGGGTAATGAGCTGATTGCGGATATTCTGCTTGAAATCCTCAAATGAAACGCCCTGCTCTTTGGCGGCCGCTTCCAGCTCTTCCATGGATTTGAGGTTGTATTGCTTGCGAAGCTCATCGAGGCGCTTGACCAGATCGGTTTCGCCGTTGATGCCCATCTGCTTGCCTTTTGAGATCCAAAGTTGCTGATCGATCAGGTTGCGCAGCAAGTCTTTATGGGAGGCGGCTATCTCCTGCAGGGTACTGGCGCCGCGTTGACGAGCATCGCGGTCGACCTCCGCCTGAGCTCGCTCGTAGTCTGAACGAGTAATGATCTGGTCATTAACACGGGCGATGATGTCCTCGACCGTGGTGCCGCCGTACGGGCTCTGTGGCGCCATGTTTTGGGCGCGCACCAACGCGGAACTGGAAAGCAGCACCGTACCGAACACGACTGCTGCGGGAATGCGAAGGAATCTGAGGGTCATAAGTGAACACGTAAGCGGCGAAACAAAGCCACCTCTTGCATAGACGTCATTGTAAATGCAGGGGCAGCAGAAGCGCGATGATCGGCGCGCTTTTGTGACACGGCGTCAAGGCTTTACTGCGCCACTTCAAGTGTGAGTTTTAGGCTTGGGACCGGCGTTTAGATGCGAGGGTTGCCACAGCGGCCCGGAGGGGATTATCGCCCCCGGAAGTGGTCCGTGCTACCGCTTTCGGGGGTGCCACAGTCAAATGACGCAGTGATATACTTGATCCCTGGGCGGCTCCGCGGAGCCCCTTCAGCGGTTTCCCAGTTTCCTGAGCCTTGCCGGAATCAGGCAAGGCGTAATTATATTTGGGGAGCAATCCCGAGGCGCACTATGACGGAAACAATCCTCGGTGATACCGCGTCTGGCAGTCCGCAGCAATCGCCCTCCGGAGGTTCCTTCCAATTATGAGTCCCCGCGCCCGCCGCGCCCTCTTTACCGTAGTGCTTTTCTTCGCCGTCTGCGCCGTTGTCGGCTCCATACTGCAGCGCAGGGTTGGGGCTCAAACCGCGACCGACGAAAGCCAGCTTCGCGACAACCTGAAGTCGTTTACCGATGTGTACGCGCTGGTTGAAAAGAACTATGCCGAGCCCATCGCGGGCGACAAGGCCGACGCGGCCATCTACGACGGCGCCATTCCGGGAATGCTCCGCGTGCTCGACCCGCACTCGAACTTCTACGACCCCAAGGCGTATGCGCGGCTGCGTGAAGATCAGCGCGGCCATTATTACGGTGTCGGCATGGTCATCCAGCAGCAGCGCGATGCGCAGGGCAAGGACCATGTGTTTGTGATTACGCCGTATGAAGGCACTCCTTCATTCCGGGCCGGCATTCATCCCGGCGATCAGATTTCTTCAGTAGATGGCAAGAGCACCGACGGCTGGACATCAGACCAGGTGGCGAAGGCGCTTAAGGGGCCCAAAGGCACCCATGTGCAGGTTGCCACCATTCGCGTTGGGCAAACGTCCCCGATGACATTCGACCTGGTGCGCGACGAAATTCCGCATCCTTCAGTTGACCTGAAGTACGAGATTCGTCCCGGCGTTGGTTACATTCACCTGACGCAGTTCCAGGAAACGACCGGCGAGGAAATGTCCAATGCGATTGACGGCTTCAGCAACTTGAAGGGGCTGGTCATCGATCTTCGCAACAACCCAGGCGGGCTGCTAAGCCAGGCTGTCGACGTTTGCGATCACCTGCTGGCCAAAGGGCAAGGCATTGTTTCGCAACGTGGGCGCGCTTATCCCGATCAGAACTACACGGCCACGCATGGCAACAGCGGAAAAACCTTTCCAATTGTTGTACTGGTGAATCGCGGAACTGCTTCGGCGGCGGAAATTGTTTCCGGCGCTCTGCAGGATCATGATCGCGCGCTGATCGTGGGCGAGACCACGTTTGGCAAGGGCCTGGTGCAGACGGTGTACAACCTGAGCGAGAATACCGGGCTGGCGCTGACGACGTATCACTACTACACGCCGTCGGGACGCCTGATCCAGCGCAATTACAGCGGCGTTTCGCTGTATGACTACTACTACAACCACGCCGGCGCGGAGCCCAACGATTCGACGAACCGCGAAGTCAAGCTGACGGATTCCGGCCGCACGGTATACGGCGGCGGCGGCATTACTCCCGATGAGAAGGTCGACACGCCAAAGAGCAATCACTTCCAGGATGAGCTTCTCTTCAAGGACGTGTTCTTCAAGTTTGCTCCTATCTACGTTTCGACCCACCAGGTGAACCAAAACTTCCAGGTGGACGATGGCGTGATGAGTGAATTCAAGAAGTACGTCGCCAGCCAGGGCATCGACTCTACGGACGCGGATTACAGCGGCGTGAGCGACTGGGTGAAGACGCGCATCAAGGAGAAGATTGTCACGATTCAATTCGGCCAATTGCAGGGACTGCGCACGCTGGCCGATTGGGATCCTGAGATTCAGAAGGCTGTAAGCTTCCTGCCTGAAGCGCAGGCGCTGGAAGATCATGCGCACCAGGTGCTGGCGGAAAAGGCGATGGCGCGCAGTACGAACACGCAGGGCGTGCCGGTTCGGCCGTAAATGCCAGCTTTCAGCTTAACTTGAAAAGCCGTAGCAAAAAGGCCATCCCATTCGGGATGGCCTTTTTGCTGCGCGAGGCAAGGTAGTTATTCGAACGCCGGTAGGCCGGCGAGGGCCATTGCAATTTCCTCTGCGGGATATTCGTAATTTTCGAGCTGTCCTGCCTGGTAGGCGATGTAGCTCTGCATGTCGAAATGGCCGTGGCCGCTGAGGTTGAAGAGGATTGTGCGCTGCTTGCCTTCGGCCTTGGCTACGAGCGCTTCCTTGATTGCGCCGGCGACCGCGTGATTGGCTTCGGGCGCTGGAACAATTCCTTCAGCCTGCGCAAACTGAACGCCGGCCGCGAATGCATCGAGCTGTTGCACGGTTGTTGCTTCGGCCAAGCCGAGATCGAGCACATGCGAAACCAGCGGCGCCATGCCGTGATAACGCAATCCGCCAGCGTGAATTCCGGGCGGCATAAACGTGCTGCCGAGCGTGTGCATCTTGACCAGCGGAGTCAGATGTCCGGTATCGCCGAAGTCGTATGTAAAGCGGCCCTTAGTCAGGCTGGGGCACGCGGTGGGTTCGACTGCGACTATGCGCGCATTGCACTTCCCCTTGATCTTGAGGCCGATGTAGGGCATTACGAGACCTGCAAAGTTGGAACCGCCGCCGGTGCAGCCGATGATCACGTCGGGCTCTTCGCCGGCCAGCGCCATCTGTTCAATCGCTTCCTGGCCGATCACGGTCTGATGCAGCAGCACATGGTTCAGCACGCTGCCCAACGCGTACTTGGTATTTGGATCTTTGGCTGCAACTTCAACCGCTTCAGAGATTGCAATGCCGAGCGAGCCGTTCGAATTCGGATGCTGCGCGAGGATGGCGCGGCCGGACTCCGTCTCAATGCTGGGGCTTGCCGTGACACATGCGCCAAACGTTTCCATGAGGGCGCGGCGATAAGGCTTCTGGTCGTAACTCACACGCACCATAAAGACTTTGCAGTCGAGGCCGAAGAATGAGCAAGCCATGGCCAGCGACGATCCCCATTGCCCCGCGCCCGTCTCAGTGGAGAGATGCTTGGTGCCATCCTTCTTGTTGTAGTAAGCCTGCGCCACGGCGGTGTTGAGTTTGTGCGAACCGGCCGGGCTGACGCCCTCGTACTTGTAGTAGATGTGCGCGGGCGTATCCAGCGCCTTCTCAAGCCGCCGTGCGCGGAACAGCGGCGAAGGCCGCCACTGCGCGTAGATCTGCCGCACTTCTTCCGGAATCTCAATCTCGCGCTCGCTGCTGACTTCCTGCATGATGAGGCTCATAGGAAAAAGCGGCGCCAGGTCATCGGGACCGAGAGGCTTATGCGTGCCGGGATGAAGCGGCGGAGCGAGGGGCTTGGGCAGATCCGGAAGGATGTTGTACCAAACGCGTGGAATGCGGTCTTGCGGCAAAAGGTATTGGACGGTATCCATGCGGAACATTCTACCAGCGGTGAATTGTGGGTGGATTGTGAGGCCCGATACGGGGCGAGCTTTCAGCTCTCAGCCTTCAGCTCTGTTGTGGCTCGGTTAGGGGCTTGCTATCCCACACATTTCACGAAAGGACCATGAATTGGATTGGGCACAGGGCTGATTTGCTTGAATTGCATAGCTGTAGCCGTCATCACAGCGGTGGGGGGCGGTTGCTCATAGGCTTGTGCTTCGATGTTCAGGGGGAAGACTATGCCATCCGTTGCTGCGGAAGATGAAATTACGATCAGGAATCTGCTGGCTGCCTTTGAAGGCGAATCGAACGCCCATGCCAAGTACATGCAGTTTGCGAAGAAGGCTGACGTCGATGGATTGCATGGCGCTGCCAGCCTGTTCCGCGCGGCGGGACGTGCTGAAGAGATTCACGCGGCAAATCACGCCCGCGTTATCAAGCAACTCGGCGGTGAGGCCAAGTGCGAAATTCATTTAGTCGAAGTAAAGTCGACGCTGGAAAATTTGAAGACCGCCCTCAATGGCGAGCAATACGAAATCGACGTCATGTACCCGGCGTTTCTGGCCGAGGCCATAGTACGCGATAGCAAGGCCGCCGTCCGTACCTTCACTGGCGCAATGGAGGCGGAGAAGACGCACGCACGCCTCTACGGCGAAGCGGTTGCTCTGCTCGAGGGCGGCAAAATGAACTCGTGGATCAGTGCGACTCGTGAATTCTATGTTTGCCCGGTGTGCGGTTACACGTCAGAGAACGAAGAAGAGCATGAGCGCTGCCCGGTGTGCAATTATCCTTGGGACCGCTTTGAAATAGTTCGCTAGCTGCTTTCAATTGGTGCCTTTGGATGCTGTATTTGCGCGCCCCTTAGAGGGCGCGCATTTTCGTTTGCCTTAGCAGCGGCCCCCCGTCCTACACTAGACTCCATGCTCTTCTCTGACATTGCAACTTCAAGACGCCTTGAACGTGCCGAAGGTTTTGGGTGTACGCAGCATGCCGAAGCGCGCCGAAGCCTGCGCCCCGAATGCGGCGCCGAGTGGATACGGTGCGGCGGAGCCTTTGCAGTGTTCGACGGCGTGGATTCTCCCACTACACAGACCTTCGGACTGGGCATCTTTGAAGAGCTCAGTACTGCGACGCTGGACGAGATTGAGGCCTTCTTCCGTGATCATGGCGCTCCCGTATTCCACGAAGTGAGCCCCTTTGCCGGCGCTGAGGCATACGCACTGCTTTGCACGCGCGGCTATCGGCCGGTGGAGCTAAGCAACGTGGTGTATCAGACGGTAACTGAACCACCATCGGCGGACGCGGGCAACGTCACGGTTCGCGTTGCAGGTCCCGGAGAAGCGAATCTCTGGAGCGACATCAGCACACGGGGCTGGATACACAATCATCCGGAGTTCGCAGGATTTCTAGCGGAGCTGGCCGAAATGTACACAGCGCGCAAACACACGATTTGCTTTCTTGCCGAACTGGATGGGGTGCCCGGCGCTGCCGGCGCCCTATGCCTGCACGAGGGCGTCGCACTGTTCGGCGGATCGGCTACCGTTCCCGAACTGCGCCGGCGCGGCCTTCAGTCTGCCCTGCTGCGCGAGCGAATGCGCTATGCATTTGCACATGAATGCGATCTGGCGATGATGGCTGCTATGCCGGGGAGCGATTCGCAGCGCAACGCCGAGCGCGCCGGCTTCAGCATTGCTTACACGCGCACCAAATGGCAGCTGATGACGAGTTAGTACGATAGGAAGGACGCCTATGGCTCGTCGTTGTAGATGCCGATTTCAACCTTGCCGCCTTCAGCCTGCCGGGCGCGATACATGCCGGGCGTGTTGAAGCTCCAGGCCATTTCGCCATTGGGAGCAATGGCAATGACGCCGCCATCGCCGTGCATGCCGGTAAGTTCTTTGTGGATGATCTGGTCGGCGGCTTCCTGCAGCTTCATGCCTTTGTATTCGACGAGCGCGCAGACGGTTCTCGCAACGGTCAGGCGGATGAAGTACTCGCCGGTTCCGGTGGCCGACACCGCGCAGGATTGATTTGAGGCATAGGTGCCGGCGCCGATGATCGGCGAGTCGCCTACGCGGCCCCAGCGCTTGGCATTGGTGCCTCCAGTAGAGGTACCGGCGGCGAGGTTGCCTGCGCGGTCGAGTGCGACCACGCCGACGGTCCCGTACTTGTGCGCGTCTGCAGGTTCAATCTGCACGGGTTCGATCTGTGACGTGGGCGGCGGCGGTGGCGCGCCAGCAGGTCGAAGCGGAAGCGGCATGCCTTCCTTTTTTAATTCCTTGATGAGCGCCTGCCAGCGGCGCTCGGTAAAGAAGTAGCTTGGGTCCACCTGTTCGAGCCCCGCATAGGCTGAGAACTCGTCGGCGCCCTGGCCGACGAGAAATACGTGCGGCGATTTCTCCATGACGGCGCGCGCCAGCGAGATGGGATGCCGCGTGCGCGTTACATCGCCCACCGCTCCTGCTTTCATGCTGGAGCCGTCCATGATGGCCGCGTCGAGCTCGTTTCTTCCATCGGCTGCGAAATCGGCGCCGCGGCCGGCGTTGAAGAGCGGATCGTCTTCGAGAGTCCGGATCGCCGCTTCGACTGCATCCAGCGACGAGCCGCCTTTGTCGAGCACCTGCGCGCCGGCCTCGGTCGCCTTGGCCATCGATGCGCGATAGGCCTTTTCGCCCTCCGCACTCATGGTGGCACGCTCAATGACGCCTGCGCCGCCGTGGAGCACAATCGCCCAGCGATGGGCTACGGGTTGTTGCGCTCTAGTGGCTGCGGCAATCATGAGTCCTCCAATGGCCATTGCGCCAATGCGGTTCATCGCAGGACCTCCGGCGAGGTTCAGTATTATGCGCGTGTCTGAGTTTGATCGCGCGGTTGACTTTACCATGCTATAACTTCTCTGCAGGTCGGAGCGTGCCCCAGCTCAACGGAAAGGTAGCCCCCTTGAAGGCAAATGTCATTTCTCTCGGCATCATCTTCGTGGGGCTGGTTGTTTTCGCGACGCATGCAGCCAGTCTTCCCTGGACGCCGTGGCGGATTGCAGGAATTGCAATTGCGCTACCGGCATTTGTGCTGTTGATCGTTTCGCGGATCGAGTTGGGCCGAGCTTTCAGCGTGAGCGCGAAGGCGAGCATTTTGGTCACGTCGGGCATTTACTCCCGCATCCGCAATCCTGTTTACGTGTTTTCATCGTTGGTAATTTTCGGCCTGATTATCTGGACGGGGAAGCCATTGTTGCTGCTTGTTCTGGTGGCGCTGGTTCCCTTGCAGGTGTACCGCAGCCGCAAGGAACAAGCGGTGCTTATGGATAAGTTCGGCGATGAGTATCTGGCATACAAGCGGCAGACCTGGTTCTGATCCGGTGGGAATTGTTGGATTGATAGCTGTTTCCTTGCGGACAGCTTTCCCGTAACATCGCAATCAATGATGACGCGAATGAAGGTCTTTTCTTCCCTGTTGTTTTTAACAGTTTGCGCCGTGAGCCTGCGGGCGCAGACTCACCCGATACCCGTGAAAGTGGTTGTGCTCGCCATGTTCGAGCAAGGCGAGGACACCGGCGACACGCCCGGCGAATACCAGTACTGGGTGGAGCGCGATCATCTCGACCGCGTTTATCCCCTGCCTGCCGGTTACCATGCCGCGCGCATGAACGGCGACGGCGAGCTGGCCATTGTTACGGGGCCCGGCACCGCTCATGCTGCGTCTACGGTGATGGCTTTGGGACTCGATCCGCGCTTTGACTTCAGCCATGCTTATTGGCTGGTTGCGGGCATCGCAGGCGGCTGCCCTGATCGCGTGTCACTTGGATCGGCCGCGTGGGCACGCTGGGTGCTGGACGCCGACCTCGCGTACGAGATCGATCCGCGCGAAATTCCGAAGGACTGGACCACTGGCTACTTGCCGCTTGGCAAGGCGACGCCGTTTGAGAAACCGGTGGAGGCGAGGCCGGGCCAGATTTACAAGCTTAACCAAGGCCTTGTGCAGTGGGCTTTCAATGTCTCGCGCGACACCAGGCTGGACGACTCCGACAAGCTGAAGCAGATTCGCGCGGGCTTTGACGGCGCTGCTTCGCAGAGGCCGCCGTTTGTACTTATTGGCGATGAAGTGTCCTCGTCGACCTACTGGCACGGCAAACTGCTGGACGCGTGGGCGAGCGAATGGATGCGCTACTTCTCTGAGGGCAAGGGCGAATTTGCAACCACGGCGATGGAAGATACCGGAACGCTGCAGTCGCTCGAATTCCTGGCAAATGCGAGTCGTGTTGATATCAATCGAGTGATGGTGCTGCGCACGGTGAGTAATTTCGATCGCCAGCCACGCGACCTTACTGCCGCGCAAAGCCTTGCCCGCCAGCGCATCGGTGCCTATGCAGCCTATCTGCCATCGCTTGAGGCGGCGTACCGCGTAGGCCACGCAGTGGTGAATGAACTCGTGACCCACTGGGAGCAATACGAAGGCACTGTACCCGCAGCAGCACCGTCATCGGCGAAATAATAGCGCGCGAATGCGCTTGGCTGAGACGGGCTCGGCGGGTGACAATGCTCTGGTCCCTCAAATCACATCCGGGGCCTTGACGTGCGCTGCGGCGCTTGCCGGTCCCCTGACGAAGGCGAATGAATGCACTCTCTCTGGCTTGGCGAGTTTATGGGCACTGCTGTGTTGCTGCTGTTTGGAAACGGCGTATGCGCCAACGTCACGCTCCGCAAAAGCTATGCGGCCGACGCGGGATGGATGGTGGTGACCACCGGCTGGGCACTCGGAGTGCTTTGCGGTGTGTTGGTTGCGCAGGCCTTTGGCAGCCCCGGCGCGCATCTTAATCCCGCCATTTCGCTGGCCAGCGCCATCATCAGCGGCGATTACTCACTGATTCCTGTTTACTGGTCGGCACAGTTGCTGGGCGCTATGTGCGGAGCCACGCTCGCGTTTCTTCACTTTGGCCCGCACTGGGCACTCACACCCGATCCTGCCGCCAAGCTGGGCATCTTCTGTACCAATGGTGCAGTTCGCAATCCGCTTGCAAATCTTTTTAGTGAGGCGCTTGGGACCGGCATGCTGGTCTTGATCGCAGGTGCAATTTTCTCTCATGGAGTTTCCGCAACGGGACCTGCGCCGGGGCTTGGTCAATGGCTTGTTGCCAGCCTGGTGTGGGGCATCGGTCTCTCGCTCGGCGGCACCACGGGTTATGCGATTAATCCCGCTCGCGATTTTGGGCCGCGGCTCGTCCATGCGCTGCTGCCGATTCCCGGCAAGGGCGGATCGAACTGGAGCTATGCATGGATTCCTATCGTCGGCGATCTTACCGGCGGCGCGCTTGCTGGGGTGCTGCTGCACTTCGCACGGCTGTGAAGTTTGTGCTGATCCACTCGTCAATTGCGAGGGAAAGATGGGCTACTTCGTGCGGCGTTGAGGTCTGTGCTATCCCACCCTCGCACGATGGAACTGCGCAAGGATGGGGCACCCACTCGTCGTCGGAGAGCACCTGGCACTAAGCCAAGTTTTACTCCAAGCCTGAAGCCACTACCGACAACGCGGCAATCGCGGCTGTCTCTGCGCGCAGAATGCGGGGCCCAAGCGTTGCGGCTTTCCACGCGTTGGCATCGAACAGCGCTTCCTCCGCGGGTGCCCATCCGCCTTCTGGGCCGATGGCAATCTCCAGCACCGGCATATCATCTCCGGCTGACTGCACTGCATCATCGACAAGCCGGCGCAGCGTGGTAGTGCGCTCCTGCTCGGCCAGAACGATGCGCGTTGCATTCGACGCTGCCTTTACATACGCCGCCAGTGACGTGGGCTGGTGAATGAGCGGAACATCGGAGCGGCGCGATTGCTGAGCGGCCTCATGCGCGATGCGGCGCCAGCGTTCGGCACGCTTCTCCGCGGACTGGGCCAGGTGCTTCTCAGTCCGCTGTGCAATCACTGGGGCAACGGCCGCGACGCCGAGTTCGGTTGCCTTCTCAATGGCCCACTCCATGCGATCAAACTTGTACACCGCCAATACCAGCGTGACAGGCAGCGCAGGGTCGGCTTGCACTTCGGTAACCAGGTTGAAGCGAACTTCGTTGGGTGAGACTGCCGCCACTTCCGCATGAAAGACGTGACCGCCGGCGACGACATCGGCTTCCATGCCGGGCTGTGCGCGAAGCACGCGCGCCAGGTGCTCAGCCTGCGCACCGGTGATGGATGCTGTGGCTTCATCCCATTGCTCGGCAATCCAGCGACGTCGTGTCATCTTGTTCGTCTTTCCTGTATCTCTGGCATCAAGTCTAATCCTTCAGCACAAACACTGAGGGGAGCGCCTTAAGCGCTCCCCTCAGTGTTGCCTTTTGTGTTGGAGTAGAACTACTTCTTCTTCGCGGCCTTCTTTACGGCTTTCTTCGCGGCCTTCTTTGCAGGTGCCTTCTTGGCTGCTTTCTTGGTTGCCATTTGCCTATTCTCCCTTTTCGATGGGTTGCATCGATTTCTGCAATACGTATATTGCAGTTGAAGAATGTATAGAATTGTGCCGCAACGATGTCAAGAGAAAAACGACTTGAAGGTGGAAAAATCGTCAACAATTTTTCGGGGCTCGCCGCGGACCGATGAGCAACTTTGATGATTGCGGACACCGAATCGCATCTTGCGCAACAACCCTCAAATGAAAATTCATTTCGCGATCCGATGCACGCGCAAATTGTCGATATGCTTCATCGCCTTTGTTCATGCGGCTTTCAGCATCACTCATCAACATTGAATGCGGTTCAATGCAAGACCTGCAAGGCTCGTTTCCTTGTAGCGCGACTGCATATCGAGACCTGTCAGATACATGGTTCGAATGACCTGATCGAGGGAAACCTTATGTTCCCCGGACTCATGAAGAGCAATACGTGAAGCCTGCACCGCCTTGGCCGCTCCCATCGCATTTCGCTCGATGCAGGGGATCTGAACGAGTCCTCCGACGGGGTCGCAAGTCATGCCAAGGTTATGCTCCATTGCGATTTCGGCTGCATGTTCCACCTGCTCGTTATCGCCTCCAAGTGCAGCGGTCAATCCTGCAGCAGCCATCGAGCATGCGACTCCTACTTCACCCTGACAGCCGACCTCCGCACCGCTGATCGATGCATTTTCCTTGTACAAAATGCCGATGGCTGCCGATGTAAGAAAGAAGCAGACGATGCCTTCGTGATCCGATTCAGAAACAAATCGCTCATAATAATGCGCCACCGCCGGCACCACGCCGGCTGCTCCGTTGGTAGGTGCGGTAACCACGCGGCCGCCCGCCGCGTTCTCTTCATTCACGGCCATCGCATAGACGGTGACCCAGTCCAGCGGCGCCAACGCATCACCGCGCAAACCTCTCGCTTCCCGTTCTTCGAGGCGTGCGGCAAGTTGATGCGCGCGCCGTCGCACGTTCAAACCGCCGGGCAGAATGCCTTGTGCGGCGATGCCCCGCGCGGTGCAATCTTTCATGGTTTGCCAGATTCGGTCGATGCCTTCGCGAACGACTTCAACCGGGGCGCGATCGGTGCTGGTCCTGGCGAGCGCGCATTCGTTCTCAAGCATCAGCTGACTGATGGTGAGCTCGTTGGCCTGGGCGGTAGCAAGAAGTTCGGCTGCACTGTGAAATCGAAACGGGACTTCCACGGAGCCTTCGTTTATCTCGATTCGCTGAGTTGAATTCGCAGGAATGTCTTCTGCGATGAAGCCGCCGCCGGTTGAAAAGAACGTGCGCTGTTCGACTTTATTGCCTGAGGCGTCGAAGGCTGTGAAGCGCATTCCGTTGGGATGTTCCATTTTTGCGCCGGGCGGAAACATGATGTCGCGATGGAAGATCAAATCCGCAGCTTCGTCGAACGGGATTGAATGGGCGCCTTCGAAGGCGATCCGTTTTGACGAACGAATCTGACCCACAGTGGATTCAATTGCTGCCGGATCGATGGTGGCGGGCTCGTGCCCCGCCAGCCCCAGCAGAACTGCGCGATCGGTGGCGTGGCCAAGGCCGGTGAGCGCGAGCGATCCGTAGAGCTCCACCTGCACGCGGGCAACGCGTCCAATAGATCCACACGACACCAAATCGCGAGCGAAGCTGCGTGATGCTCGCATTGGTCCCATGGTGTGCGAACTTGAGGGGCCAACGCCGATTTTGTACAGATCAAAAAGGCTCGTCGTCACGCCAAAGATTCTATTCCTCTATCAGCCCTCATGGTTTCTCAGGCCAAACCGCGTCGGGGCTGACGGGCATGGGCTGATTGGGGCCGAGGTTGTCTGGCGAGATGGTGGCGTAGATAAAATTTTCCGGCGGAACAGGATCCCCTGCCAGCCTGCGCAGCATGGCCAACTGCCCGGCATGGGTCATGGCGTCGGAGAACGGTCCCTGCAGCAAAACCTCCGGCGTGATGCCATGCATCTCCGATCCCGCTTCAAGATGACGAGCGAAGTCTTCCACCACTCGATGGAAATTTACCATCGCTTCGGCGAGCTGATCGGTCTGCGGCGGACGATAGCTTCCACCGGTGATGAAGGTACGTGCGTAACCAAGTACGCTATCCATGTGGCGAACGAGTTCAAGCGGCGTGCGCACCTTGCCGCCCGCACTAAAGTTTGCGAACTCCGGCGAAGCACCGCGCAAAGCTTTTTGCGTCCGGTAAGCCAGTGCAGCAAGGAAATGCCTTAACATCCTTCGTTGCTCGTCCATAAATCTCCCCTTCATGCGATCGGAACTCTGATCCCTGACACCTGATCCCTGAACCCCGTCTTCTTCTGTTCACCCGTCACTGACCACTGTTCGCTATCTTCTGGTACACTCGCTGCAAATTAACCGCCATGCTCTTTAAAGCTCTTAGCGCGGCCGTCTACGGTATTGACGCCAACCTCATCGATGTTGAGGTGGACTACAGTGGGGCCGTTACAGATAAAGATATCTTTCACACCGTCGGTCTACCCGATGCTGCAGTTCGTGAGAGCCGCGATCGCGTGCGCGCTGCCATCAAGAATTCCGGCTATACCATTCCGCCCACATTCATCACCATCAATCTTGCGCCGGCCGACCTGAAGAAGGAAGGCTCGGGATTCGATCTTCCCATCGCAGTCGGCATCCTCGGCGCTTACGGCGCTCTGCGCGTGAGCGATTTGAGCAATTTTCTGCTGGTGGGTGAGCTTGGTCTCGACGGCAGCGTGCGCCCCATTCCCGGCATGTTGCCGGTTGCCATTTTGGCGCGCGAAAAGAAAATTCCAAACCTGATATTGCCGGCGGCGAATGCTGCTGAGGCCGCAGTAGTCGAAGGCGTCAATGTTTATCCTGTATCGACTCTGACGGATGTCATCGATCTGCTTAACAACTCGCTGATGAACGTAGTGCAGCGCGAAGCGTTTCGCGTAAATACGGAGCAACTGCTCGGCGAGCTGCAGCATTTTACGGTTGACTTTTGCGATGTTCGCGGCCAGCAGACCGCCAAGCGTGCACTTGAAGTTGCCGCGGCCGGCGGACACAACATTCTGATGATCGGACCGCCGGGTTCCGGCAAGACCATGCTGGCCAAGCGGCTGCCGTCGATTTTGGCGCCCCTCACTTTTGAAGAAGCGCTCGAGACTACGAAGATTCACTCGGTTGCAGGAGTGCTGGACTCTGCCGCCGGACTGGTTTCGCAACGACCGTACCGTGCTCCGCACCACACCATCTCCGACGCGGGCTTAATCGGCGGCGGCATCATTCCGCGGCCAGGCGAAGTTTCACTGGCGCACAACGGATTGCTCTTTCTGGATGAGCTGCCGGAGTTTCCGCGCAACGTGCTTGAGGTTATGCGGCAGCCGCTTGAAGATCACACCGTGACGATTGCGCGCGCATCCATGTCGCTCAGCTTTCCGGCCCGCTTTATGCTGGCAGCCGCCATGAATCCCTGCCCTTGCGGATACTTCAATGACAAATCGCGCGAATGCATGTGCACGCCGCCAATGATCCAGCGCTACGTGGCCAAAATTTCCGGACCCCTGCTTGACCGCATCGACATCCATATTGAAGTGCCGGCGGTGCAGTACAAGGAGCTTCGCGGCGGAGCAGCGGCCGAGGGCTCAAGGCAGATTCGCGATCGCGTGATGGGCGCGCGCGAGCACCAGCGCAAACGATTTAAAAAGGCTGGAGAAAAAATTTATGCCAACGCGCAGATGACCACGCGACAGATTCGTGTCCACTGCGAACTGGGCGCCGACGCCGAACGGCTGTTGGAACGCGCCATGCAGCAGCAGGGGCTGACCGCCCGCGCACACGACCGCATCCTTAAAGTAGCCCGCACCATCGCCGATCTCGAAGGGGCCGAAAACCTGGCCGTGCCGCATTTGGCCGAGGCCATCCAATACCGAACGCTCGATCGCAGCTATTGGGCGTAAGCGTGATTGGATTTTTTAAAAAAAGCCAATTAATTACCCCTGAAATCTGAGGATTCTCTCAATTCGGCCGATAACCAGGCTAATAGAGGTTACGCATGCCCACATCGATTGATCCGATCCTGAGCGCTGGATGGGAGACCACCCTCTATGCAATTCCTTGTATTTTGTTAGGGATAGCCGTAGTTTTCCGGCTGGATACGCTTTTTCTTGGCCCCGGGAGCCGTGCCGGGAAGGCGCGGGCTTTCTCGGGCAGTGACGACGGCCAGCCTGTACTTCGCGACCCGGACGGCCGCCCTTTCTGACTTGCCCGGCAAGGGAAATTACCGACTTGATTCCTTTAGGGGTATGATTCCGCAGGTAACCTCTTTACACGGAGTTTCCGGTGAAGAAAAGCGAGGAATGAATATCTCAACCTATTTACAATAAACGACTTACTTGGATTCCTTAAGTCTGACCATTGTACCGGATTGGGTACTAAAAATTTGTTGACCTTGACCCAATGCCGTTATACATTCATTGAAGCCATCCAAATAGGGCAGTTCGCAGATTGAAGATTTTGTGCGCCGGTAGGTAATTTTCCGCATCATATCTAGTGAGTCATCTTTCTCGATGAAACTCCCAGTGTGTTCGGAAAGTATACCGGGAATGGAACACCGGGCACTCGGACTCTCAGTTCTGCCACCTGTTTTTACCCATAAGGCAAACGGCTAGAATCTTGCCGCGCGAAAGTGCGTGAAGATTTTGAACTGGACGCGAAGTTATTGCGTCTAAGAAATGAAGTAGTAATTTGGGGCGGTCCTCGCTGAATTGGCTACCCCGCCCTGCACCGGCAATGGCTCGATAAAAGTGCCGGACAGTTGAAAATTTACAAGGAGATTTCAATGCGTTCTGATTTAGTTTTTGGAGCACTGAACCATGTGGCTAATCGCTACCAGCTCTGCCAACTGGCAAGCAAGGCAACGCGCAAGCTGCACAAGCCGAGCACACGGCTGCAAGATACGACTAACGAAGTTCTTGGCCGCTTTCAAACCACCAACCCTGGTACCCTGGGCAGCCTAAGCGCTCCCGCGGCCCAGCCGGTTGAAAGGCGCCGTGCAGCTTAACGGCGTCATTTCAGGGAGTTGTAAAGTAGTAAGATAACGAATGTAAGAGAAACCGTCCGAAAGGGCGGTGGGTTTCCCCGGCGTTCCAATACTTCTGGGCCCGAGAGTTGCTGCAGAAGGTGTTGCGCTGGTTGTATTCTGTTTCTTCCGTTCTTTCTCTGGAGCTCTTCCCCCTCCCACATCCCTTCACTAACATCCCGCCTCGCAGGTGAACATGACCATCGCTGAACTGAAAGAAAAGAACATTACAGAGCTGAGCCGCATTGCACGTACCCTTGAAATCCAAGGGACCAGCGGCCTTCGCAAGCAGGACCTGATCTTCAAGATCCTCCAGGCACAGAGCGAAAAGGAAGGCCACATCTTTGCCGAGGGCGTTCTTGAGATCCTCCCTGACGGTTATGGATTTCTGCGTTCTCCCGACTACAACTACCTTCCCGGTCCCGACGACATTTATGTGTCGCCCTCTCAGATCCGCAAATTCGACCTTAAGACCGGTGACTCCATCAGCGGCAATGTGCGCCCGCCGCACGAAGGCGAAAAGTATTTTGCGCTGGTCAAGATTGAGGCCATCAATTTTGAGTCGCCCGAGGAGACCCGGAACAAGATTCTGTTCGACAACCTGACGCCGCTCTATCCGCAGGAGCGCATCAAAATGGAGACCGTGCGCGAGGGCCTGAGCGCCCGCGTAATGGATCTGCTCACGCCAGTCGGCAAGGGTCAGCGCGGCCTGATCGTCGCTCCTCCGCGTACCGGCAAGACGATGCTGCTGCAGTCTATCGCCAACTCCATTACTTCGAATCATCCTGAAGTGGTGCTGATTGTTCTGCTCATCGATGAGCGCCCGGAAGAAGTCACCGACATGCAGCGCTCGGTCAAGGGCGAAGTCATCAGCTCCACGTTTGACGAGCCGGCAGCCCGCCACGTACAGGTGGCTGAAATGGTGATCGAAAAAGCCAAGCGCCTGGTAGAGCACAAACGCGATGTCGTGATTCTGCTCGATTCGATTACGCGACTGGCCCGCGCCTACAACACAATCGTGCCTCCGTCGGGCAAGGTGCTCTCAGGCGGTGTTGACTCCAACGCGCTGCAGCGACCCAAGCGCTTTTTTGGCGCGGCCCGCAACATTGAAGAAGGCGGCTCGCTCACCATCATCGCCACCGCCCTCGTCGACACCGGCTCGCGCATGGACGAAGTCATTTTCGAAGAGTTCAAGGGCACCGGCAATATGGAAATCATTCTCGACCGCAAGCTGGTCGACAAGCGCGTCTTCCCGGCCATCGACATTCAGCGCTCCGGCACGCGTAAAGAAGAGCTGCTGATCCCCAAGGAAGACCTGGCGCGCATCTGGGTTCTCCGCAAGGTGCTCAATCCGCTCTCCCCTGTTGAGGCGATGGAACTACTCATCAGCCGGCTTGAGAAGGTCCGTAATAATGCGGAGTTCCTGCTCAACATGAATCAGCTCTAAGCGAGCGTAAGCTTCCAAGTGGGTCTAGGTGGCTAGTTCACTTGGGTGTGGGGCCGGGGATGCGTCCCCGGCCTTGTTTGTTGATCGAGATATCAAGACGGAAGAATATGAAATTCAAAACGACTATTGCCGCCCTTGCTTTCACCTTCGCTTGTGCGCTTGCGCTGAACGCACAGGACCAGGGCTACTGGCGCGCCGCCAGCACCACCGCCCGGTCCATCACCGGCGACATCACGCTGTCAGAGACGTCGGTGATTTTAAATTTCATGCCGTACACGATCGCGCCCATCCGCGTCCTGAAAACCCCTGAGGTGGCGGCAGTGTTCGATGCCGACGTCAACTCCGGCGTCAAAGGTAATCTCTATCGCCTCAGCGTTCCGTCGGAACGGCGCTTTCTGCACAAGAACACACTATGCGGCACCGAGAGCGTGCAATGGATGGCAACATTTGTTTCCGGTCGCGATCTGCAAGTGGCATTATTTTCCGGTCTCGACGAGCCAGTATTCACCTTTGACGCGCTTGCCAATGCCAGTACTCGCTGCGCCACGTTTACCTATAGCCGCTGAGGCGAGTTGCTCGCCGAGGCGAGGCTACTCGCTGAGGGTGGCCGGTGGGCCACTTTCCCGATTGTCCGCCCACTGATAAGATAAAGAGAGTCGTGGGGCTGTAGCTCAGCTGGGAGAGCGCCTCGTTCGCAACGAGGAGGCCAGCGGTTCGATCCCGCTCAGCTCCACCAATTTCCCATCATATCCAGATCAGTCAGCGGTCCTTCCCTTTCGCTTCACTCAGGGTCAGGATTTCGCTTGAGGGCTCTGAAGCCCGCGTTATGGCTCAAGTAGATTTGATGAAGCCGCCTGGGCAACGTACTTCTTGGAGAGCCCGCAGACTCATAGCTGGGATTTCCATATGATCACTATGCCGAATGATTTTGAACCGACAGGATGATTGTCTGGCCTAGTTCCAGATTTGATTCGATCGCCCTCCCCCTATTTGGTGATAGAGGATTGCGCTAACCTCGCAGTATTTGTCACTCTCCTTTCGTATTTTTAGGCCAAAATAGAAGACAGAGCTGTTTTTAGAGATGAAGCAGTTCTCGTCAATTGAACCGGTAGAGCCGAAGTGCGACGAGGTGAGGGGTTGATCCAGATCGAATCTTCAGCGGAATCGACTCAGATAATGCTCAGGCCTCTCTGCGTCGATCTGGATGGAACCCTCGTCAAGTCCGACACGCTGGTTGATTCGCTGCTGGTGATGGCGCGCAAGCGTCCTTCGCTGCTCCTCGCATTGCCGGGCCAGTTGCTGCGCGGCAAGGCGGCGTTCAAGGCGTTCGTCACCGAAGCGATTTCCCTTGATGTGGTTCATCTGCCCTATAATCGCAAGCTGCTTCGCTATCTGGAACAACAGCACCAACAAGGCCGTGAAATCTATCTCGCCACTGGCGCGAATATTGGGCTGGCGCAGCGCGTGGCTGCGCACCTGGGCATCTTCAAGGATGTGCTTGGCTCGGACGGCGACTTGAACCTGACCGGCAACCACAAGCTGGAGTGCCTTCGTTCGAATATCGGCCGCGGTGAGTTTGATTACATTGGCAACAGCACGCCTGACCTGCCGCTCCTAGCCGTCTCAACTGAGCCCATGGTCGCGAATCCCAGTATTGCGTTGCGTGTGTTGCTCCACATGCGAAAGATTCGGCCGGTAATCGAATTTCGTGAGCGCAGACATTCTGTTTCGGCTCTTTTCCGCGCCATGCGTCCGCACCAGTGGTCAAAGAACCTGCTTCTGCTTGTGCCGCTTTTGCTGTCTCATTCGGTTTCAGCCAAGCTCCTGATCGACGGGCTGCTTGCATTCTGCAGTTTCTCGCTGTCCGCCTCCGGCACGTATATCGTCAACGACTTGTTCGACATTGAATCTGATCGCCACCACCATCAAAAACGGAAGCGCCCTTTCGCGGCCGGCGATCTTTCGCCTGTTACCGGCGCTGCGGCAGCCGCGCTCTTTCTGCTGCTCGCTTTTGTGCTCACGCGCGACCTGCCAGCCGCGTTCAGTGCATGGCTGCTTTTGTATGTCGTCGCGACCGTCAGCTACTCTACGTTCCTCAAGCGCATATCTATTGTGGACGTGCTTGTGCTTTCAGGCTTGTATACGCTGCGACTACTTGCCGGCAGTTCCGCAACGGGCTCACATATCTCTCACTGGCTGGGCGGATTTTCGGTGTTTTTGTTCTTCTCGCTCGCCATTGCTAAACGATTTGCCGAACTGGAGAATCTGAACGCCAGCAATTCCGTTCCGAGGAACGGGCGCGGATACATTCTTGCCGACCTCGAGCAGTTACGCGCATTTGGCACCTCGAGCGCTTTCGCTGCAATCCTCGTGTTCGCCAACTACATCAGCGGCAGTGACGTCGTGATTCTCTATCGCAATTCGACGCTCCTGTGGCTGATTGTGCCGCTTATGATCCTCTGGCTTTGCCGTGTTTGGCTGCTGGCCTCTCGTGGAAAGCTCCATGAGGACCCGGTTGTTTTTGCGCTTACCGATGGCATGAGCCTGCTGATTGGAGCGGCCACAATTGCGGTCGCTTTGCTGGCAATCTAAGCGGGATCGGTTCGTTCAGTAAGCTTTTAAAAATGAATTTTCCATCCGATAAAGGCGTTGTGTTACGCTTCTGACATTTGGCGAATGAGCGCCGTTTGAATTCCCCTCAGCCGGCGAATCCCCACACCTGCTCGTTCCATTACTCACCGCAACACAACTAATGGAGGTTGAATCATGCATTCTGCAAGCACTCAAGAGGCTCCGCTAACACCGGGCCTGGTATTCGAAATGATGCAGGCTTATCAGCGCACCGCCGCTCTAAAAGCTGCAGTCGATCTCGACGTATTTCGTGCGGTGGGTGAAGGTCCTGGGGATGTGGCCTCAATTGCCCGCCACTGCAAAGCTTCGGAACGGGGCACGCGAATCCTTTGCGATTTCCTGGTCGTCAATGGCGTGCTTGCCAAAGATAACGGGAGCTACAAACACACGCCCATCAGCGCTGCGTTTCTTGACCCGAGATCGCCCGCGTGCCTGGCGTCGATCGCGCAGTTCCTTGGTAACGCCGCATTGCATGAGCCAACCCACCACCTTGCTGAGATCGTGCGCAGCGGCCGCACCACTTTGCCCGGCGCCGGCACGGTTGAGCCCGACAACCCGGTATGGGTGCAGTTTGCGCAAACCATGGCACCGATGATGGCTCCACTTGCAGCCCCGCTCGGCCAGGTTGTGCTGAATGGCCACAATGGCTCGATGAAGGTTCTCGACATCGCCGCTGGGCACGGATTGTTCGGCATTGAAATCGCCAAACAGAATCCGCAGGCGCATGTGACGGGCCTGGATTGGGCGCCGGTTCTGCGCGTAGCGCTGGAGAATGCCGAGAAGGCCGGTGTTAAAGACCGCTACGATATGCTGCCGGGCAGCGCGTTTGAAGTGAATTTCGGCGGCCCGTACGATGCCGTTCTGCTTACCAACTTCCTGCACCATTTCGACGTTCCTACCAACGTCGGCCTGCTCAAGAAGGTACGTTCCGCACTCAAGCCCGGGGGCCGCGCCGCCACGCTCGAGTTTGTGCCCAATGAAGACCGTGTTTCCCCGCCCATGCCGGCAGCATTTGCCATGACCATGCTGACCACAACTGAATCGGGCGATGCCTACACGTTTGACGAGCTAGCGTCCATGTACAAAGAAGCAGGCTTCACCGGAATCAGCAAACATCCGATTCCGATGAGCCCGCATACTATCGTGTTGGGTAACGCGTAAAGCTTGGCGGGATCTTGCGCCGGCGAGGTCCCGCTTAATCTTCCGCTTTACTGGCTCTACAATTTCCCGCTCCGGTGATCCATACTTCTGTTGTGCCCCCGTTTCGTTTAACCGGACTGCGTCGATGGTTTCTGCTTTCTGCGGTTGTCGCGTCTTATGCCAACTGCCAGCCAAAGCAAAGTGCGGATTGGCAATTGGCGGTCAGGCACGCCGCTCGCATGGCACCGGCCGCAAGAATCCTGGTTCTCGATGTCGGATCGAACCAACTCCTCGCTTCGTATCATGCGGCCGAAGCGGCGCGAACGCTTGCCGCTCCGGGGTCCACGCTCAAGCCGTTGGTCCTCTATCAACTTGTCGCAGCTTCGCGATGGAATCCCGATCGACGCATCGCATGCACTCGCAATCTCGTAATCGCGGGGCACGCGCTCGCCTGTTCTCATCCACCTTCGACTCCCTTCAATGCACGAGAGGCGCTAGCTTGGTCGTGCAACACCTACTTTGCTGAGGTAGCGCGTTCACTCCAGCCGGGTGAACTGGGCCGTTTGCTTCGTGCTACCGGCCTGCTTGGTGTCACCGGTATCGCAGCGAAAACTGGCGTGACAGAGACTACGGCTGAATTTCGCGAGCCTGGCAATTCCGATGCTATTCAGCTTGCGCTGCTTGGCGTAGAAGGCATTCGCATCACGCCGTTTGAACTAGCAACCGCGTATCGCTGGCTCGCGCTCGAAATCGCAGCGCATCCGCATTCAATTGCTGCAGAACAAGTTCATTCGGGCATTGCGGACTCTGCTGGCTTCGGCATGGCGAGTGCCGCGAGTTTCGGCGGTGTGTCGGTCGCGGGCAAGACTGGCACTGCCGCGGGCACGGCGACTTCGCAGACGCATGGATGGTTCGCAGGACTGGCGCCGGCAGATGATCCGCGTGTCGTCGTTGTTGTCTATCTGCCTTCGGGACGTGGCGCAGATGCAGCACACGTGGCCGCCGATCTGCTTGCGCATACGCGCGAAGGGCGGCCATGAAAAAGATGCCTGCGGCGCGTTGCGCAATGAACTTGTTGCTTGCGGCTTGCGTATTCGTGCTGGTCCGGCCATCGTTGCGCAACCCTGTGCACGCTGAAGGGGCAGCGGTGATTGCGCGCTCCACTATTCGCGTAGGCATGTGGACCTTGTGGCATGATCGGGAGATTATGATCACCCCGGCCGCGCACTCTTTTTTGCAAACTTGCGGGAAATGCGCCGCAATCCCGCTTACTGCTGCTGCAATACTTCGTGCTGACGACGCATCGGTCACACTTAAATCAGGACGCAACACGGGTCACATCGACGGGATCTGGCTAATCGGCGGCGTCACGCTCACAGCACATGGTGAAACCGTAACACTCCATAATCCGATTGCAATCACGGCACGCGGCGGGGCACTCATCGTCGCCGTGACGCTTCCGGTGGAGAGCTATGTGGAGCGCGTAGTGGCCAGCGAGAGCGGGCCAGCCGACACTGCGGAATCGCTTAGAGCTCTCGCCATCGTGGTGCGAACCTTCGCCCTGCACGAAACTCACGGCCATGGCGACTATGACCTTTGCGACTCGACACATTGCCAGCTTCTGCACTGGAGTGGAAACTTAGATCGACAACGGGCCGCACATGTTGCCACCCTATCTACCGCAGGGGAGACGCTGTGGTTTCACGGTGAACGTGCGCTCGCTTACTTCAGCAAAGACTGCGGAGGCCGCACCGCATCGCCGACGGAAATCTGGCCGCGCTCACACGCCGTCACTTATCTTCCCTCGCGGACGGACCGATACTGTGCAAGAAGCGCAGGCCGCGAATGGGCATCGCAACTGACGCGCGCCGACATTTCCATGGCGTTGGCTTCGCATGGCATTGCGCGCTCCGGCTGGCAGCATCTCACCGTGGCGCGGCGTGGAGAGTCGGGACGCGCTGTTACTCTGCGTCTGGACGCGAACGAAATTTCCACTGAAGATTTTCGATTGGCTGTTGGCCAATCGCTTGGTTGGAATCAGCTGCCGAGCACTTGGTTCGAAGTGAGCCAGCAAGGCGACCGATTTTTATTTCACGGCCGCGGATGGGGCCATGGTGTTGGGCTTTGTCAGAAAGGCGCGACCGCAATGGCCGCGCAGAATCACACCGCTGCTGAAATTCTGGGCCAATATTTTCCCGGCGCGCAGCCTGCCGATGAACTCGCCGGGCGCAGTTGGCAATTGTTCGCACGTGAGGGAATCATTCTGCAGTCGCTTGATGCGGCCGATGCTGCTTATCTTCCTGAACTCCAACGTGCACGCGTTGAAGCGGCACAACGTTCGGGACTGAATACGCCCGGGCCCATTACTGTGCGGGCATTCGCTTCAACGCCGGCGTTTCGCAACGCAACCGGCGCGCCCGGATGGATGGCGGCGTTTGCTGAAGGCGATTGGATTGGCGCGCAGGCCCTGCGCACACTGGCTTCGCGTCATCTGCTCGAGGAAACAATGCGCCACGAATTCATGCACGCGCTGGTTGAACAGCATGCCGGCCCTGCAGCGCCGCTATGGTTGCGAGAAGGACTGGTCGAAGTGTGGGCCGAGCCTAACGCCAAAACCGCGGCTACGATGACGATCAAGATCGACGCGCTTGATGCCATGCTCGCTCATGCGGCAACCGAGTCTGACTCGGCAGTCGCACATCGCGCTGCGGCTGGTTACGCATCGCGCCTGCTTGCGCGTTATGGTCGTGAGCGCGTTGTTGAATGGCTCCGCTCAGGCGTTCCGGTCGGCGTCGTCGCCACTCTCGGGCAGCGGTAGCTTTACTGAATCCACGCGTAATGGGCCCGACCCTACCGGCGCCAATACGTTTGCTTCGTCGTCGCGCTCCTCGTTTCGGCCGGGCTTACGCTGCGCCATCAGCACTGCTGCCCATGCAATCAGGACCACCCATGCGGCAACCGGCAGCAGATACGCTCCAGCCATTTTGAATACAACTGCCCACACCTGGTGCGACACTGTTCCACTTGGTGCGCCGTTAAAGAAGTGCCCCGGCAAAGACACGCCAACCAGCGCGGCCGCAATTGCCCCCAGCCACCACTGCCAGTTGAGCAGTAGACGAATGATTCTGCGCATTGGCAAGCGCCAGCCCCACTGCGCTGAGGCCATTGCATGTGGTATCAACTTGGCGGGAATGACCACCCAGCGCAGCAGCCACTCAATGTCAGTAAACCAGAGCACCAGATGCGGGTAAGTGAAAAGCGTTGCGCGACCGCCTGCCGATGCCCGCGAATTAAGATACCCAGCCCACAGCGGTATGCGGTCATCGCACCAATCGAGCAGTGCCCACAGCGCCAGCAACGGTGCCGCCCACACCAGCAGCGCCATAGCGCCCCACACCAGCTTTACGCGCTTGCTATCATCGTTGGAAAGCGACCGCATTGTTCCTGCTTCGAGTTCCAGCAGCGAAATGGCGAGAATCAGCGGCACAAGCAGCGTGAGCGCCACTTGCCACCAGTTCTTTTCACCGATACGCGTCCAGCCGTATCCGACAACGATTAAGACCAGCGTTAGCGCGAACTGCAGCACCACCCAGATCCAACTGCGGCGAAGCCTGAAGAAAAGATCATTGATGTAACTCACGGCTGCACCTCCAGCGTTGCGGGATCGGTTGTGGTTTGCACATTCAACTGATACATGGGCCCTGCCTGCGCCGGGCTGATGACGAACTTGCCGGGATTGACCACCTTGAGCAGGTAGACGTACTCCCGACGTTTGCTGAACTCGGTGTTGAAGAATGCCGCGCGGTCATCGTGAAACTCCTTGCGCGTAAACCAGTCTGCCCACCAATCCGGTTTGTTGTTCAACTTGTAGAGCCCGGTTTCGCTCAGGAACTCCGTACCCGCCGGAATCGGATCCTCGGCCAGCAGGTACTTCCAGTCCGTTCCGTTGAGCGCCAACCGCACCGCAACAGTGTCGCCAACGTGCACGACGCCTTTGATGGGTTGCAGATCATACGTAATCGGATCGGTAGGCTTGTCCTGCCGCTTTGCGAGGACGTAATAGTCGCGCGTGATGTTCAGCGCCAGTTGCCCCTGTTGGAACAGCTTTCGATCGCTGGAATACCATCCGTTTTCCGCGGACCAGTAGATAATGCCGTTGCCGTCTTTGCGCACCGTTACCTGGCCACCGCTGCCCACTTGCGCGGCGGCCACCTTAATCTGCCACGGCAACGCAAAACCATCGCCAGGGCCAAAATGTTTTTTGCCAACACTCACCCCGTTTACGAGAACTTCAACATCGGAAGAGTTGGCAAGCTCGCCACTCATTGCGACGTAATCCGTCAGCCCCTGAATGACCATTGCGGTCTGCTTGGTTGAGTACCAGTAATCGCCGCTGCGATGACCAGCCAACCACACAGCCGCCTTCGTTAGCAGACCGCTTGAACGATCCTGCTTGATGAGCAGCTTCAACGCCAGCGCTGTGGTCTCGCTTGACGTGTCATCCCAGTATTCAAGCATGCCGTCGTAGTTGCCTTCCCAGTGCGCATCAACGTCGCTCACGCGGGCCTTCTTTTCGAGCAGCGTTGCCGCTTCGTGTGCTCGACTGTCTTGCGCAGCGTCGAGCGCGAGCCCGATGAGCGCAAGCCCTTCGTCGCTCACGTTGCCGCGATCTCCCCATGCCTTATCCAGCGCGTCTTTCGGTGCGCCGCCGGTTGTCGCCAACGCGAACACCGTATAGGCATGCAGATCAGGAATCATGTTGGGATGCGTCGCCAGTGTCTTCTGCAACCATGCACGTCCCTTGTTCAGCTTGTCATCGTCGATGGTGCGGCCGACATCTTTCGCCTGCCCCAATCCGCTCACAACATACGCGGTCATAAACAGGCGGCTTTGATCGTCGGGCCACCAACCCCATCCGCCATCGTCGTGCTGGAAGCTGTAGAGACGCTCAATTCCCGCCTGCACCATATCGTCCAATTGCTTCTTGCCGATGGGCGATTTGAGTTTCAGCTTTTCGATCGCCTGGCTCACGATCAGATCGGGCAGGAAGCTCGACATGGTTTGCTCGGTGCATCCCCACGGATAGCTGGTGAGATAGCCGAGCGCGCTGAACACTGTGCCGGCTACGCTCGGCGCTACGGTGATCGTCAGCGCCCGCGAATTCGCATCGGACGACGCCGGAATGTTGTACGACCACTGGTTCTGCCCGGCACCTGAAAACAGCACCCCCGCGCCGGCTTGCTTCTGCTTTACGCCGTACGGTAACACAGGCAGGGTCATTTCAAGCGCGTCAGACTCTTCATTGGTGAGCGCCTTCGCGGTCAACACAACGTTGCCTGTTGCGCGAGTTTTCACGCGCCAGTCAACGAAGCTTTCGCCCCTGGATGGAACGTTGACTTTTTGCGTTTGCCCGGTCATCACTTCAGCGCCGTTCACATCCAGCGCGAAAGTCACATCCTTGGCCGAGGTCAGGTAGTTGTGTGCGATCACGCGCAGCACCGTCTCGTCGCCCTGGCGGAAGAACCGTGGCGCAGCCAGCCGCACGATCAGGTTTTTGCGAACCAGCACGCGGGTGACAACTCCGCCAGCCTTGCTATCGTCCGTCATGGCGCGGATAGTTGTGCGCCACGTTGTTAGCGCATCAGGGAAATTAAACTCGACGCGCGCATGTCCATCAGCACCAGTGCGCACGTTGGGATTCCAATAGGCCGTATCGGGAAACGCCTTGCGCACCTTGGGCACAACGAGGTCGGAGCCCGGTTTAACCTGCGCCATGCGCGGATGGAAAAGCCCTGCAGACATCTGCGCAAGCAGGGGACTTTTCTTTCCCGCCTCGCCTGAGAAATAGAAATCAAACGATGTCTGCGGTTCAAGATATGAATAACGCTTCGGATAGAAGTAGCTCACAATATCGCCGCTCGAATCGGGCCGCACCTGGTAGAGGGCCTCATCCACTTCGCCAAAGCTCAAATCTGCCTGCACCGGCTTGCCGTCCGAGTCAACTGCATACACATCGAAGCTGCCTTTTTCTCCGGGCAGATACTGGCTCTTGCTCGGCTTGGCCGTAATGGTAAGCGTGCGCTCCAGCAGCGGAACCTTCAAGCTTTTCTGTGCCGTCATCAACTGGTTGTCGTGCACAATGACCACGTTGACCATCAAGTTCGGCTGCGATTGTTGCGTAATGGGCACGTCGAAGGCAAAGCTCTCTCCTGTTGCATGCATCAATCGCCGCGACTGTACTGCTTCGCCCTCAGCCGTAACGACCGCCCACGATTCCTTCAGCCCAGTGACAAGCAGCAGGTGCGCAGTATCGCCGACTTCGTAGGTTTTTTTATCGGCAATGATCTGCGCTTGCGCATTCGGCTGGTACCAGGCGCCCGCGCCATTCCATATCCACACCCATGTGCGGCCCTCAACTGTGCGATTCTCCGGCGTCTGCGCGCTTACCGTTACTTCAAAGTCGCCGCTGCCCGCTGAACTCATCGGCAAATCGATTGTCGCGGTCCCATCGGCGGCGGTCGTGCCGTCGGCGTTGGCAACGGTTGTCGTTGAACGTTGGTGCGTTACGGAATCCCACTTTACGAGCGCAGCGGCCACATGGACGCCAGTCTGCACCGGCTTATTCTCGTAGTCTTGCGCTGTAACTTTGACACGCACCGGCTGGCCGCTTTGATACAGATAATTTGTGGGTTCAACGCTCACGCGGAACGATCCATACGTTGCCAGCACGGTCGTATGTCCGCTCACCTCGCGATTTGCCGCATCCGTAACGCGTGCTTCAATGCGATAGTCGATGTCCTGATGCTTCGAGTCGATTGCCGTGGGTATGCTCACTTGCAGGCGGCCGTTGGCATCGAGCACGCCTTCGTGCTCCTGCTGCTCAGTCTGGCCCCAGGTGTCATCGATTTCGCCGCCTTCACCTTCGGTGTCATCGCTTTCCGCGTCGCCGCCATCGCCTTCGCCCGACTCCTGATCCCACCAATAG
The DNA here is from genome assembly GCA_017883405.1 of Occallatibacter sp. GTDB lineage: Bacteria > Acidobacteriota > Terriglobia > Terriglobales > Acidobacteriaceae > Telmatobacter. The sequence goes on along the minus strand of JADGNO010000099.1, from coordinate 9,239 downwards.
TGCGTTGACGTGTGCAAAACGTACTTGACCTTGGCGCCTGCCACCGGCTCGCCAAAGAAGTAGCGAGCCTCAATGGTGGCCTGTGCCGCACTGCCCTGCAGCAGATGCGCCACAGTGGATTTCACCAACACCTGGTACTCGGGTTTCTTGTACTCCTCCACGTAGAAGCTGCCGCCGCCTTCCGCACCCTGATCGCCCAACCGCACAGAATAGTAGCCCAGCGCGGCGTCTGATGGCAGTTCGACATCCGCGGAAAGCGTGCCGTGCACTGAGGGTGCAATTCCTTTTGACAAGATCGTTTTGTTGTTGCTGTCTGTAACTTCAAGCGTGGGCGTCCATGCCTGCGGCAGTTCAAACGCGTCGCCTTTCTTGATGCGGACTACTGCCTTGATGTGTACCGTATGCCCCGGCCGATAGACGGGCCGATCCGTGTAGATGTACGCGCGTGCGTCGCGTTGCGACTGCTGCCCGAAAGAATATCCCCACGGCGTGACCAGTGCTGCGTCGGCGCCATGCCGCGCCATGATCCACAAATTCTCCGGCTCCGCGCCTTGCGTTGCGCCGCGCCAGTTCATGCCCAGCGAGGCCATGCCGTCTGCGTTGGTTACGCCTGATGCCTGCTGTTTTCCGCCCGCCCACATCACCACGTCGGCCTTCTCAACCGGCGCGCCTGTTCTGCGATCGGCAATGTAAAGCTCGGCCTGCCCATGCATTGCCCGCTCCACGATTGCGATGCTGGTGACGATGGCCACCGTGTAGGCCTTGTAAGTTCCGTCGGTCGCTTCAATCAGGTACACGCCGGAGTCGAGTCCATCGATGGGCAACTGCTGAGTCTCGCTCACCAGCGCGGGCGGCGTCACAAGCTTCCATCGCGCGACGAGCTGACTCGCATTCAGGATAGGAACCTGCGCAAACTGTGTTGCGCCGATTACGCGGCTCCTCTTGCCAAGCTTGCCCTGCTGCTCGCGAAAGCTGTCACGCGCCTCGTCAGTAAACTGGCTGCGAAAGAAGTGGCGCATGACCCACCATAGATGCGCTTTGAAGTCGTGAATCTTCTCCAGCCAGGTTTTTTGATCAATCTGCTCAACGGGCGACGAGCTCTCGATGCCAAAGCTGTGCAGGTCCTTCAATCCAGCAAAGAACTTTTGCGCGTCGTTCACGCGGTACACACGGAACTCCAGCTCAGGCACGTTGCGTGCAAAAAGCTGGACCTTCACGCTCTCGCCAGGCGCAAATGTGCGCGTGGTACTGAGCGAAAACGAGCGCGGTGCATCGTTCGCCTGTGCAGCGGCGGAAATCAGCAACAGTGAAACAGCGAGCAGCTGCTTACTCAAGTTCATTGGGTTCCTCGCAAAATATTCCAGCGGTACACACCAAGAAAATTCGGATTGCCAGGTAGCGGACGCCATTGCGGCTGTGGATGATCGATCAACTCACTCATAGCGACGCGGCGCATTTCGCCTGCTGCGCCGTGATCGGGGCCCCCGCGGACAGGTCTTCGTCCGTGGGGTGAATGATCTTCGCCGGTGTTGTAGACGACCAGAGTTTCGTTTCCCACGCGGTCGACAATCATGGAGTGCCACGGTGACAACTGACCGAATTGCCGGTAGAACAGCAGGTCTCCGGGCTGGGCCTGCCGCACGTCACGGCTGACGAGATACGCGTTGCGCTCGACCAGGGTTTTTGCATCGGCAAACTGCGCAAACGCGCCGCGCTCGAAATCACCTGCCGCCAAAGGGCCAGGAGAAATTCGAAACAGCGCTGTGCCAAGCGGCGAATGTGGATAGCTCCACGCGTGTATTTCGCCCGGCGGTGCTGTAATCTCCATGCCGGTCGTGATAAACCAATTTTCGTCGTGCCGCTTGAGAGCTTCGCGATAGGCATAGCGCAGCAGGCTTGCGCAATCAGTGATCTCGGCCGGTAGCGCTGCCCTGGGACGGATTGCCTGGTACTCGGCGATCAGCGTGAACCAGCGGCGAAACGCCGCCTGATCGGCCGGGTCGCTCAAGCGCAGAAAATCCGGCGTGCCATCGCCGAATCGATCTGTCCATACGACAGCGACAGGATTTCGTACTGCCGTCGAGGGTCTTAGGCTTCGAGAACTTCGCAGAACGCGCCATCCGCTGACACCCGCCGCAGCAAGCAGAAAAATGACCGCAGCCGTAAGGACAAACGCAGCCCAACGCAGCCACGACATATCCGGGCGCGGGGACATTGCTGCAGAGTTGGTTACGGGAGCATTCACTGGGATGTGTGAAATAGAGACGCACCCATCCTAGCGCGAAAACCGCCGCTGCGCTGAAAAGATAACGTGTACAACGTGGCAGCAAGTTACCTGGTTAGGAGGCTGGCAAGCCGACGGCCGGCATATCACGGGATTGACCGTTCCAACTTTCCGACATATTGACTCCAATTTAGCTCTGCGTTATATTCGCGATATGGGTTCGATGTTCATCCCGGCCGGCTGTTGTGCGTGTCTTTGCGCGCTGCGCTGGCCTTGCGGATGAACTGGTAATAAACCAGACAGTCTCTACAAGGCCGCGAATCAGCAACTTAGCTGACGCGGCTTTTGTATTTTCAGGCTAAATTTGCTCACCACGAACCTTGAGAATTACGAAGTTCGATTATGCAATTGCACTCCCCATCACGGCTCGCAACTGCCACCTCCCGGCGGCGCTGTTGTTGTTGTAGCTGTTAATCCCAATCCCATTTCAATTTCAGTCACGCAGGTAGAATCGCGCGATTTCATTCTGCAGCCGCATTGATTTCACATGCGGAGCAGTCGCAGCACTCAGACTTCAGGAGGTCTTCATCATGTCGTTCAGAAAATTAAACATCTTCTTGCTCGCAATCTTCATCGGCGCAGTCTCGCCGATCTTTGGCCAGATTGTGGGAGGAACCATCAGCGGCGCTGTGCGCGACAAGACCGGTGCTGCCGTTGTGGGAGCAACCGTTAATGTTCGGCAAATTGAAACCGGCGCCAGCCGGCAACTGACCACCGATGCTGATGGACGCTACTACGCGCCTTCAGTGCCGGTCGGAAACTTCGTTGTCACGGTCAGTCACGAGGGTTTTCAAACCGATCAGCGCAGCGGCATTTCACTCGCCATTGGCCAGAGCCTGCAAGTGAACTTCGATCTTGGCGTTGAAAAAGTGGAACAGGAAGTCATTGTTGATGCCCAGCCCGACAACGTGAACACCACAACGCAGCAGACCGCCGGGCTGGTCGATGAGCACCAGGTAAAAGAGCTGCCGCTGAACGGCCGTAGTTACGACGGTTTGCTGACGCTGAATCCCGCCACGGTGAACTACACCAATCAGCGTTCTGGCGGAATCGGCACATCGAACTCATCCGTCGGCAACATGTTCTCTGTCAGCGGACGCCGCCCTCAGGACAATCTGTTCCTGCTCAACGGCATTGAATACACCGGCGCTTCACTCATCAACGTTACGCCCGGCGGCACCAGCGGCGAGCTGCTCGGAGTAGACGCAGTGCGCGAGTTCAACGTCGCTTCCGATTCATATGGAGCAAGCTACGGCAAGCGCGACGGTGCGCAGGTCAGCATCGTTACCTCATCCGGCACCAACCAGTTCCACGGCACCGGATTCGAATTCCTGCGCAACAGCGCGCTCGATGCCCGCAACTACTTCGACGTCGGCGCGATTCCGCCCTTTCAGCGCAACCAGTTTGGCGGTTCCCTCGGCGGTCCCATCCGCCACAACAAGGCATTTCTCTTTGGCAATTACGAAGGGTTCCGCCAGAACTGGAATTTGAGTGCGGTGACACTCGTACCTGATGCCCAGGCGCGGCTCGGCTACCTGCCCAACTCTGCAGGAGTGGAGCAGTACGTCGGCGTCAACGCTTCTGTGCAGCCTCTGCTTGCCTTGTGGCCTGTGGCCAACGGCCCCGAGCTGCTCAGTAATGGAAACGCCAGCGGCATTGCTGAGGCGTTCAGCCATCCCAAGCAGACTATCCGCGAAGACTTCGGCACTACGCGCTTTGATACCAACCCCAGCAACAAGGATCTGCTCTTCGCCGTCTACACGGTCGACGACAGCACCGCCGATACGCCCTCGCAGAATCCACTCAGCCGCGTGAATGAGAGTTTGCGCGCGCAGGTGGCCAGCATCCAGGAACAGCACGTCTTCTCGCCTTCGTTGTTGAACACGGCGCGCTTCGGCTTCTCGCGCGCCAGCTTCTTCTTTACGGGCTACTATCCGGTCAGCGGCGTCACGGGCTGGGTTGCCGGCAAGCCGGTGGGTGCCATCGTTGTGGCTGGAAGCACCGCATCCAACGGCGCCTCACAGATTACCGGCGCCGGGGCAAACGTGGGCAGCAACAATTCGTCCTCGCGTAATTTGTTCACGGGCGACGATCACATTTACTGGTCGCGCGGTAGGCAGCAGATTGAGGCAGGCGTCTGGGTGCAACGAATTCAGGCCAACGATCTGCTTGCACAATACCAGTATGGACAGGCGTCTTTCGCTACGCTGCAGTCGTTCCTGCAGGGAACAGTGAAGACTTTCACAGTTGTTCCTGCGCCCACCGAGCTGGGCTGGCGTTCGCTTGAGGTTGCGGAGTTTGTTGAAGACACCATCAAGTTAGCGCCGCGGCTTGAGCTTCGCGCAGGCTTCCGCTCTGAGTCCACCAACGGATGGAATGAGTCGCAGGGCCGCGCCTCAAACTACGCAATTGTGAACGGCGTCCTGCAAACCAACCCCGTCGTCGGCAATTCAGCGCTTACCGATAATCGCGCCAAGTTCTTACCCGCACCCCGTCTGGGATTCGCCTGGGACGTTTGGGGTAACGGAAAGACCGCCGTTCGCGGCGGTGCCGGTCTCTACTACGGCTTGCTCGATACGCTTGACTATCGCCTGGGTCAGACTGCTCCGTTCAATACAGCGCAGTCAATCAGCAATGTGGCCCTCTCGACTTTGAGCTTCACTCCGGGCACACCGCCACCAACCGGCACAAAGGTCTCGCCCAGCAACGTGCAGCCTGACATTGCAACCCCTGCTGTGATCGGCTGGAGCCTGCGCGTTGAGCAGCAGGTTGCTCCGCATACCTCGCTCACGTTGGGGTACGTGGCCTCGCACAGCTACCACCAAATCCTCTCTGAGGACATGAACGAACCGGTTCCGACTTTCCTTCCGAATGGAACCGCCTTCTTTCCAGCTAATGCTCCATTTGCCAATCCCAGCCTGGCTAATACCACTTCGTGGGTATCGCAAGGCGTGGGATTCTACAACGCGCTTGTTGTTGACTTGCGCCGTAACTTTGCCGGTGGACTTCAGTTCCGCGGCAACTACACCTTCTCAAAAAATCTCGACGACGGTTCAGCATGGAACACAAGCGTAAGTGCCAATACACCAGCGTTTGTTTCATTCCCCCTGAAACCGGGAACCGACTGGGGTCCGGCAGCAACCGATCTTCGCCACATTGGATCATTCAATGCGAGCTATGAACTGCCGTTCGGCCGCCATCGCCACTTCCTGCGTCAGGCTTCAAAACCGGTGAATGCATTCATCGGTGAATGGACCGTGAGCACCATTGGCAGTGTGTTGTCGGGCTTCCCCTTCTCGCCACAGCTTGGCTACAACCCCACCGGCAACGGCGACACCCGCAATCCGGTTCGGCCAAATCTGAATCCGAACTTCACCGGCAATCTCTATCCGCGCACACCGGGACAGTGGTTCAATCCAGCAGCTTTTCTGCCACCCGCCGCCGGAACGTACGGCAATGTCTCGCGTGATTCGCTGGTGGGACCAAGTTCGACAGAAGTCGACTTCTCAGCAGCCAAAAGCGCGCACATTACCGAAGGACTTGGCATTCAATTCCGCGCCGAGTTCTTCAACGTCTTGAACCACACCAACTTTCTTACTCCGAATCCGGTGGTGTACTCCTCAGCGACTTCAGGGATTTCGCCCACCGCTGGCGTCATCACAGCAACCTCAACCACGGCACGCCAAATCCAGTTCGGCGCAAAGCTGTCGTTCTAAGAATCCCTCCCTCAACATGAAAGGGCTTCACGGTTTCCTTGCCGTGAAGCCCTTTTTGCCGCGTTTGAGTATAATGCGCTTCAAGGAAATCGTTCGCTTAATCGAGCCCGTCCGGGGGACCAACAGTCTTTACGATGAAAATTCGTTGAGGGCTCACTCGGATCGACAGCGCCGATGTTGTTTGTGTGGAGGAGGACTCATGCGTTGGAAGACTGCAAGTGTTGCAAGCCTTTACGCCTTGCTCACCATCACTGGATTCGCTCAACAGCCCGCTACATCAACGCCTGTCAATGCTACTTGCATGTTCGAGGATGGAAAACAGACTCGGATCAGCTACTCAGCGATAGCTGACAACCCGAAGAAGAGAGATCTGCAGAGAGACAAGATGTGGACTCCCAACGACCAGCCAATGATCCTGTTTGTCGACGGTCGCGTCACGTTGGGCGGTACCGCGATTCCTCCGGGAGCTTACTCGCTCCGGATTCTTCCCACCAAAGACAAGTGGATCATGATCGTGAATAAGGATGTATCGGGAAACGTATATGACCCCGGCCAGGACCTGCTTCGTGCCCCATTGGAAACTGGACAGCTGCCTGACTCGCAGCCGTTTCAGCTTGCCATCCCCCGCATGAAACCCACGCAATGCAGCATGCGCATCTACTACGGAAAGATCGGCGTGTGGGCGGACTTCATACAGCAGTAGCAGGCTGCTCGGACGGTCGCGAGTTCGCAGCCCCCGGCGTTCTGCTTCTGCTGAGTCTCATCAAAGTAAAAAGGCTTCACGGTTGTCGCCGTGAAGCCTTTCTTGTTCCTGTTAAGCTTCTCTCGCCGTGACCGTGACTTTGCCATCGCCAACGGCCCCCCCCGGCACGCTTGCCCACAACAGGTCCGTCGTAAGCTGCGGCCGATACGGAACCGAAAGCAGCAGCTTGTCGTTGCTCTTGATCTCGTATGCAGTAATCGGCTTTGTTGCGGCGATAGCGGTGTTCCAGCGGACCGTGACCTGGTCGCTGCCGGCCACCTTGTCGATTTTCACTTCAGTGGGATGCACAAGCCCTTCCTGCTTGAGCTGGAAGTAATTCGTGGTCGCTCCGTAGCGCTGTGCCATTTCATTTTCAATCCTGCGGCGCTCGGCGGGAGATGCCGGATCTTGCGTAGCCGACGCGAGATTCGTGACCAGCTGATCGTTCTCAGGCTTGGTGCGATCAATCTGCCCAATGCCAGTGACGGCGCACGAAACGCCAGGAATCGAAAGCGTATAGCGCACCAGGTCTTCGTGACTGATCTTGTCCGGCTTGCCTACACTGCGAATCACATCCTCAGGCACACGCGAGAAATGCGGATCCTTGCCGTAGAACACTCCGTCGGCAAACACCTTCATCGCGATGACGCCCATGCCGCGCGCCATGGCAAGTTGCAGCACGTTGTACTCGTGCGATGTGTACAGTTTGTCATTCGCATTGAGCGCAACCAGCAGCGTGTCAAGATTGTTGCCGGCATCGCGACGCAGCACTTCCATCAATACCGGCGAGCTGAAGTGCCCGGTTGCGCCGATGTGGCGCACATACTGCTTGTGGTCCGGATTCAGGCCCGTATAGTTGGTGCCGTCGCGATAGTCGAGCATGGCCGTGATTGAACCAATGCGATCAGGCATCTTGCCGCCACGTTCGGCCATGCCCCCGTACATCTGATCCACTTCTTCCATATCCTGGATGGCATGCATCTGGATGGCGTCAATGTACGCGCCTTCGGGGATATAGCCTTTACCGTCGCCGAACATCTGAGTCAGAGTGCGCTTGAGATCTGATACTGCCGTTGCAGCCGGCGTTGTCGCGGCCTGGCTCGACGGTCCAAGTCCGTAACGCTCGCGCGTTTTGCTGGCGATGTACAGGCTGGCGCGGAGTGGGGCATTGTAATCGGGAGTTCCCGGCACAAGGTGCAGCCTCCGGAATGCCTCGCCGTAATTCATCTGGCTTGGCCCGTAAACGTTTGCCGAATCGAGATAATTCACTCCGAGTTGCACGGCGCGCACAATGATGTCCGGCGCATCAATGCCCGGAGCCGTCCATTGCAGTGAGGCCTGCCCACCCAGGGCCAGCGGTGTTACCCAGCGACCAGTTCGCCCTAACAAGCGCTGAGGCAGTTTTGGCTTTGGCACCTCTGCCCATGCCGTACGGCTGGTTGCGAGATAGCCTGCCGCCGATAATGTGCCCAATACTTTTAGAATGCTCCGACGTGAAACCATACGGACTCCACCTTTCTGTCCGACTGGGGAATCGGTCGCGCTTTCGATTGAATTTTGAAAGTGAGGATAGTTTACAACCGTTTGCGCTCCGCTGGCCGGCAACGAAAAAGGCATGACGCGAAACCGCGACATGCCTTTTGATTTGGTGAATAAACGCGTACCTAGCTGAACAGGTCTTTCATCTTTTCGATCAACCCTGGAGACGTGGGCTTGTTTTCCACGCTCATGGTCTCAGCCAGCTTGGCCACCAGCTCGCGCTGCGCGCGGCTCAGCTTTTTGGGAATCTGCACAACAACCTTGACAATCAGGTCGCCGTGGCCGCGTTCGTTCAGGTAAGGAATGCCGCGTCCGCGTACACGGATCTCGCGTCCGCTCTGCGTGCCCTCCGGAATCTTGATGCTGACCTGGCCGTCGATGCCGGGAATCTCAAACTCCGCGCCCATGGCCGCCTGCGGAAAGCTGATGGGGATGACGCAATGCAGATCGTAACCCTGGCGCTCAAAGAAGTCATGCGCCCGCACGGTCAGCACAATGTACAAATCGCCCTTCGGGCCGCCGCCACGTCCCGCGTCGCCCTCGCCCCCATAGCGAATGCGCGTTCCGTCTTCAACGCCGGGCGGCACCTTAACTTTGAGCTTGATCTCGCTGGTTACGCGCGTATCGCCGCGGCAGGTCGAGCATGGATCGGTGATCACCGTTCCCGTGCCGCCGCACGCCGTACAAGTGCGCGCAACAGAGAAAAAGCCCTGTTGATAGCGGAGCTGGCCACGTCCCTGGCACGAGCTGCAGACATTCGGTCCGCGTCCTGATGCACTGCCGGTGCCTTTGCATGTGCCGCAAACGTCGAGCCGCCGCAACTTTACTTCAGTCTCAGTGCCGAAGAAAGCATCTTCGAAATTGATGGCCATGTCGAAGCGCAAATCGTCGCCGCGCTGTTGACGTGAAGCGCGCTGTCCGCCTGCGCCTCCCATCGAAAACATTTCGCCGAACAGAT
>JADGNO010000098.1 GCA_017883405.1 Occallatibacter sp. | reverse complement strand
GTTTCATCGCGCAAGGGTGGGATAGCACGAACCTCAATCCAGCAAAAGCGGTCCGTTCAGTTCTCGCACAATGAATGGGTGCCCCAGATCCGGATTTTCGGACCTGGGATAGCACGTAACCTCGTCAACCCGTCGCCACAGGCTTCTTCGTTTTCAGTCCCATGATGATGAATCCGGAAATCAACAGCGAGGCGGCCATTACGAAGTAGCCCGCCTTCGCATTACCGGTCAGCGCCTGGAACAAGCCCACCAGCCAAGTTCCCGCAAATCCGCCCAGCGCGCCAAAGCTGTTGATGAGCGCGAACACTTCGCCCGCTACGTTGCTTGGCAACATCTCAGGCACAATCGCGAAGAACGGTCCATAGGGTGCGTACATGGTGCCGCCGGCGATCACCAGGGCAATGTAGCCGATCCAGAAGTTCTGTCCCGCTGTCGCAAACGAAATGAACAGCGCAAGGCCTGAGATGCACAGGAACGGCCACACAAACAGCTTGCGGTTCATCATGCGGTCAGAGAAATTCGAAACCAGAATCATGAGCAGCACGCCCAGCAAAAACGGCGCGGCGCTCAACAGGCCGATAGTCTCAATGCCGATCTTCGATCCCGACCGAATCATTTCCGGAATCCACAACACCAGCCCGTAAACGCCAAAGCTCCAGAAGAAATATTGCACGCAAAGCAGAATCACGGCTGGAATTTTAAGCGCGTCAGCAAAGCTGCCCAACTTGGGAAGATCCTGCTGCTCGGCTTCAAGCGCGGCTTCAAGCGCCTTGGTGCTGTCCTTGTGCAGCCATGCAGCCTGGTGCGGCTTGTCGCGTGCCACCATGATCCACACAAATGCCCAGATGATCGACGGAATGCCTTCAATGATGAAGGTCATCTGCCATCCAAGCGCTTTGATCAGGTAGCCCGTGACAGCGGCCATCCATGTCACCGTCACCGGATTGCCGAGAATCAGAATCGCGTTGGCCCGCGAACGCTCCTCGCGCGTAAACCAGTTGGTCAGCAGGATGAGCATCGACGGAAAAATCAGGCTCTCTGAAACGCCGAGCAGCGTGCGATCAATAACCAAAAGCCAATAGTCGTGAATGACGCCGGTAAGGCCGGAGAGAATTCCCCAGCTCAGCAGCGCGAAAAATACTAACCGCGCCGCGCTCTTGCGCCGCGCATACGAGGCTGCGGGAATCTGAAACAAAAAGTAGCCGATGAAGAACACCGACCCCAGAAATGCAGCCCGCGATTCGGTGATATTCAGGCTCTTGGCCAGGCCCGCTGCTGCGCCAAATCCAAAGTTCGAGCGGCCCAGGTAGGCAAGGCTATAAGTAAAGAAGACGATGGGCATTAAATAGAGCCAGCGGCGACGCAAATCCGCCTTGGCTTTCAGTGCGAGTTTCAGCTGTTCGTTGGACACACAGCTTTATAACATTTCGTGCCGCCGCTTCTCCAACGGCGCGCCCATTATCTATACTTAAAAGGCGCTTTCTCCGCTCGCCGCGCATTGATTCCAAACTTGTTTTGCCGTTTGAAAGGGTACTCCCATCGCGCCCGTTTCTCTCACTTCGGTACTGGAGTCAGCTGACTCCGATCTTTTCAGCGTTCGCACACACGCTCCTGGCCCCGCGGGGCAACTGCCCATCACGGCGGAAATGCTGCTCTCCGCGCCCAGCGGCAATCTCTTTGGCCTTTCGCAAAGTGCGGGCATGGGATGGGCGCCCAACCGTCTGCTCGATCCCGAGTTCCTCATCCTGAGTACCCACGGCGGCATGCGCGGCGAAAACGGCGAGGCCATTGCGCTTGGCTATCACACCGGGCACTGGGAAGTGGGCCTGCTGGTTGCCGAGGCAGCACGCGAATTGAAAGAGCTGCGCGCTGTTCCGTTTGCCGGAGCCTGCACCGATCCTTGTGACGGCCGCACGCAAGGCACAGCCGGCATGCTGGATTCGCTGCCGTACCGCAACGACGCGTCCATGGTTTTGCGCCGGCTGATGCGCTCGCTGCCCACGCGCAAGGGCGTTATCGGCGTGGCTACATGCGACAAGGGCCTGCCCGCCATGATGATGGCTTTGGCCTCGTCCGGCAAAAAGCCGTCGATCCTGGTTCCCGGCGGAGTCACATTGCTGGCAGACGAAGGCGAAGACGCCGGCAAAGTGCAGACCATCGGCACGCGCTTCTCTCAAAACCAGATCACGCTTGAGTATGCGGCCGAGGTGGGTTGCCGCGCCTGCGCATCGCCTGGCGGCGGCTGCCAGTTCCTGGGAACGGCCGCAACCTCGCAAGTCGTCGGCGAAGCTCTGGGGCTGTCACTGCCGCACACAGCACTTGCTCCCTCGGGCCAGCCCATCTGGCTTGACGCCGCGCGCCGCTCAAGCCGCGCCATCATGCGCATGTACGACATGGGCATCGGCACTGAAAACGTTCTTACGCCAGCCTCGCTCTACAACGCCATGATTGTGCACTGCGCGTTCGGCGGATCAACAAATCTACTTTTGCACATTCCCGCCATCGCATACATGGCCGGTATCGATCGCCCTACGGTTGCCGACTGGACTGAAGTCAATCGCCTGGTGCCGCGCCTTGTGGACGCGTTGCCCAACGGCCCGCGCCACTTTGCCACCGTGCAGGTGTTTCTTGCCGGCGGAGTGCCTGAGGTGATGCTGCACCTGCGCCGCGCTGGACTCATCGACAAGAATGTGAAAACCGTGACCGGCGAAACGCTCGACGCCAGCCTTGACTGGTGGGAGCAGAGCGAACGCCGCTTCCGCTTGCGCAAAGAGCTCACCGAGCGCGACGGCATCGATCCTGACGATGTGATCATGTCGCCTGACGTTGCCCGCTCGCGTGGCTTGTCGTCGACTGTGTGTTTCCCGGTTGGCAATCTCACGCCTGAGGGCTCGGTCATCAAGTGCACGGCCATCGATCCATCTGCCGTTGATGCGGACAACGTCTATCGCCACACCGGCCCGGCACGCGTGTTTGTCACAGAAGAAGCCGCCATCGCCGCCATCAAGCATGGCCAGGTTTTGGAAGGCGATGTGGTGGTGCTCATCTGCGGCGGCCCGCGCGGCGCAGGCATGCAGGAGATTTACCAGATCACTTCGGCGCTCAAGCAGCTCAAATACAAGCGGCCCGTAGCCTGCCTGACCGATGCGCGCTTCAGCGGCGTTTCAACGGGAGCCTGCATTGGCCACATCTCGCCTGAAGCACTGGCCGGCGGACCCATCGGCAAAGTGCAGGAAGGCGATCAGATTGAAATCATCATCGATCGCAATACGTTTATTGGTTCGGTGCACCTGGTGGGCGATGCCAACGGAACGTTCGGCGCCAAGAAGGGCACTGAGATCCTTGCCCAGCGCCAGCCGCGGCCTGACCTTACGCCGCATCCTGAACTGCCTGAAGATACGCGCCTGTGGGCCTCGCTTGTGCATGCAAGCGGCGGCGTCTGGGCAGGTTGTGTCTATGATGTCGATAAAATCATTGAGAAACTGGAGAAGCACGCGTGAAACTCTATCGCACCGCCGCTGGAAACTACGCTGAGCAAGACGGCAACTACTACCTCGTCCCCGAAACCTCGTGGGATGCACTTGTGACCCACGCCGACCTGGGCGGCTATCTTCGCTCTGTCGTAAGCCAGGGCAAGCCCGCTGCCGATTTTGCATCCGCGCAAATTCTTGCGCCCGTCGCCACACAGGAAGTGTGGGCCGCAGGCGTTACCTACTACCGCAGCCGCAGCGCACGCATGGAAGAAGCGAAATCCGCGGGCGGAGGCGACTTTTACGATCGCGTCTATTCGGCCGAACGTCCCGAGCTTTTTTTCAAAGCCATGGCCAGCCGCGTGGCAGCGCCGGGAACGTCAGTCCGCATCAGGTCGGATTCGAAGTGGAATGTGCCTGAGCCGGAGCTCACGCTGCTGATCAACAACCGCGGCCAGATTATTGGCTACACGATCGGCAACGACATGAGCTCGCGCGACATTGAGGGAGAGAATCCGCTTTATCTTCCGCAGGCCAAGGTGTACGACCGCAGCGCTGGCCTCGGGCCGTGCGTCCTCATCAGTTCGGAGCCCCTGCCCACGACGACGCCCATTCAGCTTGAAATCATGCGTAACGGCGCGACCGTGTTCTCCGCCGCCACTTCGTTAGCCGAACTCAAGCGCGATCCAAAATCACTGGTCGAATATCTGTTCCGCGACAACAATTTTCCGTCGGGCGCGCTGCTCATGACGGGCACCGGCATCGTTCCGCCGGACTCGTTTACGCTGGCCGCGGGCGATCGAGTTCGCATCACGATCGACCCCATCGGCACGCTCGAAAACGACGTGATTCAGGGCTAACCACTGCATTTAATCGCGCGCCCGCATAACTTTGGTCACGCGTTCGGCGGTCGCGCACCATCCCAAAATGCGCTAAGCTGCGTCTTATCTTGATAAGACCCATTTCCCGGTGGCGTAACAATTCTGATGCGCGCCGGGAATTTAGCCATCCTGTAACAGTGCATGATGCACAATGAAGGATCAGGGAGAATTGCCGTGCCGCGCATTCATTTTCACCAGCAACTGGCCGAACTCAAAGACAAGCTGATGGCTATGGCTGCACTTGCGCAGCAGGCGGTCGACTCCGCGGTGGATGCGTTTCTACAGCGCGACAAAGCTCTCTGCAAGTACGTAAAGCAGAATGAAACCGCCATCAACACCGCGCAGCGCGAGCTGGACGAAATGGCCTACGAGCTGCTGGCCAAAGAGCAGCCCATGGCCATCGATCTGCGCTTTATTCTTGCCGTCATCAAGATCAACGGCGACCTGGAGCGCATCGGCGACCAGTCAATGGGCATCGCTCGCCGCACCAAAGAGTTTTTAAATCTTGAAGAAGTCGACTTGCCGGTGGACTTCGCAGCCATGGGCGAATACGCAGGCCGCATGATTCGCTCGGCGGTGCAGGCGCTGCTCGACGGTGATGCGCGGCTGGCTGAGTCAGTCCGCGAAATGGATGATGAGATCGATCGCATGAATCGCCGCGCCCACACTGACCTGCTGCAGCTCATTGAAGACAAGCCGGAGTGCACCCAACAGGCTATGAAGGGCATCCTCGTGGCCAAGAATCTTGAACGCATCGCAGACCACGCATCGAACATCGCGACGGACGTCATCTTCTGGATTCGCGGTGCCGACGTCCGCCACCAGCTCAGCGTCTCGATGGACTGATCGGTCCGCTCTTCATTCTCCAAAACGCAAATTTGGGCGTGTGGTCCATCCAGAACATGGAAAACACCTTTACATCCTTGCGCATAAGAGCGTACAAACACACTGGCTCTGATCGCAGCGATTCCCCATCCGTACGGTCCCCACTCTTGCGGCCATTGAGCCAAATTTGAAGGAGAAATCAGAATGAGAAAGATCAGCTCCCTGTTTCTGGGACTGTCCTTTGCGGTTTCCGGTATCACGATGGCCGCAGCGCAGGATCAATCACCCGCACCCATGAAGCCGCCGAAGTATCTGCAAATCACCGTCGAATACACCAAGCCCGGCAAGGGCGGCCTTGCGCATGACAAGACGGAGAGCGCCTTCGTTCAGGCAATGACCAAGGCTAAGTACCCCATCAATTATTGGGCGTACAACTCAATGTCAGGCAAGCCGCGAGCCCTCTACATCTCGGGATTCGACTCTTTCGGCGAACTGGCAAAAGCCAACAAAATCTACGAGGCCCCGGGCGTTGCGTCAGCGCTTGAGCCCATCAACGTTGCGGATGGTGACCTTCTGGCTGATTCCAAACAGATCATCTTCAGCTACGTCGACGATCTAAGCCTGCGCCCGGAGGTTGATCTCTTCCACATGCGTTACCTCGAAGCCAACGTCGTCCACGTTCGCCCGGGCCACGGCAAGGAATTTAACGAGTTGGCTAAGATGTGGGTCAGTCTGTGGCAGAAGGCGGGACCCACCGCGCATTGGGATACCTTCCGCGCCGAATACGGCGAAGATGGCGGCTTCTATGTGTTTTTGAGTCCAGACAAGTCGCTGGATGACGTCGACACCGGCTTCGCAGACAACGAGAAGGTTCAAGGAAGTCTGACCGACCCAGACAAGAAAAAGATGGCTGAATTGCGCGCCGCGGCGCTCGATGAGGATCGCACAGAAATCTATTCCGTCAACCCCGCCCAAAGCTATGTGCCAGAAGCGTTCATCAAGGCCGATCCCGGCTACTGGAAGCCGAAGTCGGCAGCAGCCGCCAAGCCGGCCGCCAAGCCAGCAACGGACGACAAAAAGGCCAAGCCTTAAACACTCGCGCAACACAAGAAAAACGGCGCATCTCGAAAGAGATGCGCCGTCAGTGTCTTCAGTCGACGGCTAAACCCCGATAACGTCGCAGAGTTCCTTCACCGCCGCCGCGCTCTTCTTCAGTGCAGCATCTTCTTCCGCCGTCAGCTTGATCTGGATAATCTGCTCCAGTCCCGCCGCGCCCAGCTTGCACGGCACGCCAATGTAGAAGCCATCGATGCCATACTCGCC
>JADGNO010000097.1 GCA_017883405.1 Occallatibacter sp. | reverse complement strand
CCGCCGTCTGGCTCTGCCTGCTCCCCAGCGCCGGCCCGACCGGCAGCTTCTTCCGTGACCGCAAGGCCATACCCTGGTAAGTTTCCTGAGGACATTGTTCTGGTAGTTCAGCCATGAGACTCTGCAACCTGATATTGGTGGCCTTGATGATTAGCTTCCTGGCGGCTTGCAGCGTGAATACTGTGGCCTACAACAACGCTGTCCCGCTGCTGACGTGGTTTATCGATGATTATTTCGATTTGCAGGATGAGCAGCGCGATTTCGCCAGGGAGCGTCTCGCCAATCTCCTCGCGTGGCATCGCAATTCCGAGCTGCCCGAATACCGTCGCCTGCTTGAAGATGCCATTCGGCACAGCGACGGGCCGGTGACGGGGAAAGAGGTCGATCGCCTCTATGCTCAGGGGAAAGCATTTGCAGCGCGTCTGGGAGAGCGAGCGCTCGGGGACATTGCAGACTTCCTGCAGAAGCTCGATGCCGGGCAGATAAAGACATTGGAAGCGCGCCTCGCGAAGGGCAACGAACAATTCGCACGCGAGCATATCAATCTGCCCTACGACGAACGCTTCGAGGCGCGCACTGCGCGCTATGTTGACAATCTCGAATCGTGGCTCGGATCGCTGATGCCTGAACAACGTGACTATGTCGAACTGACGCTGCGCCGCATGCCGCTTACCGACGAGATGCGCTTCGCTGAGCGCAAGCAGCTTCAGGCCGAGTTTCTGGCTGTCCTTAGATCGAGGCCGCCGCGCGGAGAATTGATCGCCAGCGTGCGTGTCCTTATGCTCGCGCCCGAGCAATTGCGTGCGGCGCACTACCGTGCAGAGACCGAACGCTGGGGGCGCGAAGTGCCTGCGCTGGTCGCGTGGGTGGTCGATCACGCGACGGCGCGGCAGCGGGCGCATCTGCAGGACAAATTACGCGGCTACTCGGAGGATATTGTCGCATTGATGCGCGACGACGCCTGACACCCTGCACCAGGGCTCTGCGCGCGCCTGGTGCGCCGTTGTTGCCTCTCTCACTGCGCGCCTTACCAAGGTCGAGTGCTCCGCGTCCCATCGCTGAATGCCGGGCGTGTGACTCTTGCACTTCCAGCCGCGTGTTACCCGAGTTCCTTCTTGAGTTCTTCCATGGCAGCGACCAGTGCGCTGCGAATGCCGGGCTCGAAGGCGGAATGGCCGGCAGCATCGATGATGCGGTACTTTGCTTCCGGCCAGGCGCGATGCAGATCGTCGGCAGAAACAATCGGGCAGACCATATCGTAGCGCCCCTGCACAATCGTCGCCGGGAGATGGCGAATTTTCGGCAGGTTTTCAAGCAGGAAATTATGCGGCAGAAAGATGTTGTGCTTGAAATAGTGCGCTTCGATGCGGGCCAGGCCGAGCGCCACGCGGTCTGACGCGAAGCTGGCCATTATTTCCCTGTTGGGCAGGAGCGTGGAACAGGAGCCTTCATAAATACTCCAGGAGCGTGCCGCGGACAGCTGCACTTCGGGGTTGGAATCGTTGAGCAGACGGTAGTATGCGTCAAGTATGTTTCCGCGCTCGGATGCCGGGAGGTGGCTCGAGAATGTGTGCCACGCCTCGGGAAAGATGTTGCGCAGGCCGTACAGGAACCACTCGATCTCGCTGGGCCGGCAAAGAAAGATGCCGCGCAGCACCAGCGCAAGACAACGCTCGGGATATTGTTCGGCATACGCCAGTGCCAGCGTGCTGCCCCAAGAGCCTCCAAACACGATCCACTCCTGCAGCCCCAGTTGCGCGCGTAGCCGCTCCAGGTCGGCAATCAGGTGAGGCGTCGTGTTGTTGTGCAGGCTGCCAAGGGGCGTTGAGCGTCCCGCGCCGCGCTGGTCGAAAATGACGATGCGATAGAACCCGGGATCAAAGAACTGTCGATGCGAGGGACTTGACCCGGCACCGGGTCCGCCGTGCAAGAAAACCACCGGGACTCCCTGAGGGTTACCGGATTGCTCAAAATACATGTCATTTACGCCATCGAGCTTGAGCACACCAACATCAAATGGCTCAATAGGTTGAAATAGCGTAAAATCAAACACTTGTGAATTAGTTTGAGCGTTGACCATATTAAGTTTGATCGTATTTAGGGTAGAGGCAAGAGATTGACAAGACTTTTGCCACCATCAGGCAACTATTGAGGAATGCCAAAAGTGGGTGGGAAAAGCGCTACTGATTGAGATATGACACCTGCAGATACACTGTACATTGTGTATGTATTGCAATAAAGTAATAATAGTTTATTATTCTTTTGGGATTCCGATGCTCTATCCGCTTCACGAGTTCCAGCGAGCTTTTCTTGAGCCTTGGCGACTTCTCGCCGAGTTCGGTGCCGATGCGTACGCAAATCCGTTCAGCCCGCTCGCTTATGTGCCGAGCAGCCACAAGTACGCCGCCGGATTCGAACTCTTGCTTCGCATTACGCAACGCTACGGCAAGCCGGAGTTTGGCATCGATTCCGTGGTCGTCGCCAAACGCAAAGTGCCGGTGTATGAGGAAGTGGCAGCGGACAAGCCGTTTTGTCGCTTGCTGCGCTTTGTGAAACCCGGTGTGATGAATCAGCCGAAGGTGCTCGTTGTCGCGCCGCTGTCTGGGCATTTTGCGACGTTGTTGCGTGATACGGTGCGCACCATGCTGTGCGACCATGAGGTTTACATTACCGACTGGAAGGATGCCCGCGACATTCCGTTCAGCGTGGGGCCATTCCATTTTGACGATTATGTCGCCTATGTGCAGGAATTCATCCGGCTGCTTGGTCCGGATGTGCATGTCATTTCGGTGTGCCAGCCGACCGTGCCGGTCTTGGCTGCCGTTTCGCTGCTGGCGGCCCAAGGGGACACGCAGCAGCCTAGAACCATGACCATGATGGGCGGCCCCATCGATACGCGCAACAGCCCAACTGACGTCAACACCTTTGCAAAGCATCGCCCGATTTCCTGGTTCGAACAGCATGTCATCCAGCGCGTGCCGACCAAGTACCCGGGCGCCATGCGCCGCGTCTACCCCGGCTTCCTGCAATGGTCGGGATTTGTCGCCATGAATCCCGGCAGGCATGTCGACTCGCACTGGGACTTTTACGAACACCTTGTCGCGGGAGACGGCGAAAGCGCGGATGCGCACAAGCGCTTTTACGATGAATACAACGCCGTGATGGATCTGCCCGCGGAGTATTACCTTGAAACCGTGCGCATGGTTTTCCAGGAACACGCGCTGCCATCGGGAACCATGCACGTGGCAGGCGAACTGGTGGAACCTGCCAAGATCAGGAAGACCGCGCTGTTCAGCATAGAAGGCGAACTCGATGATATTTCCGGCGTCGGCCAGACCGAGGCTGCACACGGGTTGTGCAGCGGAATCCCCGCCGCACGCAAGAAGCATCTGCTGGCAACGAATGTCGGGCACTATGGCATTTTCAGCGGACGTAAATACCGCGAAGTGATTTACCCCCAGGTTCGCGACTTCATTCGAAAACACGGCTAGCCAAGCGATGCCCAAGCCTGTTTCCCCGCAAGACTATTTTGATCTGATGCAAAAAATGGCCAGTCCGGCCGGTTATCCTTTCCAGAGCCTTATGTTCCCCGTGCTTGACTTGAAGGAAGTCGAGAAGAAGATCTCCGAACTGGAAACGGTGGAGCACTGGCTCAATGCCAACCTTGGCCTGCTGCAGCTTTCCATCAAGACCCTGCAATACCAGAAGGCGCTCCTGGCCCATCCGGAGGAAAAAACAGCCAAAGACGGGTCCGGCGAGCCGCCAAAATGGGACGATGCCATGATGAATCCCGCCCTGTGGGCATGGCAGATGATTAATCAGGCCGGTGATCAGATGAAAGCGGCAATGCCCAAGGCCGAGGCAAAAACCCCGGTCACCAAATCAACTTCCAGCCGCGCAAAGCGGCGCTGATCGTTTCGGCGGCACGACCGCCCACCGGTTCAACACCATAGATCTCCTGTCCATGCGGCGTTCCAGACAAAAGTGTCTGGAGATGCATGCCTCCGCTTGATCGGAATTCTCTGGCTTAAAAGGTTGTCATGCCAGCCCAAGCGGAACTCAACCAATGCCTGAAGCTGGATT
>JADGNO010000019.1 GCA_017883405.1 Occallatibacter sp. | reverse complement strand
GTGTAAAACGGGTCAACCGCTGGTGGGGAATGCGGGTGAGGATTTCTGTTGCGCAACGTACAGCTTCGGTTCCCCCGCGGAGCTGTGGCTTCTCTGAAACGGTAGGAGGGTTTGTAGATAGCTTTCGGAGCTGTTCCTTCCGAGTCCTCATTTTAAGAGACACGAACACTTGGAACTGCGATTATTGCCCGGATTCCCGATTCCGCAATGCTCGACCCTCATGCAGTAGTTGCCTCGCGCGGAAATTGACAATCGAACGCTACCTCGACGCCCCACTTATTTGCGCGCATAGACCGTGCCTGCGGGCTCATAAGGCGGATCGGCAACAGCGCGAATGTACAGTATCAGCGCCCGCACATCCGCTGGACTGAGAGTGTTTCCATAAGGCGGCATCAGCGCCGACCGATTCAACGCAGGTCCGCCGTGCTGAATAATGGCCATGAGATCCGGATCAGTCATCTTGTTCAGCGTATTGCCTTCGGCAAATGCGTGAGGCTTGACTTCCAGGTTGTCAAAGTTCGAAACCTGCTCGGGAGACGATTCCGGATCATGGCATCGGCTGCAGTACTTGGCGTTAAGAATGGACCCCAGTCTCTGCTGATAGCCGAGAGCCGTCTCCACGGTTTCAAGCGTCACCGCCTTCGACTTCCCCGCCGTGACAGCGCTGAGTTGGTATCGTCCTGCAGCCGTACCCAGAGTTACCGCGGTGGTTGCCTGTCCGCTTGAATCGGTCAGCATCGCAGCCGGCTCGAAGCTCACCCCGGACGGCCCATGAAATTCAACCAGCGCTCCGGCGACCGCCGTCCCCTGATCGTCGTTGACCTGTACCACCAGGGGATCCTTAAGCGCCGTGCCGGTAGCGCCCAACTGGTGGCTACCGCTGGATTCTACAAGAGCGGTTCCCGCCGCTGTAGCCTTCAGGGTTCCCGCCTGCTGAGCCGGATGCTTGCAGCCCGCCACACTCGCTATCGCGAGAATCGTGCCCATCACGGTGCATGCAGACAACGTGTTTGAACGGACTGGCCCGATCATAGCTTTGCTCCGTGCGTACCTTGAACCTTCAGCGACATCAGGAACGCCGCAAGTGCGCGCGCGTCATCATCACTCATGTTCTGGTTCGGTTCCGGCGTGCCGGGACGCAACGCCTGCGGGTTCTTGAGCCACGCATAAATCCACGCCGGTGTAAGCCGCGAACCCACCTCGGTAAGCGTTGGCCCAATGTATCCCTTGTCGATCTTGGCGTTGGCAATGTGGCATGACTGGCATGCGTACTTCGAATAGAACAGCTGTCTGCCGTGCTCCACCGTGTCAGCAGCATGCGAAGCTTCCGGCACGGCGTCGGCGTCAACCGACGGCGATTGATAAACAGCCAGGATGTAGTCCGTTAATTCCTTGTTCTCACTGTCACTCAGGTTGAACCGCGGCATGCGTCGAATGAGCGAAGGCCGCAGCGTGTTGGGGTTGCGAAGAAAGTCAGTGAGCCACTGCCGCTGCACCGCGCTCCCTTCCCACGTGAGATCCGGCGCCATGTCGCTACCCCGCCCGTTGATGCGATGACAACTGAAGCATGCGAGTTCAGTCATCAGCTTACCCGCGTGTCCGGCAGGTTGGTATTTCGTTTCCGGAACAGCCGCGACCCGCAAGGTGTCCGGCATCGAGTGTCCGCGGTTTGTCAACGCCAGCAGCGCCGCTGTCAAGGCATCCGTTTGCGGTGCGGTCAGCGCGAACTGCGGCATCTTCATGCTTGCGCCGAACTGCCGCGGCTTGCGAATCTTGGCCACGATGTAACCCGGCAGCGAGTGCTCAATGTCAGGCACGAACGCGATCTGCGCCAGCGGCTTGCTCCCAATGGTGCTGAGGTCGGGCGCAAAGTTCTCCGGCTTTTGCACTCCGTTGATCTCATGACAGGCAGCACATCCCAACTCAACAATGAGTTCTCTGCCGTGTGCAATCTGCGCCGCGCTGGCTGTATCTAGGTGAACACCCGTGCCGTAATCCGGATCAGACTTAGCCTGTAAAAATGCCGTCAGGGTCGCCACCTGTTGCGGCGTGAAGCGATAGTGCGGCATCGGAGTGGTCGCATCGTAAACGCGAGGGTTCGCCAGCCATGCAGCCAGCCACTCAGGCTTTGCCTTGTTGCCGATGCGCGTCAACTCCGGGCCCACATCACCGCCCACCAGGTTTCCCGCCGCATTCTGAACCGCGTGGCACGATGCGCAGAACGATTGGCCATAGAGGCTCGGCCCTGCGGTCGAGTCCGCGTTTGCCACCGTCTTGAGCGTGGCCGCGGCCGTGTCGCCTTCATGCGGCGTGCTGCTGCTCATTAGATACGCTGAGATATCGCCGGCATCCGCGTCGCTAAGTTTGTAGTTAGGCATCGTGGTTGACGCCGCATAGGCCTGAGGGCCCTTGAGCCAGCTATAGATCCATTCGCGCGTGGTCTTGTCGGCAATGTGTACCAGCGACGGAGGATGATCGGTAGCGCTCACCTTGGTACCACCCGGCAGCGTAATGGTGTGGCAGTGTACGCAGCCGTAACGAGTCAGCATCGCTCTGCCCAGGTTGAGTTGTGGCGTCCCGGGCAACGCATTCTGGTGACATTGGCCGCATCCGGATTCAATAAAGCGCGCAGGCAATATCGGTTCTTCACCGGCACGCTCGCTGTGGTGCGCCTCCTCAACCGTGGTGGCCGGCCCTTGACCGCCGTGGCAAATCACGCATCCAAATCCGTCAACCGTGTGCGGAATCGCCGGATGCTTGCGGAAAGGCTGCTGGCTCACATCGCCCAGCCCGGCCTCATTCAAACCTAGGTGGCAAGTCGTACAACGATCCACCACGCCGAGTTCCGGAAGCCATATCTGATGAATGCCCGGCTGGAACCGGCGGCGCAGCGTTATCGCGTCTCCGCGGTCGTGGATCAACGCAAGATAGTGACGCTGATAACTATGCCACTGGGCGAAGTGGTCCTTTGCCGGAGCAATTGCAAGCGCCAGCAATAGAACTACGCTGACCACGCCGAAGGCTCTTACAGCATCACC
This sequence comes from Occallatibacter sp., assembly GCA_017883405.1. GTDB lineage: Bacteria > Acidobacteriota > Terriglobia > Terriglobales > Acidobacteriaceae > Telmatobacter. The sequence goes on along the minus strand of JADGNO010000019.1, from coordinate 5,192 downwards.
AAACAGCGCATGCCATGAAATGGAAAGATACTTTCTTATCACATGCACTTAGTAACCCCTCCACGGCAACACCCAAGCCCAACCCGGCCCCCGGAACCACGTGCCCACGGCAGTCAGCACAATCAGTTCGAGCAGGAACCACGTCATGATCCAGTAGGCAAGCGGCCTCCTGGCCAGGTACCGGCTCAACCGCCAGGGAGACTCCGGCGTGCTGTTCGCCGCCACAATCATGGCAACGGCAACCACCACCGTCGGCCCCACCGCGACATAGACGTGAAACGCTAACAGAAAGATCAGGATCCCCAAGGCCGCAACATAAAAGATGCGGAGCCGCGTCGTGCGGTCTTTCAGGAACAATCCGTTGGCCTCAATGTTGATGTTGAAGTACGGAATCACGATGAGCGCGATGATCAACAGCGATGGCACCAGTACGCCTGCCACCACGGGCGGAAAATAGTGCAACAGTTCCTGCAACCCGAGGAAATACCACGGCGCCTTGGCCGGATTCGGTGTGTGCGTTGGGTCGGCGAGGCCCTCGAGAGGCGCGTTGAACATCAGCGAGAAACCCACCAGCGCAATCGCCAGCGTCTCAATCGCCAGCGCAGCTCGGAACAGCACCTCAGGGTACGTCTGAACTTGATCCTCGCGGTTGACCGTCACCTGCGCCGATGTGCGACGCGTAACGAATGCGACACGCGTGGGTGACCGCCGTTGATCAGAGTCGATGCCCGCAACAAAGTCTTTTGGGTCGCTCATTTCACCTCCGTCGCGGCGCTTGTTCTGTCCTTGGCTTGTTGCGGCTTGGGCTCCGACTGCTGCACGTAAAGCCCGCCGTCTTTGCGAATGCGCCAGAAATGCACGGCGATAAACAGAATGGCCGCAAGCGGAAGAACCACGCAGTGCAGAACATAAAAGCGCAGCAGAGCGTTCGCATTTACCTGGTTGCCGCCCAGCAGCAGGAAGTGGATCTTGTTTCCGACGAATGGAACCGCGGACGAAAGATTTGAACCAACAGTGATCGCCCAGAAGGCAAGCTGATCCCATGGCAACAGGTAGCCGGTGTAACTCAGAAGCAACGTGATGATCAGAAGCATCACGCCGATCACCCAGTTGAATTCACGCGGCGTCCGGTATGCGCCACGATAAAACACCTTGAACATGTGCGCGAAAACAAAAAAGACCATTAACTGCGCCGACCAGCGATGCAGGTTTCTCAGGAAGAGTCCCGACGAGACAACAAACTGCAGGTCTTTCATATCTGCATAAGCCTGCGGCACCGACGGGTGGTAGTAGAGCATCAGCAGGATGCCCGTAATCACCAGGATCAGGAATGTCCCGAATGTCAGCGTGCCCAGATACCATGTCGCGCTGAAGCCCACCATGCGCTTGCGGACCTTGGTGGAGAACAGGTGAAGAAAGATACTCTGCTGGATGGCAAGCGCGCGGTGAAGCGTGCTGTTGCCCGTTCCGCTTCGGAACACGGATCGCCACACCCGGCTGGCGCGCAGTTTGTCCACCATCGCGGCGGTTTTGACGGCCATGCTCATATCCTCAAATACTGCAGCGGCGGAATGTCAGTGGAGCGATCGACCATCAAGTCGCCTTCATCGCTAACCCAAGTCTTGAGCCAGGGCAATGGCTTGGGTGCGGGGCCCTCAATCTTTTCTCCCGTGCGCTTGAATTTGCTGCCGTGGCACGGACACGCAATAATGCCAAGGTCCTGGTTCCACGCCGTCAGGCAGCCCAGGTGTGTGCACACGGCATTAAGCGCGAAGTAGCCCTCATCGGCTCGAACCAGGTAGATTCCGGAGTTCACGTCCATGGTCACCGAATTCAACGCGAAGCTCTCAGGCTTGCCGGCGTTAATGATGGCCGATGGCTCGTAGAGGACGTTAGGCGACAGATATTCGTAGGAGAAGACGATCGTGCCGGCTGCGGCAATGCCGAGCGATCCGAGTCCAATCTTGGTGAAGAAGGCTCTTCGATCGAAGTCTGCCGGGAGCTTTCGCGTCGTTGCGGGTGTTGTCTCGGACATGGTCACCTCTTCAGCGCGCCTGCCGGCGCAGGATTGGACCGGAATGAGCGATCGATTGACTCGATTGAGATGAGGCCGGTCGGGTCTGCGGAAATCAGGTTGAATGATTCCATGGTGATGGTGCCGGCGGGACAACGCTCCGCGCAGAGCCCACAGCGAATGCAGCGCGTTTCGTCCTTCAGCATGACCGACCCGGCGATCACGCCAAGCTCCTCCGCCATGATGTCGTCAAGCTCCACTCCAAGCAGATTGCGAACCTCTGCAAGCTGTCCTGTTGTCGTTTCGTCGAATGCGATGCGGTCGAGCGAGACGAGTTCGAAGCAGTTTTCCGGACAAACGTCAACGCATCCGCCGCACAGAATGCACTCCGTAGCGTCCTCTGCATTGCCTTCAAACACGGTGTTGACCCAGCAGTGCAGGCACCGTTGCGCCTCGGCCACGGCCTCTTCTTCGTTGAAGCCGATCTCGACCTCGGTCACTCCGGTGCGGCGATTGAGAGGCAGCATGGGAATCGTCGGCCTCACCAGATCGAGCAAATCAAGCGGCATGCGATGACGCTCAAGCACTTCAACTTCAATCACCGGGTCGGGGTGCACGGTTCCGCGCAGAAACTCATCGATGCCCACTGCGGCGCGCTTGCCATCGGCAACGCTATCGATAATGAGCCGCGGCCCAAATACACAATCGCCGCCTGCAAACACACCAATTGCTGAGGTCATCAGCGTTTGCGGGTTCACCGCGATCAATCCCCTCGGCGATACATCCACACCATCGTCGGGTCCAAGGAACTGCAGGTTCGGCGACTGGCCAATGGCCATAATGATGGTGTCGCACACAAGGCGTGTTTCGCTGTTCTCAAAGAAAGTAGGACTAAATCGCCGGTTCGCATCGAACACCGACTTGGTCTTGAGCACCTCCAGCGCCACCGCGTGCCCGTTCTCGCCGATGATCTCCTTCGGTCCGAATCCCGCATGAATTATGATGCCCTCTTCTTCCGCTTCTTCAATCTCTTCAAGCGCGGCAGGCATCTCTGCGCGGTTCTCAAGGCACACCAGGTGCACTTCCTGGGCGCCAAGCCGCAGCGCAGATAGCGAGACGTCCATCATCTCGCGCGCAGCCACCGCATCCATGTTGCCCTGCGAAGGCTCGAAGTGCTCCACGCCCCCCGCATGCTGCTTCAACACCTCACGCGCTGCGGACCGGGCCACGTCCATCGCCACGTTGCCGCCGCCAATCACCAGCACCTTCTTCCCAATCGTGAATGTGTATCCCAGATTCACATTCAGCAGAAAGTCGATGCCCTTGTAAACCCCGTCCAGGTTCACGCCGGGGATTGTAAGATCGCGGCTGCGATGCGCACCCACCGCAATCAGCACCGCACCGAAGTCGCGCCGCAAGTCGGCGACTGTAAAATCCTTTCCCGCCGCATGATTCAATTTGAGGGTGATATCGCCTGTCGCGAGTATCTCCCGCACCTGCGCTTCCACCACATCGCGCGGCAGGCGATACTCGGGCAGCCCCAGGTACAGCATTCCGCCCGCCACCTGTGACGCTTCAAAGATCGTAACGCCGTAGCCCATCAGCGCAAGGTCGTGCGCTGCCGATAGCCCCACCGGCCCCGCGCCCACAATCGCAACGCGTAAGTCGAGTTTGGGCTGCACCCTGCCGGCGTTCACATCCACGGGGTGCCGCGACTCAGGCCCGTATTGTTCCGTCAGAAATCGCTTAAGCGCCCGGATAGCGATGGGCTTGTCAATCTCGCCGCGCCTGCAGGCCGTCTCGCACGGATGCGCGCACACCCGCCCGCAAATGCTCGCCATCGGATTCGGCTCGCGCGCAATGCGATAGGCCTCTTCAAACTCGCGCTCCGCAATCAGCGACACATATCGTCCCGCGTTGGTGTGAGCGGGACAGGCCATCATGCAGGGAAAGTTGGTGTTCAACCAATCCCTGTCAACCTTCTTGTCGACAAATCGCTTCTGCATGGCGACCTATCCAGTGACCGAAACGCGTTGAGCGGCGGAACCGCATTGTCCCGCCGCTGAATTGCCTTACTTGCTCAATGTGAAGTCGGCCGCTGTGCCCCCAGTCACCTTCACGGGATTCGACTTGCTCTTGGCGCCCTCATGCCACGCCGTCACGGTGTAGGCGCCGTCCGGCACGTTCTCAATCTTGAATTCCCCATCCTTCGTCATCGCAAAGTAAGGCGTGGGAGAAACAATCACATATGCCGACATCTCCGGATGCACATTGCAGAGCAGCGGAATCACCCCGGGGTTATCGAACTTGAACGCCTTCTTCTCCCCTCTCGGCCACGTGCCAAGATTGTGGGTCAGCTTCTTGTTGCCGCCAACCGACGGCCAGAACACGTTATGCGCTACGCTGTCGCTGTTCAGGAATTCAATCGTCGCGCCCTGCTGCACCACCGCAATGTGTGGCGCAAACATCAGCCCCTTCTGGTCCATGGTGATGGTTGCCGTCGGAGCCGGAAACGTCTTGCCGGCCACCGCTTCCACATACACAACTGACTCGCCGCTGACTCCGGAAACCTTGCCGTGAATCGTGCCGGCAAACGCCGCTAAGCTCAACTCCGCAATTACTGCGCCTATTACAAATGCAATCCTTCTCATGTCTTCTCCTGTTTCAAAAATGCCTGTTTCAAAAGTGACTGGCTCAAACAATCAAGTTGCGCTCGTTGCGCTATGCGCTGATAAACAAACACGGGAATCGCGCTCGCTTGAAGGGGCGTCCACAGAATCACTGCCAAAGTCGTAAAAACCAATACGCAGGCTAAAAAGGAGGGAACCAACATGTTCTTCATTGGGGGACCTCGGTGAGCCAAATCACAAACGCAACTGCCCTGTTGGAGAAAAGTGTGAGGTAGCTCACATCGACCTGAATGTGACGGCGGTCACGATGCGAGCACAATCTCAGCGAGCCCTCTCCCCCATCGAATCCGCAATCCCCAGAGGCCAGGTGCCCATTTGAGCGTCGGATAGCCCGGCGTTCCAATCGACAGGTGTTGTGCCTGCATCCTGCGCCGTGCGGGGCTGAACCGGCTGCGTTCGCTCGACCCGCCTCCGCCTGTGATTCGCTACGAACACAAGCATCCTGGAGACCATTCACTTCGATATCAAGCGTCTGGCCCGAATCGTCC
>JADGNO010000018.1 GCA_017883405.1 Occallatibacter sp. | reverse complement strand
TTGCCATTAACGCGATGACCTTCGGAATTTATGCGCAGGATGAGTGGGCCGCTTCAGAGAAACTGAAGCTGACGCTCTCGTTCCGCTTGGACCACAACGCCAACTTCACCTGCGCGCAAAACTGCTTCGCTCGCATGAATTCCTCATTCCCAGAGCTGACCCACAATGCAAACGTCCCTTACAACCAGGTGATCAGCACCGGCCTGGGCAATGCATTTCCTGCAACCGATTGGGCTGTGTATCAACCCCGTTTTGGATTCTCCTATGCGCCTCAGGGCCAGGGAGGCCGATTCGTAGTTCGCGGCGGCATGGGCCTCTTCTCTGACCTTCCTCCGGGAACTATTGTTGATAGTTACCTGCTCAACGCACCAAACCTGGTCGACTTGACCTACGCCTACAGCACTGGCTCCGCCGGCCTGCTCGACCCGACACTGACTTCTGGTTCAGCCTACAACTACCTGAAATCATCAGCATCGGCTTTCGAGTCCGGTTTCAAGAGCGGACAGACCCTGTCGCAGATTCAGGCGGCAGTCAAGGCGCAAGGAAGCTCCTATTCCGCGCCCAGCTACAACTCTGTTGTAGATACCCTGCATACGCCAAAGTACCTCGAGTACAACCTTGAAACGCAATTCCAGATTTCAAGATCTGACGTCATCGACTTGAACTATGTTGGCAACCACTCGTGGAATACGCTGATGAACAACGGCTTGGGGAATATCCATTCGCCGACCGGCATGGCCAACCTGCCATTAACAGCGCCGGATCCACGGTTCAACATCGTTACCAATCTCACCAACAACGGCAAGGCCAACTACAACGGCCTCACCACCAGCTTCAAGCACACCGCTAAGTTTGGACTGACTCTGATGGGGAACTACACCTACAGCCACGCGCTCGATCTCGTATCGAACGGCGGCTTGGAATTGTTCAACTATCAGAACACGTATCCGATGCAGCAACTGTCTCCGGCCAATATGAACAGCCTCACCTACGGAAACGCGGACTACGATATCCGCCATTCAAGCAGCATTCAGTATGTATGGGCCATTCCCTACAAGTCGTCAAACATGATTCTGAAGACGGCAGGCGAGGGCTGGTCGGTTTCCGGCAACATGTTCTATCGTGGCGGCTATCCGATGTCCATCGTCAACTCCACAATCAATAGTCGCCAATTGGCCAGCCAGAGCACAGGCGTACTGCTTGCGGCCATTACATCTGGAAGCGACATGACCTGCTCCAAGAAGCCCAACGCTGCGGACATCAGTCAGCAGGTCTGCTTCAAGGGCGATACGTTCGCGTCCGTGCCGTCGATTCCGAAGACGATTCCGACGGGACTTACCGCTTCAAACTATGCTTATAGCTACGGCTTCGGAAATATCGCAAGAAACAGCTTCCGCGGTCCGCACTACTTCAACTCCGATCTCCAGCTGAACAAGGAGACGAAAATCGCAGAGCGCTACACCGTCAAGCTTGGTGCCAATATGTACAACATTCTCAACCACGCCAACTTCGCGGCACCGGCAAACAACGCTGGCGGAACCGGTCTGGGTTCCATCACCAGCACGGTAACGCCGCCAAGCAGCCCTTACGGCTCGTTTGAGGGTTCCGCAGTATCTGGCCGCGTAGTGCAGATGCTTATGAGCTTCAGCTTCTAACCTCCGGCCACAAAACCGGAACCAAAATACAAAGGGCGCCGATCAGGCGCCCTTTGTACGTTCATCCGCATTCTGCAAATCCGCTTAAGCTCTCTTCTTAGTCCCAGCTTTCTTTGCAGTCGCTTTTTTCGCAGCAGCCGGCTTCGGTTTCGCAACCGCAGTCTTGGTTTTCGCTGCCTTCACTGCTTTTTTCGGTTTCGTCGCCGAAGCACTCTTCTTAGCCGTCGCCGTCTTCTTGCTCGACGCTTTCTTGCGAACCGCGCGGGTCTTCTCAGCCAGCGTGGACTTCAGCTCGGCGTCAAACTCGGCTGGAGTAATTGGCCGCGCGGATTTGCGCAGCCTTTCAATGTCGTAGAACGCGCGCCGATCGGCCAGGAAAACGTGCACAACGAAATCCACGTAATCGAGCAGCACCCAGTCACCTTTGCGCCGGCCTTCAACGGAATTCGGAAAAACGCCAAACTCACGCTTCAAGCGCATTTCCACTTCATCGGCAATTGCTACGGCCTGGCGGTCGTTAGTGGCAGAAGTCACCAGGAAAAAGTCGGATAATCCTGAGTCGACAGGATCAAGCTCCAGAATTCGGGTGTCGTTGCCCTTTTTGTCTTCACAGGCTGCTGCTGCGGCCTGAACCATAATGCGCGTTTGGTGCGCTTGCGAAAGTGTCATTCGGCTCAAAACTTCTCCATGCCAATCGTATCGCTTCGGCATGGCCACAGCAAATAGGCTTTATCGGTACAAGCCGTGGGCTCGGATGTAATCGGCAACGGGTTGAGGCAGCAGATCACCCTCCGCGTCGGGAGTTCCAACGCCTGCAGGGTCGCGAAACAACTCACGAATTTTCGACGCACTGATCGGAATATCCAGCTCCGGCAGCAAATAAAATGGCGCTCGCTCACCTGCCGGGTTAACCAGGGAATAGCACAGAAGTTGAATCTTCGACGAGTCCCCGTCCGAATTTGCAGGATTTGGCCCGCATTCAAGTTCCATGGTCAGCCCTGCGGGAAGCAGGGCCTCGATATCATGCAGCGGCTGTCCCGGCCGCGACGCAACAATCAATGGCGCAGAAAACGGAATCTCCGCCGCACGAAACCACTGTTGAAGACCCCCAAACGCGTCGGCCCCCATCAGCAAGTAGAGTTGGGACCCCGGCGGCAGCCCCTCTTTTACGACCAGCAATGTTTCAAGCGTGTAATTCGGCTTTCCATTGGGTTTGGGTGCATCGGTGAGAGAGATCCTGAAGGCTCTCTCTCCTTCAATCGCCAGCTTGGTCATCTCAACTCGATCGTCGAAACTCGCGGTGGATCCTGCAGGTTTCAGCGGTTGCGCGCCCACCGGCGTAAATAGCACTATGTCCAGCGGAAGTGCGGCCAGCGCGGCGTGGGCAACGGCAAGATGGCCAAGGTGCGGAGGATCGAAGCTTCCCCCAAAGAAGGCCACGCGCTGCCCCCGGTTTATCAACTGGCTCATGCGTCAATCCTAATGCCTGCCATCGACTTTGCCTCGGCGGCTACTCCACCTTGCATCGTTGATAATTGAAGCATGCGGTATCTTCTCGCCCTCGTAGCTCTCGCCGGCGTCGTGGTTTCGTCTCTTGCTTTACAGGTGCACTATTCCATGGGCACGCAGCCCTGCTCGATTAACGAAAAGTGGGACTGCGGCGTTGTCAACCACAGTTCCTTCGCCGTCATCGGAAACGTGCCGGTGGCGGCAATTGGCATTCTCGGTTATATCGTGCTGTTCGTTCTGGCGCTTTTGCGGCAACGCCTCCCGCTGCTGCTCGTTGCCTTTGGCGGATTCTGCTTCGCCCTGCGCCTGACCATGATTGAGCAATATGCACTCGGTGTCTGGTGTCTTTATTGCGCTTGCTCGCAGGCCATCATCTCGCTACTTCTACTCTTGGCTATCGGTTGGCACATTGCAGAGTATGTGCGCCTGCGGCGTGTAGTAAGCCAGGTGCGAGCTTCCTTCACGACATTCGGCCGCGATTGATCAGCAACACCACACCTCGAAGAAGTCAGCACTACTGGTAAAATTAACGTAGATCGATGATTAAAAAATGGTATTCGCGCTGGATGTACGAGTGGGAAACCCGCTTGACCACGCGCGATGAAAATCGAATCGTGCGCCCGCTTGATTGGGGATTTGAATGGGTTGCGCCGTTTCTTGAGCGCAACGGTTTTGCCGATGCCATTCCCGGTCCTGAGATCGAGCGCAATCCGGCCGCCGCTGAAGCCGCCATGATTCGCATCAACAGGCTCCTCATCCAGAACAGCGACGTCTTCTTCGGCTACGAGGCCCCGACGGACTTTCGACTTGAAGAACGCCATCCCCAACTTTACCCCACAAATGTGCGGCCAGAGACGCTCGCGCAAGACGCTGAAATACGGCGGATGGCAGAAGAAGGAAAGCTGGCGCCCGCGCAGTTCCTTCGCTTCACTTCCCCTGAACGGACGCCCCACCCGGAAAACGATGTGGTCAATGCGCGCTGGTATCCGGCTCCTGAACACAAGGATCCGGCACGGCCGAAGCAAGCAATCGTCGTCCTGCCGCAGTGGAACTCTGATGGTTTCAGCCACAATTCACTGTGCACCATTTTTAATCGCATGGGTGTTTCCGCTCTTCGGCTTTCCATGCCTTACCACGACATTCGCCGCCCAGCGGAACTTGAGCGCTCCGATTATGCGGTGAGTGCAAACGTGGGCCGCACCCTCATGGCTTGCCGCCAGGCCGTCATTGACATTCGCTGCTGCCTTGACTGGCTTGAGGAGCAGGGCTACGAGCACTTCGGCGTTCTGGGAACCAGTCTGGGCTCCTGCTATGCGTACCTGGCTAGCTCGCATGACAAACGCATCCGCGTGAATGCCTTCAATCACGCTTCAACGGCATTCGGCGACGTCGCATGGGCGGGGCAAAGCACGCGCCATATCAAGCAGGCGCTTGAAGAAGCTGGCCTGACGCAGGAGCGCGTGCGCGAACTTTGGGCCGCCATCAGCCCCTGCTACTACTACCCGAAGATGGCTGGTGAAGAAGCCGCGGGGCACCTTAAAAAAATTCTTCTGGTTTATGCAACGTACGACCTCACCTTTCCTCGCCAATACTCGCTTGAGGTTGTGAAGTCGTTCCGCGAGTATGGCTTGAATTTCGAGCCGCGCGTGCTGCCCTGCGGCCACTACACCACCGGCGAAACTCCGTACAAGTACATCGATGGCTGGTATATGGGATGGTTTGTCTACCGGGCATTCAAAGCTCTGCGCGATGAAAAGGCAACCGGAACCGCTGTGCCCGCTTCCATCACCGCTGAAGTGGAAGAAGAAGTTGTAACGCGCTAGCGCACGCCGCTCAGATCCAACTTAAACAGCTTCGCAGGATCGAGATACGCGCCTTCCCAGCGCACCGCCCAATGCAGATGCGGTCCCGTGACCCGGCCTGTCGAGCCGCTCAACCCGACTCGCTGGCCCGTCTCCACATGCTGCCCAAGGCGCACATCAATCCGGCTTAAATGCATCGACACTGTATACAACCCCAGCCCGTGATCGATGATTACGCAGTTGCCTTCAAAGTAGAGCCGATGCGCAAGCACAACTGTGCCGCTGTTTCCGGCCCTCACCGGTGTACCCATGTGCGCGCGAAAATCCATCCCTTTGTGAATACTCGCTAGCTTGCCGTTGTACATGCGCCGCACGCCAAAGCTGTCAGTCGCCGCTGCAATTACAGGAGCACGAAAATTGCCGTGCCAAAGAGGATTTGGAGCACTCGCTCCGAATGCTTGTGCCTTTAGTTGACTGTCGATTTCGATCTGCTTCATATCTTCCGCTTGCGGTTCTACGAATCTGGGAGCAACGGAAATCCTTTCAGTGCGATATTTGGCGGGATGGATTTCAATCGGCACGTCGAGATGGCTCACGTCGTCGCCGTGCCTCGCTTCAATCTTCAGCGTCGAGGGACCAATCAGAGATTCGACATCCAGACCCGTGAGGGCGTACCAGCTCTGGCCGTCGCTGCCCTGAAAGAACGAGAGCTTCTTGCCGAGCCACTCTCCGGTCACTTCCTGCGCCTTCGGAATTGTGACGCGAATCAACTCCGGCGATCCAGTTTCAACCACCGATGGAGTGAGCGTGGCAGCTTTGGATGCACTCACGGCCTGCGCATGGAATTGCAGCGGGGAGAAGACTGCCGTAAGAACCAGCAAAACGGTAAGCCGTGGAGAACTTGCCCCAATCATGCAAACAGCATACGCTGCGAACGTCTGGCTTCTACTCGGCAGTGCAAGCGGTCAGAGCTCGGAATTCCATCAGCATGCTCATGCGCCAGCGCACAATCATTCCGAAGGCAAGCACAAAGAAAAGTCCGGCAGTCTGGTCTACCGACATAATCGTGTCTAAATATCCGCGCGCAGCATAACGCACAATCGCCAGAACCACTACCACGGCGAAGAAAGCGCCGGAGCGTTTCATCATGATTGCATCCCCTTCGCGCTGCAATCGCGAAGTCGCCAGCAAGGGATAGGCCAGCAGAATCGCGCCCGCCAGAAAGGCAACCAACGCCCATGTCAATGGCACGCGAAAAGCCGGTACCAGAAACATTGAAAACCCAGTTGCCATACCTAATGGCGGAATAACTATCTTCCTTATCGTGACGGCGGTACGCCCCTCACGCACCCGCCAGATCAAGACTCCGGTCAAGCCGGCGACTGCGGCAAGAGCCGACCATCCAATGGGGAGAGACACCTGAACGACCTCCACTTACAGAATACCTTCAGGTGCGATTTTCTTTCCATATCCCAGCTAAAAAATGCCTCTAACTCCCCCCGATCTGGTCTCATAACGATCTCTGCTTTCAGGATTGAATCCCAGGAGCCCGCCAAGAAGCGGAAATATCCTCAGGAAAAATGTCTTAGAATTCTCGTATGACTGACCGTATGTCGCTGACACTCGCCCAGGCCGACCCCGACGTAGCCGCCGCTCTTGAACACGAAACCCTCCGCCAGCATGAGGGACTGGAAATGATTGCCAGCGAGAATTTTGTCTCTGAGGCAGTACTGGAGGCAGCCGGCTCCATTTTCACCAACAAATACGCAGAGGGCTATCCCGGCCGCCGCTATTATGGCGGGTGCGAGTACGCCGATATCGTCGAGAACCTGGCCCGCGATCGCGCCAAGCAAATCTTTGGTGGCGACCACGTCAACGTTCAGCCGCATTCCGGCTCCCAGGCAAACGCGTCGGCATTCGCGGCAGTTCTTCAACCGGGCGACACGATTCTTGGTCTCGATCTCTCGCATGGCGGTCACCTTACTCACGGTCACCGGCTCAGCTTCAGCGGCAAGCTTTATCGCACCACTTTTTATCATGTTCGCCGCGATACCGAGACCATCGACTACGACGAAATGGAAGCCACCGCGATCCAGGAGAAGCCAAAGGTTCTCATCGGCGGCGCCAGCGCTTACCCGCGCCTGTGGGACTTTGCCCGCATGCGTCAGATTGCTGAAAAAGTGGGCGCATACTTCATCTTCGATATGGCGCATATTGCGGGCCTGGTCGCTGGCGATGTTCACCCTTCGCCAGTGCCACACGCACATATCACCACCACCACCACGCATAAAACTCTGCGCGGACCGCGCGCCGGTCTCATCATCTGCAATCAGGAACTGGCGCAGGCTGTCGACAAAGCTGTGTTCCCCGGACAGCAGGGTGGTCCGCTCATGCACATCGTCGCCGCCAAAGCAGTTGCGTTCGCTGAGGTGCTTCGGCCAGAGTTCAAGTCTTACGCTGCGCAGGTGGTCTCCAACGCCAAGGCGCTTGCCGAAGGTTTGCAAATGGCAGGTTTCCGGCTCGTGTCCGGCGGAACAGATAACCACCTCATGCTCGTCGATGTTTTCGAGAAAGGGATTCTCGGCTCTGAGGCTGAGGTAGCGTTGGGCAAGGCTGGAATTACGGTCAACAAGAATTCAATTCCTTGGGATACGAATCCGCCGCTGAAGCCGTCAGGCATCCGCATTGGTACACCGGCGCTTACAACGCGCGGCATGAAAGAAGCGGAGATGAGCACAATTGCTGCATGGATCGCGAAAGCGCTGGAACAGCGCAATAACGATGCGGCCCTCGATCACATTCGCGGCGAAGTAGCGGAGCTTGCCAATCATTTCCCGCTTTACGCTTGGAAGCGCGTGCCGGAAGCTGTGGCAAAGTAAGGCTGCAACATTCTTTCTAATGTCCTGAGGCGCGCAACTTAAAACGCGTGCCCAGGAGCCTTATCTTCACCTTTGCATTCTGTCAGGCCGTCCACGCCAGTTTCCTATGCAAGCATCAATTTCGATGAAGCTGATTTGTTGCGTGGCCCGAGTATCTTCGGATACCAAATCGCGCTTCAGCAGACAACGCGAAAGCCATCATGATTCATCTGACTAAGCAAGTCTGAGTGGCAATTGAGGCAGAGTGCGGGGTTGTATCCATTCAGACACGATACCTGCAGCTCCAATTAGAATGAATTCACGACGGCGACAGCTAAATAATAGATTCGCCGCTCGTAGTCCTAAATTTTTGTAAAGGTGAACCCGGATTATTTCGAATTATGGCTATCGAGTCGATCCTTTCTCAAATTGATGCTGAAATCGCACGCCTCACACAGGTGCGATCGTTGTTAGCCAATAGCGGCGGCGAGGCCGTTCACTACCCTGAAAGTAACGGAAAGAGCTCAACGCGGAAGAAACATGTACTTAGCCCCGAAGCTCGCAAACGTATTGCCGACGCCCAACGCAGGCGCTGGGCCGCTCAAAGAGCAAAGAAGTAATAGATTTTTATTGTGTTGAACATTTTTCTTCCCAGCGTTCATTCATTGCCGCTGCCGCAGACCAAGTCCTGCGCGGGTCGGATCCGTGTGTTGCGGGTGCATCAACCTGTCCTCTAATCCCTCCTGCCTCTAACAGGTCCAATCCCCTGTGCCGTGAAGCAACACCCGGCGAAAAAATCGAGTAAGATTTCTTTTGAAATCTCTTGACCTGTCTATAACTACAGGGTTCACAGTAAAGGTGGACGATGCTTACTGTTGGCAAACTCGCCCAGCGGTGCGGCTTGAGCCGCACTACTTTGCTTTATTACGAATCGATTCGCCTGATACCTCCGCCGCAGCGCAGTGGCAGCAACTACCGGTATTACGACGAGGCAGACGCGCAACGTCTGCTTGAGATCCGCTCTTATCGCGACGCAGGCCTGACGATCGAGGATATTCGCGCGATTCTGAGCACCAACTCGAAGCACACCGGGGACAAAGCTTCCGGCGTGCTCAAGAGGCGCTTGCTTGAACTCGACGCAGAGATTGCAACCCTGCGTGACCATCAGCGGGCGATCCTCAAGCTATTGCAGAGCGAAGCTCTCGGAAAGGCAAAAATGATCTCCAAAGAGAAATGGGTTTCAATCATGAAGGCGTGCGGTTTGAGCGACGAACAGATGCATCGATGGCACGCTGAGTTCGAACGCTCGGCTCCCGCGGAACACCAGGAGTTCCTGGAATTCCTTCACATTCCCGCGGACGAAATCGTCAACATCCGCAAGCACAGCCGCACCAACGCTTAGTAACAGCAAAATGCGCGGAGCCGGCAGGGCAGCCTCTCCGCGCTTTCTGTCTATCCGATCCCAGTCATCACCAGCATGCGGGGCTCCGTCATCTCTTCCAGCGCAAATCGGATTCCTTCGCGGCCCAGCCCCGACTCTTTGACGCCGCCGTAAGGCATGGGATCAAGCCGCCAATTGGGCGTGTCGCCCACAATCAGCGCTCCAACTTCGAGCTCGCGATAGGCGGTAAGAATGCGACCCGCATCCCGCGTAAGCAAGCCGGCCTGCAGCCCATATTTTGAGTGATTCACTTCAGCGAGCGCCTGTTCAAATTCATCGTAAGGCTCAATTACCACCACCGGACCAAACACCTCTTCGTCCCGAACCTTCATCCCCGGTTTGGTTCCTGTAAGAATAGTCGGCTCGATCATGGAGCCCTTGCGTTCTCCGCCGGTGATGAGTTTGGCGCCGCCTTCGACGGCTTCCTTTACCCACGCTTCCACACGTTCAGCCTCGCCCAGACGAACCAGCGGGCCCAAATCAGTGGCCTCATCCGTTGGATTGCCGGAGACAAGCGTTTTTACGTGTTCCGCGACCTTCCAGAGAAAAGTCTGGAAGATGGAGCGATGCACGAACACTCGCTGCACGCTGATACAGGACTGTCCCGCATATCCAAAAGCGCCATGCGTCGTTCTCGCGGCGGCTTCATCCAGGTCCGGCCAGTCTGAGTGAACAATTAATGCTGCATTCCCGCCAAGTTCCAACAGCACCCGTTTGCGCCCGGAATGCGCTTTCAGCTCCCAGCCAACTTTTGCCGATCCGGTAAAGCTCACCAGCTTAACGCGTTCTTCTTTTTCGGCCAGCCACGCGGTGTCGGCATTGCTCAACGTGAGCACGGCAAGCGCTTCCTCGGGCCAACCCGCTTTCAGGATCACCTCGCCAAGGGCCAGAGCGGTGAATGGAGTCTGCGGAGCGGGCTTCAGAATCACGGGGCAACCAGCCGCCAACGCGGGCGCCAGTTTGTGGGCCACCAGGTTCAATGGAAAATTAAATGCCGTTATCGCCAGAACCGGACCCACGGGAAAGCGCTGAATCAGCCCCCAGCGGCCTTCGTTTCCCTCAGTCAGATCCAGAGGAAGACTCTCGCCACCCAGGCGCGCGGCCTCTTCCGCGGCGGTTTTGAAGGTGACCACAGCGCGATCCACTTCAGTGCGCGCCTGCCGAACGGGCTTGCCTGCTTCTGCCACAATCAACTGAGCGAAGCGCTCCTTTTGTTCAATAAGCGCGGCCGCTACATCTTCAAGAATCTCGCGCCGTTTCCATCGCGGTAGAGCACGCGTGCGGCGCAAACTTGCAACGGCATGGCTTACGGCCTGACGCGCGTCCGCCCTGGTGGCAATGGTGACACGTCCAACCAGCCCCTGATCCCAGGGCGAGCGCACTTCCATTGCTTCTCCGTCGATCCACTCTTTGCCGCACAACAGAAATCCGGTTTGCGAACCGGGTCGCATCTTCATGATCGTTCGACTCCTGTTCAGTCTCTTCCTCCATGGTACTCGCGCGCGCCGGTGCGATAAACTCGCCCCATGATCAACAATGGCCGCAACAGCAAGCTTCCATTCGATGCGAAAAAGGCCATCGCGCATCTGAAGTCCGCGGATCCCAAGCTGGGCGAACTCATTGATCGTGCGGGCCCGTTCACGCTCCGTATCGATTCATCGGTGACGCCTTTTGAAGCGCTGCTTGAATCAATCCTTTACCAGCAATTGCATGGCAAGGCAGCGGCCACCATTCATCGCCGCGTGCGCGAATATTACGGAGGGGACCCAAGCCCTAAACTGCTGGTCGAGACCCCTGACGAGGTTCTCCGTGCGGCCGGCGTCTCTCGCAACAAGGTTCTGGCGCTCAAAGACCTCGCGGCGCGGACGATCGACGGTACGGTCCCCTCCCACTCCGTGATTGCGAAAATGCCGGATGCCGACATTGTTGAGCGCCTAACCGCGGTGCGCGGCATTGGTCCGTGGACGGTAGAGATGCTTCTGATTTTCCGGCTGGGGCGTCCTGACGTTTTGCCAGTCTCCGACTACGGGGTGCGCAAAGGCTACGCGCTGACATTCCAGCGAGTACCAAAATCCAGGCAGTTAGCATCAAGAGATTTGCCGAAGCCAGATGTACTTTTTCGTCGCGGTATGCGTTGGAAGCCCTATCGCTCCGTGGCCAGCTGGTACATGTGGCGTGCCTGCGATCTGGCGCGGAGTACAGCACCTGCTGGCCGCTCCAGCCTAAAATAACGTAAATAGCGCGCCTTTCCGATATGGAGAAAGGGAACGAGAGGTGTCATGCCACCGAGCAAACACTTTATTTGTATTCACAGCCACTTTTACCAGCCGCCGCGCGAAAACCCTTGGCTGGAAACGGTAGAGACCCAGGACTCCGCTGCCCCGTACCACGACTGGAACGAACGCGTGTGCGCTGAATGCTACGCCCCCAACGGCGCCGCCCGCATTGTCAATATCGAAAACCAGATCACGCACATCCTCAATAATTACGGGCACATCAGTTTCAACTTCGGTCCTACGCTGCTGAGCTGGCTTAAAGACAAAGCGCCGCGCACCTATCGCATGATTCTGGATGGTGAAAGCCGCAGCCGTAAGAGGTATCACGGCCACAGCTCCGCAATGGCGCAGGTCTACAACCACTTGATCATGCCCCTGGCGAGCACTCGCGATCGCATTACGCAGATCCGCTGGGGCATTACTGTACACGAGAACACATTCGGAATATTTCCTGAAGGAATGTGGCTGGCTGAAACGGCTGCCGATGACGAGACTCTCCAGCACCTTGCCGAGAATGGAATCAAGTTCACGGTTCTGGCGCCGCATCAATGTAAAAGGATTCGGCCGCTGAAAGTTGATGCCGAAAGGAATGAAGCTGAATGGGTTGATACACCGAGCGCCTCCGTAAATACCACGCACCCATACCTAGTTCGCTTTAAATCAGGCGCTTCGCTGGTGGTGTTCTTCTACAACGGCCCGGTGTCGCGCGGAATCGCGTTTGAAGGACTGCTAAATTCGGGGGAGAGTTTTGCTGCGCGTCTCCAATCCAGTTTTTCAGATAGCGCTACGCCGCAACTCGTACATGTGGCCACCGATGGCGAATCTTACGGCCATCATCACAAATATGGGGAGATGGCGCTGGCCTATGCGGTTCGTTTGCTGAATGAAGATTCCTCGACAGTCGTGACCAACTACGGTCATTACCTGGCGCAGTTTCCTCCCGAGTACGAGTGCGAAATTGTCGAAGACACGTCGTGGAGCTGCGCGCATGGAGTGGAACGCTGGCGCTCAAACTGTGGGTGCAACGGCGGCAAGCCGGGCTGGAATCAGCTCTGGCGCACTCCGCTGCGCGAAGCTCTCGACCAGCTGCGCGATGCCCTGGTGCCGCTGACCGAGAGGGAAGGCAATAAGCTGTTTCGCGACGTTTGGGCTGCGCGGGACGGGTACATCAATGTAATGCTCGATCGTTCAGCTGATTCGATGGATCGCTACTTCAAGGAACACGCAAAACACGAGCTTTCAGCAGAGGAGCGAGTTCGCGCTCTTGAGTTGATGGAGATGCAGAGGCACGCGCAACTTATGTACACGAGTTGCGGGTGGTTCTTCGACGACATCTCTGGAATTGAAACTGTGCAGGTGATTGCCTATGCCGCACGGGTGATTCAACTCGCCAGTTGGCTGTTCAACGATGAGTCGCTGGAGCCTGCATTTCTGGCGCACCTTGAGCAAGCCCATTCCAATATGATAAGCGCCGGCGATGGCGCCAAGATCTACAAGAAGTGTGTCGCAGCAATGGAAGTGAACCTGGAGCAGGTGGCGGCTCACTACGCCATCAGCTCAGTGTTCTCTTCTTTTGGCGAAGAGACTGATCTGTTCTGCTTTCATGCGCGGCGCATCTCGTATGAGATTGCTACGTCCGGACGCGGCCGGCTGGCCGTTGGGCGAGTTACCATTTCCAGCCAGATCACCGGGCATACCCAGTCGTTCTCGTTTGCTGTGCTGCATTTTGGCGACCAGAATATAACGGCGGCTGTGAAGCCATACAGCGATAAGGAGTCCGCCGCGTTTGAAGAATTCGCCGCGCAGGTCATCGCCCAAGTGCAACGCGCCGATTTCCCCGAGGTGATTCGCCTGCTCGACCAGCATTACGGCAGCGTGAACTACTCGCTCACATCGCTCTTCAGTGATGAGCAGCGGCGGATTGTGAAGCTGATTCTCAACTCGACGCTGTGGGACATCGAAAATTCGCTCACGACGATTTATCAGGATCACGCAAGCCTGCTGCACTTTCTATCGCAGTCCGGCCTGCCTAAGCCTCCGGCACTTACGCTTGCCGCGGGTTTTGCCATCAATGCCGGATTGCGCCGCGTGCTTGAGAGCGACCCAATTGACCAGGCGCAGGCGCGGTCTTACCTGGCCTTGGCAAAGAGTGACCAGGTGCAACTCGACACGACGACTCTCTCTTACATCGTCGATCAACGCATGAAGCGGGCGATGGTGGAACTGCAGGCTTTTAGTGGATCGATCGAGATACTGGACCGCGCCCTTGCTCTTGCCCGTGTGGTGAGCGACCTGCCATTCGAGTTGAACCTGTGGCAGGCGCAGAATATCTGGTATGAGATTCTGCGCAATGCCAACGGATCACTCAGTGCGCTCTCAAGTGAAGACCGCGCCCGATGGGACAAGAGTTTTAACGAACTGGGTGAGTGCCTGTCGTTCGATACGCGGGAGATTCGCGTGGATGAGAGGGTGACGCCGGCGGCGGCGGATTGAAAGACAGCTTTCAGCTCTCAGCCGTCAGTTTTCAGCTGGTTTGTGGTGGAGTGAGAGTTGTGGTATCCCATGTCCGAAAATCCGGACATGGGGCACCCACACATCATCGGTGAGTGAAGGATCGGTGTCCTGCTGAGAGCGGAAAGCTTATTGCTTCGTTCTGATGGATTGGTCGCGTAGCAGTTTGCCCTTTTGCAGTTGGAATTTTTCGCCGCGCCAGACGATTGTGTTGCCGGCGAAGCCTGCTATCCAGATGCGCATTTGAACTACATCGCGGAACGGCAACAGCCACAGGCTGGGAAGCACCTGGTGGTCGCCCAGGACTTCAGCGCCTACTGTCATGGCTTGGGCAAGACGCAGGAAGAAGCTCATGCCGAAGAGCCACAGACTAAGCGGGCTGAGGCCGCTGGCAATCAAGTTCAGCAATGCCCAAGCAAAGCCGTGCGTAAAGATAAGGCCGATGTAGCCACCGGGGCTGGCGTCGCGGACAGTACGCGCCCAGCGCAATTGGTGATCGATAAAGCCTCGCCAGTTGTAAGCGGGAATTGCTGTCTCCACCACTTCCGGGCTGAGTGCAATGGAGTACCCTGCCTTAACGATGCGAGCACCCATCTGGTGGTCGTCAGCCAGTTGATCGACGAGCGCGATCAGGCCGCCTGCTTCGTCCAGTGCATCGCGGTGTACTGCAAGCGTTGAACCAAGGCCGAATTTCAAACTGCCCTCGATCATTCTTGAGAGCAGAACGCCGGGCATGAAATCACTGGCGATGCCGAGCGCTTCAATCCGCGAGCCGAGCGTGTCGTGAGTGCGTCCGCGATAAAGCGCCGTCACCATTCCGATGCGCGCGGGCTTCGACGCCGACTGCGGATTCTGCGCGCCAAAACAAGCCATCACGCGTTCGAGATACCTGGGCGAAACCGTAATGTCTGAATCGTTGATGAGCAGATAGTCATAGCGCGCATGGATGGCGAGCTGAAACAGCGTGCTGACTTTGCCGTTGGCGCCCAGCCGCTCAGGACATTCAATGAGGCTGATGGCTACATGCGGAAACTCGATCTTGAGCCGCTCCACGGCAGACACGGCGGGATCGTCGAAGGACGAAATGCCGAACAGCAGTTCAAACTCGCCTGCATAATCCTGCCGGCAGTGGCTGCGAAACGCATCGAGCATGCCGGGGTCGAGACCCTTGAGCGATTTGAGTACCGAAACTCCGGGAGCGAAGGTGGGCAGAGGAGCACGGCGGCTGCGAAGATAGATGCGCGCGGCAATCATCGACGCCAGAAAATACGCCATACCGGCCACGGTCAGCACCGTAGTGAAGATCTCTACTGCCAACGCAAGAACATGGGGCATGGCTA
Source organism: Occallatibacter sp. (assembly GCA_017883405.1). GTDB lineage: Bacteria > Acidobacteriota > Terriglobia > Terriglobales > Acidobacteriaceae > Telmatobacter. The sequence continues at coordinate 6,201 of JADGNO010000018.1, read as the reverse complement.
GATTATCTCTGGTTTTGACCCGTCATTGGGGTGCGCATAAAAGTACACCTGAAGAGCCAGAAAACGGGTACAAGCTTTTGTGAAACTGTGCTACTCGTAACGCAGCGCTTCGATCGGATCGAGGTTCGCCGCCTTCCATGCAGGATAGATGCCGAAGACGAGGCCGATTACGCATGCGACAGCAAATGCGATGCTCACCCAGGCAAAAGAAAGCGAGGCATGCAGGAACGAAACGGCAAAATGCAGGATAAGCGTGAGCAGTGATCCGGCCAGAATGCCGAGCAGTCCGCCGACCATGCAAAGGGTGATGGCCTCAAGCGTGAACTGCAGCAGGATATTTGATTTTGTGGCGCCGACAGCTTTGCGCACGCCGATCTCCCTGGTGCGTTCGGTGACGCTGACCAGCATGATGTTCATGACGCCCACGCCGCCCACAATCAGGCCAACCGAGGAGACGGCAACCATGAAGAGAAACAGTCCGCCGGTAAGCTGGTTCCAAAGACGAGTGAGTGAGTCGGGGCTGAAGAGCGCGAAGTTATCGTCCTGCTGAACGGTGAGTTTGCGTCGTATGCGCAGGCGCTCGCGGACTTCCTCAGTGACCAGCGCCTTGTTGGCGGGGTCGTCGTACTTGACCACGATCCAATAGTCGAGGATCTCCGGATGGATTTTGCGGAAGGTCTCGAGCGGGAAGTAGGCGGAGTTGTCTTGTGTATTGCGGCCGCTTCCGAAGGGCTGCTTCTGCTTGTCGAGCACGCCGATGACGGTGAACACATCGCCGCTACATTCAATTTCCTGGCCCAGGGGCGACTCACCTGGAAAGAGATCTTCAGCGGAATCATGGCCAAGGATAACCACATTCGAGCGGCGCTCTTCCTCGTTCTCGGTCCACATGCGGCCTTCGGTCAGGTTTACGTCCCCAACCTCAGTGACCGCGGTGGTGGTTCCATTCAGAATTGAATTCTGAACCTGGTGTGTGCCGTGCTTAATGGCAACGCTGCCAAGGCCAGTTTGAAAATTCTGGTAGGTCAGCTCCGGATCGACGGCGACAACGTGCGGCAGGTCGCGCAGTGACACACCGTCCTCATAGGTGAGTTTTTTACGATTCTGCTCTTCGGTGGTTGGGCGGTGGCCGAAGGGCTCGTAATGGAAGATCCACAGGCTGTTTGTGCCGAGTGAGCTTACGAAATCGTTAATGTTGCTGTTGAGCCCGTTAATGGCGGACGAGATCAGAATCACGGTTGCGATGCCGATGGAGATGCCTAGAACGGTGAGCCCCGAGCGCATCTTGTTTTTGCGCAACGTATCGAGTGCCAGAATTACCGATTCATGTGTGTCCGCAAGCCTCATGGTTTATAGCTCCGCCCGCAGCGCTGTAATTGGATCGAGGGCGCTGGCTTTGTGTGCGGGATAGATTCCGAAGAACAGACCCACGGAAGTTGAGGCAAACAGAGCCACGAGGATTGACCAGATGGCGACGACCGAAGGAAAAGCGATGATCAGGGTAATGATTTTGGCTGCGGCAATGCCCAAAAAGATACCGATGATTCCGCCGACGAGCGCAACGGTTGCGGATTCGATGAGGAACTGAAGCAGGATGTCGCGCCGCTTGGCACCGAGTGCTTTGCGCACGCCGATTTCGCGCGTTCGCTCGGTTACGCTGACCAGCATGATGTTCATAATGACGATGCCGCCCACGATCAGGGAGACGGCTGCAATGGCCGCAACAACCGCACCGAAATTGTTCAGGACTGTTGCGAGCAGATTCTGGAAGGTAGCGCTGGAATCGATTGAGAACGAGTCTTTAATGCCGGGAGCGAGGTGACGCTGCGTCCGCATGATGGTGCGCAACTCATCTGAAACTGCATCCAGCACAACTCCACCGCCGCCCGCGTCAACCATGATGCTCAAAGTGCGATGTGCGCCGTAGGCCTGCAGGAAACAGCTGAGAGGTATCGCCACCCAGTTATCCATGCTGCGGCCGAGCATCTTGCCCTGCCGCTCGCCAACACCGATGACCGTGTAAGGCGCGCCGTCCACGCGAATCTCTTTGCCGAGAGGATCGCCGGGGCCAAGCACATTGTCCACGATGTCGGATCCGACGATAGCCACATGCGACGAGTGAGTGTCTTCGACTTCAGTAAATCCGCGGCCGATTTCGATATTCAGGTTGGAGATGGGGGGCATGGTCCATGTCCAGCCACGAATGTCAGTGTCGGTGGTGGAACTGGTGCCGCGAACAACCTTGCCGGTGCTGCTCCGCGACGCGCCAACGGAGACGCAACCACGGCAGCGGTCAAGAATGGCGCGATAGTCGTCGTAAGTGACATCTTTGCGCTTTTGAAACTCCACATACTCGTCGATGGTCATGAAGGTCTGCGGCATCTTGCTGACGGTGATGACCGAAGCGCCGTACGTGTTGACCTTGGAGGTGACAAATTCCTTGGCCCCGTTAGTGAGCGTGACCACCATGATGACCGAAGACACGCTGATAATGACGCCGAGCAGCGTGAGGATGGTGCGCAGTTTACTGCTCCACAGCGATTGGAGCGCGAGTTTGACGGCTTCACCGAATAACATCGATCTGATTTCTCTCTCCGCCAGTTGCCGGAGTGCGACAAAAGCAGGTATAAGGACGCGAAAAGGCGTTCAAGCGCAAAGATCCGCCAAGCCTCTTCTCTAGGATACGCAGAGTTGGCGGGTTGTGTTCCGCTGAAGGCAGCTTTAGGCTGTCAGCTCTTAGCTTTTAGCTTGTTTGTGGTGTTGGTGGAGCATTAGTGGTATCCCACCCATCTCGTGATGAGACTATGAGATGGATGGGGCACCCGGCTGGGTTTGGGGGAAGTCTCCGGCACGGCTTTGGCCTAGTGGCCGGAGCTGCCGAAGCCTTTTTCGGCGCGGGCGGAGTCTTCGAGTGCTTCGGCGACTTCTACCGGGCCGGTGAGGACGTGAACGGGCACCATCTGGGCGATCTTTTCTCCGGCCTTGAGCTCTACGGCAGCTTCGCCGAGGTTGGTCATCAGGATGAGGACTTCGCCACGGTAGCCGGCATCGATAACGCCGGCGGTTGTGGCGATTCCGCGTGCGGCCATGGAGGAGCGATCGCGGACCAGCAGGCCGAGGGGCGCGCCGGTGGCGGGGTAGCGGGCTTCGACGGCGATGCCGGTGCGGACTTTTACCGTGGCGCGGGGGGCGAGGGTGGTTGTTTCAAGGGCGAAGACGTCGTAACCCAGGTCTTCGCCGGGGTGCGCGACTACAGGGAGGCAGGCCGATGCTTCTAAACGCTTTACTCGCAGCATGGATTTGATCTTAGCGGATGGACCGGAGAACAGACCTCCGCGACTAAAGCCGCTATGTCTTTTGCGCTTTTTCAGGGGTCTGAAGACCCCTGCACCCTCCGTGTTGAGAGTACATTGGCACCGCTAAAAATGGTGAGCCCCGGCGGGGAATATCCCAGCCGGGGCTCGTGTGATTCGGCAAGAGAACCCGTAAGCCGAATTCTGTTCTATGCGGTCATTCCTCTAGGCGCCGCATTGCTGCGGACACTCATCAGCGACCTACCCGGAGGTTTCGGCAATTGCTCAAGCCGCCTTGCCGCATCGGGCCGATGCGCAGCTGAAGCCTGGCTTTTGGCTCCCGCTTCCCTCCCTATTTGGTCTTGCTCCGTGTGGGGTTTACCCTGCCTCCGGCCTTACGGACGGAGCGGTGCGCTCTTACCGCACCTTTTCACCCTTACCACTGCGTGGGGCAGCCCTTTGGACGAATCCATCGGAATACCCGCATACCCGCTTACGCGGATAGCAGAGGCGGTATGTTTTCTGTGGCACTGGCCGTCCACGAGCCTTAAAGCTCGCGTCCCGGACGTTATCCGGCACACTGCCCTGCGGAGTTCGGACTTTCCTCCCCCGGAGCCTCGATTTCTCGAAGCACCGGCAGCGACCGCCCGGTCCTCCTGCCAGCCTTAGTGTATCGCGAAACTGAGTTTAAGCCGGGAACGGAGGCTGCTCGAGCGCAGAAATTGCGTGAATCGCTGGTAGAGCGAGGGCCATCCAAGAGTCCACGGGCGAGGTCGTTCGAGCCCTCCGGGCCAATTAGCTGTTCATTGACCAAGATTCCCCAGAACAAACTCGCTCAAGGAGATTCCTGTGAGGATTGCTTATCTGATTGCCCGGCTTCTGTTGGGCCTGGTGATGCTGGTGTTTGGCGCGAATGTGTACTTGCAATTTATGCCGGCAGGGCCGCTGCCGCCGGGGCCGCTGGCGGAATTCACGCACGCACTTTTGTCGTCGCACTATATTTACGCGATTGGCATTTTCCAGGTGGTGCCTGGAATTCTGCTGCTGGTAAACCGCTACGTGCCTCTTGCACTGGCCCTGCTTGCGCCGGTGATCGTGAACATTTGTTTCATCCACATATTTATGGCGCCCATGGGTCTTCCGCTGGCCGCGGTGGTTGTGATTCTGTGGCTGATTCTGTTCTACCGAGTGCGCGGCGCTTTCCATGGAGTCTTTCTTCAGAATGCTCCTGAACCGATTTGAGACCGCTTTACGAGAGACCCTTTTCGGGCGAAGTCGTGCGCTTTTGGTATAAAGGTTCGCGAATGCCGTGCCTGCAAGACGCGGCGCGAAAAGAGGCTCTCATGAAATTGTTATTTGGTTCCGCGCAATTCTCCGCTATTTTAGCCGCCGTTCTCTCGTTTGGTTCCATTGCCGCACAGGCCCAACAATCCGCACCCGCTATCGACATGACGCCGGTCAAGCCGGAGTCGGTCGGCTTTTCAGCCGAGCGGCTTGAACGCCTGCATGCCGCAATTCAGTCGGAAGTGGACAAGAAACAGCTTGCCGGCGCGGTGACGCTGCTGGCGCGGCACGGCAAAATCGTGGACTACCGCACCTACGGCATGCGCGATATGGCGGCGGGCACGCCGATTACGAAGGACACAATTTTTCGCGACTACTCCATGACAAAGCCGATTACCGGCGTGGCGATGATGATTCTTTACGAAGAGGGCAAGTGGTCGCCTACGGATCCGATTTCGAAGTACATTCCCGAGTTTGCGCATTTGAAAGTTTTCGCGGGCTTTGACGCGGGCGGCAAGATGATTCTGGCCGAGCCGAACCATCCGCCGACCATGCGGGAGCTGATGACGCACTCCGCGGGGTTCAGCTATGGCAGCGCGGATACGCCGGTGGACAAGATGTGGGGCGACATGAAGGTGCGTCAGGCGAATACGCTGCAGGAGATGATTGAGCGGCTGGCGCAGATTCCGCTGCTGTATCAACCGGGCACGCGCTGGGTGTACTCCACGTCGATGGACATCCAGGGCTATATCGTCGAAAAACTGACGGGGCAGTCGCTGCCCGATTTCATGCGCGACCAGATTTTCAATCCATTGGGAATGAAGGATGCGGGCTTCTATGTTCCGGCGGACAAGCGCGCACGCTTTGCAGCTGGCTATCACGAAGAGAAGGGTGCGTTGGTAGCGGAGCCGACAGAGAATGGCCAACCCACCGACTACATGACCCAACCCGGCGCACCGCAGGGTGGCGGCGGACTGGTAGCCACTATCGAGGACTACTACCGCTTTGCGCAGATGATGCTGAACCAGGGTCAACTGGGCGGCACGCGGGTGCTGGCGCCGTCGTCGGTCAAGCTGATGACGTCGAATCATCTGCATGCACAGTTGCTCACCGGGGAATTTGGCATCGGCCAGCACATTATGCGGCCTGGCTTTGGCTACGGATATAACTGTGCCGTTGTCTACGATCCAGCTGAAGCGAACTTGTCTGACGGGAAAGGCACATTCTTCTGGGACGGCGCGGCGGGCACATGGTTCTGGGTAGATCCGACGAATGACCTGGTGTTTGTGGGGATGATCCAGCGGCGCAGCAGTCCTGACAATCATCCGCTGCTTTATCGGGTGCACGCGCTTGTGGATCAGGCGCTGGTCGACCCTTCGAAGTGAGGAAACAGCTGTTAGCTGCTAGCTTTTAGCTTCTAGTTTTTTGGGGTGGGGTGAAGGGCTTGCTATCCCACCTTAGGCCTGAGCCGCTCTCGCGGTTCAGGCCCAAGATGGGGCACCCGGTTGTCCCACGCACCCGACTGAGAGCTGAAAGCTCAACAGTGTCCCGTCCTGCCTCGATAGAATTGGGACAGGCTTATGATTCGTTTTCTCTATCTTGGCCGCGTTCCTTATGATGAAGC
>JADGNO010000096.1 GCA_017883405.1 Occallatibacter sp. | reverse complement strand
TTCTTGGCACAACCGAGGGGCCTACCCTCATCGGTTAAGCAGTTACGCACGCTCCGCTCTTGCGAGCTTCGCGTGCTCATGGCGCACGATTGTCGGCAATTCGGACGTTATCACTCAAAATTGACGGGACTAAAGATCGCGCGCGTTTGTCAGAACGTGCGCGTTTGTCCAGTGATTTATTTTTCGGTGCTGGGTGGCGCAATGCCCTTGAGCCGCAGATAGAGAGCCAGCGCGGAATACTGCTCGTTGTCATGAGCCACATTGCCCCAGGCAATGCTGACGCGCGCGCGGGTGGCCTGTCCCATGCTCACGTTTTCCATGAGATTGGCACTGGTAAGTGCCGCGTAGGCCTTATCGCACTCAGCGAAGGACGCTTGTAGCGCAGAGACGATGGCGGACTTGTCGGCCGTCTCGGGCGGCACTTTAGGGAGCGAGTCAGGTGCGGTGCCATTCAGCGCTCCGCAAGAATGCAATTGCGCCTCAGTGACATGGTTCAGAACACGAGCGAAAGTGCGGACATCCGGCTCAGGCTTGTAGGAGTAGCCGTCTGCCGGCATTTTGTCAGCGGATTTGAGAATGTTCGCTTTCAGGCCGTTGTAACTGCGCAGGACGTCTTTCTCAGGGCCTGATGCAGCGGAAGGGGCGGCAGGACTTTGCGCCTGGGTTGTGAGGGCAGCGGCCATAACCAGCGAGGCCAAGATCGTCGAGCGGAAGGGGGTGAATGGGGAAGCCACGATTTTTTCTCCTTTTTGCTGCGTACACAGCTTACTACGAGGCGTTAACGGTACATGTAGCCTTGGCCCAACCAAAAAACATGACAATGTCCGATGCCTGGCGTCCGGGCCTAAAGCCGAGAGCTCTAGAGGCAAGATTTCGGCAGCCTGAAGGGCGCTGCTCCCTCCGTACTTGAAGGGTCGCTGTGTTTTGGTGGCAAATGACTCGACGAGTGCACTGCGGAGAGTTGGATGTTCAGGAAGTTGGGCAATACTGGCTAATTCAATGGAATGCGGGCTGGTGAGCATCCAGATGCGACCAGATGGCCATCTAAATTGACAAAGTCGCAAATTGCCAGGAACTTAGCGATTGCTTTAGCGAAAGTGTCCAAGGCATCGTACTCTTTCCGCCCTGCTTCTCCACTTTACCTATGCCGAGAATTCCCACATCATCCTACCGGCTGCAACTGAATGCCGGGTTCACGTTTGACGACGCTTGCCGCGTGGTGCCTTACCTGCGGGAGCTGGGAATTTCGCACGTTTACTGTTCGCCTTACATGCAGGCGGCGAAAGGCAGCATGCACGGGTACGACGTTGTGGACCAGCAGCGGGTGAACGAGGAGCTGGGCGGCGAAGAAGGCCATGCGCGCTTTCTTGAATGCCTGAAGCAGCAGGAGTTGGGGCAGCTCTTGGACATCGTTCCCAACCATATGGCTACCGGCCCGGAAAACAAGTACTGGTGGGACGTTCTGGAGAATGGACCTGCGAGCCGGTTCGCGGAGTGGTTTGATGTGGACTGGAATTCTGCCGAGGTGAAGCTACAGAACAAGGTGCTAATTCCTGTGCTCGGCGACCAGTATGGTCATGTGCTGGACAAGCATGAGATCACGATCGAATACGATGGCGACTCGTTTACCGTGCATTATTTCGATCATGTGTTTCCATTGGCTCCGCGCTCGCTGGCTGTTCCGCTGTCGACCGCGGCACGATATATCAATGTGCCGCTGCTGAACTTTATTGCCGACAGCCTGGCGCGATTGCCTGCGCCGGAAACAACGGACGAAGATGTACAAGCAGCGCGCCATCGCGACAAAACGATTCTCTACGATCTGTTGCAGCGCGCGTGCAGAGAGATGCCGGATGTGCAGGCGGCGATCAAGCGCGCGGTGGAAGAGCTGAACAGGAACGTGGATGCGCTGGATGCGCTGCTGAATTTGCAGAACTATCGGCTGGCCTATTGGCGGACGGCCGACCAGGAGCTTGGCTATCGGCGCTTTTTCGATGTAAATACGCTGATTGGCATGCGCATGGAGCGCCCGCGGGTATTCAACGCTTCGCATTTTCGCGTACTGCAGTGGCTGAGAAATGGCGAGCTTGACGGCGTTCGGGTGGATCACCCCGACGGGCTTCGCGATCCGGAGCAATACTTTGAGCGGCTGCGCGCGAATGCTCCGCAAGCGTGGATTTTGGCGGAGAAGATTTTGCAGCCTGATGAATGGCTGCGCAAAGAATGGCCGATTGCCGGCACCACCGGTTACGACTTTCTGAACATGTGCAATGGCCTGCTGGTGAATGGCGAAGGGCTGAGCGCGCTCACGCAAATCTATACAAACTTCACGGGACAGGCCCAGGATTTCAAATCGTTGGCGCACGCGAAGAAATTAAATGTGCAACACGAAGCGCTGGCTGCCGACGTGAACCGGCTGACACAACTTTTTGTGGATATTTGCGAAAACAATCGCGATCGTCGCGATTACACGCGTGCGGAGATTCGCAGGGCGATTCGCGAAGTGGCGGCGAGCTTTAGTGTGTACAGAACGTATGTTTCGCCTGAGCGCAACGAGATTGTGGATGAGGATAAGGCACAGATCAGGAACGCTGTTGAGGTGGCGAAGACGCAAAGGGCCGATATCGATTCGGCGCTGTTCGATTTTATGAGTGATGTGTTGACGCTCAGTTCGCGCGGAGAATTGGAGACGGAATTTCTGCAGCGTTTTCAGCAGTTCACTTCGCCGGTGATGGCGAAGGGCGTGGAAGACACAACTTTTTATTGCTACAACCGCATGATCGGATTGAATGAAGTGGGAGGCGCGCCTGAACGTGACGGTGTGAGTCTCGAAGGCTTTCATGCGTATCTTGCGAAGATACAGGCGGAACATCCGAGGACCATGAACACGCTGTCAACGCATGACACGAAGCGGTCGGACGATGTACGTGCGCGGCTGGCGGTGTTGACAGAGATTCCATCGCAATGGAGGACGGCACTGCATCGCTGGTCGCGCCGGAATCAACGCTTCAAGACGGGGATTTTTCCAGATCGCAACACGGAATATTTTCTTTACCAGACGCTGATCGGCGCTTGGCCGATTACAGTGGAACGAGTGGCCGCGTACATGGAGAAGGCGGTGCGCGAGGCGAAGGAACAGACGACCTGGACGCAGCAGAACAAGGTGTTTGAAGATGCGTTGAAGTTGTTTATCGAGCGCATTTTTGAGTCGCCGGAATTCATGGCGGAGCTTGAAAGTTTTGTAGCGCAGGTTTTGATGCCGGGCCGCATGAACAGCCTTGCACAAACGCTTATCAAGTGCACCGCGCCCGGCGTTCCCGATGCGTACCAAGGCAGCGAGCTTTGGGATTTGAAACTGGTCGATCCGGACAATCGCGGCAATATCGATTACGAAGTCAGGCAGTCGTTGCTGGCCGAATTGCGAGGCGGCATGAGCGTGGATGACGTGATGCAGAGGATGGAGAGCGGCATGCCGAAGCTGTGGGTGATGTATAAGACGCTGCAACTGCGCAGCAAGAAGCCGGAGTGGTTCGACGAGCGCAGTGACTACACGCCGCTGCCGGTTGAGGGCTCAAAGCAATCGCATCTAGTGGCGTTCCGCCGCGGCGAGCAGGTAGCGGTGCTTGCTCCGCGATGGAACTTGAAGCTGGCCGGAGCGTTTGGTTCGACTACAGTTGAACTGCCTGCTGGGAGCTGGACGAATTTATTTACGGATGAAGTCATGAACGGCGAAAAAGTGCGCGCGCAGAATTTGTTTCGCCGCTTCCCTGTTGCGCTGCTGATAAAGGATGCTGGAGTGAACGATGCATCGATTTGAGATTTGGGCGCCTTTTGCAAAGCGCGTGGCCTTGAAAACGGGCAACAGTGTGAGCCCGATGAATGGACCCGACGCTAAAGACTGGTGGCGGCTGGATGTTGAAAGCGCGAGCGCCGGAACCGATTACGGCTTTCTGGTGGACGATGATGGGAAGGCGTATCCTGATCCGCGCTCTCAATGGCAGCCGAACGGAGTACACGAGCTTTCGCGCGTTTATGATCACTCGCAATTTGAGTGGAACGATACGGGGTTTCAGGCGGCGCCGCTGGCCAGTGCAATTATTTATGAGCTGCATATTGGAACGTTTACGCCCGAAGGCACATTTGATACGGCGATTGCGCAGCTCGATTACCTGGCGCGGCTTGGCGTTACTCATGTGGAGCTGATGCCGGTTGCGGCGTTCGACGGTCGGCATGGATGGGGCTACGACGGAGTGGCTCTCAACGCGGTTCATGAACCGTACGGTGGACCGGATGGGTTGAAGCGATTTGTAAACGCCGCCCACGAAAGGGGTCTGGCGGTGTTGCTGGATGTGGTTTACAACCACTTTGGGCCGAGCGGAAATTACACTGGCAAGTTTGGGCCTTACGTTATCGAGGCCCATCACACGCCCTGGGGCGGCGCGGTCAATCTTGAAGACGCGGGATCGTATGAAGTGCGGCGCCTTTTTTGCGACAACGCTTTGATGTGGCTTCGCGATTTTCACGTTGACGGACTTCGCATTGATGCGGTGCATGCTTTCGTCGATCGCTCTGCGATTCATTTCCTCGAGCAGCTTGCAACTGAAGTCGAAGCACTGGAGGCGTCGCTGGCGCGGCGGCTGGTGCTGATTGCCGAAAGCGATTTAAACGATCCGCGGGTAGTAACGCCGTGCGAAGCCGGTGGGCTTGGAATTGATGCGCAATGGAGTGACGATTTTCATCACGCGCTGTTTACCGTGTTGTGCCCCGCCGAGCGGCAGGGGTATTACATGGATTTTGGACGGCTGCAGCAACTGGCCAAGGCGCTTGAACACACGTTTGTGTACGACGGAATTTATTCGCAACATCGCAAACGCAATCACGGCAAGCGCCCGCTCGGCTTGTCGCAACATCGATTTCTTGGCTACATTCAGGATCACGACCAGGTTGGCAATCGCGCGATTGGCGACAGACTGAACCACATCGCCGGCATTGAGCGCGCAAAGATCGCAGCGGCGCTGGTGCTGACCGCTCCGTTTGTACCCATGCTGTTCGAAGGCGAGGAGTGGGCGGCCTCATCGCCGTTCCAATACTTTGCCGACCACTCGGATCGCGAACTTGCGCGCGCGGTTTCTGCTGGTCGAAAAAGGGAGTTCGCTGCGTTCGGTTGGGACCCTGCTTCGATTCCCGATCCGGAAAGCGCGGCGGCATTCGAGGATTCAAAGCTGAAGTGGGACGAGGTGAATCTCTCAGAACACGCGGAGATGCTGGAGTGGTATCGCGCGCTGATTGGCCTGCGCCGCAACACCCCGTGCCTGAACGACGGTACTCCCGGCAATACTCGAGTGACTTTCGACGAGCAGGCAAACTGGCTGCGCATGGATCGCGGTAACGTCGCGGTGATCTGCAACCTTGGAGAGGAATTTCGCTTCCCTGCTCCGCATGGAGCGCGGGTTTTGCTGGCATCGCGGGAGGCGCCGGAATCGCCCCTCACGCTGACGCGAGACTCAGTTGTCATTCTGAAAATGCCGGATTCTTCAAGCCGCTAGATGCTTCAGGCCACTAGAAATGACGAATTGATTTCTGTGCGGGCGGTCCGTCTTCAGGAACGTGCATGCGCTCGCCGGAGTGTTCTACGCGGCTTTCAAGCGAACGGCTGACCAGATCGCGAGAGCCTAGTCCGACGGCAAGAGCCAGCGTGAGCACGATGCCGCCGAACAGAATGCCGAAGGCCAGTTCGACAATATCTCTGCCGACCTGCAGGTGGTCGAGCACCATGGCGGCAGTGAGTACAAGCACCAGCCATTTGACTCCCAGCGAGAGAACGCGCGCGTACTGCAACTGCGCATTGACTGCGCTGATGAGCACGGAACGGGCCAGGAAGCGCGCCATCAAAATGCCGGCAAACAACAGCAGCACGGCACCGACGGCGCTGGTCAGGTATGGAAGCAGCGAAATAGGCAATGCCGTGCCGGTGGCGTACGACGTGTCGAACGCTGACACGCCAATGATGAGGCCGAACAGAACGCACGCCCAGAATGAAAAGCGAGCAACGATTTCCGCAGGCGAACTGGATGGCGTCCATTCGGTGCCGCCTTTTTTGGCAAGCCGTTGATCGAACTTGAGCCATCTAAGCGTACGCCGCAGCGCCCACGAAAGGACGACGCCGCTTACGGTAAACACAAGGATGGCTACGAAGAACGCCAGAATGCCCGGCAACACCGCGATGAGAAGCGTGAGCACGCGATAAAGTGACTGATGCAGCGCATCAGACATGTGGTGCCAAATGGAACCTTCGTCCACATTCACCGGAATCGGGGCCAGGTAAGGAGCCGGTTGAGCAAATGCTTTAACAACGTTTTGAATCATCTCTACTCCTCTCACCGAGGGGCGACGGGGATTTATCCGTGGCGCGAGCGGCGATCACGAGTTGAACCTGTCGGGCCAACGCCAACGCGCGACCAGG
>JADGNO010000095.1 GCA_017883405.1 Occallatibacter sp. | reverse complement strand
GCAACATTGCCGACTTGCGCACCACGCCCATGGATCAGTTGATCAAAGCCTCGCGCGCGGCGGGCTACTTTGGCCCGGTCAAGGACGGGCGCAACCTGGTGCGCGATCCATTCGATCCGGATGCTCCGCCGCTCTCAGCCCACATCCCAATGATCCTGGGTAATACGCACGATGAGACTCGCGGGCTGATCGGCGGTGGCGATCCCACTACTTTCGATCTGACATGGGAAACGCTGCCGGCAAAGTTATCGGTGATCTCGCAATTCCTTGGCGACAAGAGGCCGGAAGAAGTTGTTCGCCAGTATCGGGCGATGTATCCGGCCTACTCGGCCACCGATGTCTTCTTTGCTGCGACCACGGCGTTCCGTTCGTGGCGCGGACAGGTAATTGAAGCCGAACGCCGAGCCGCGCAGCCTGAAGCAGCACTGCACACCTGGGCATACGAACTGGATTGGCGCACACCGATCGACGGCGGCAAATGGGGAGCGCCGCACACGCTCGACATCCCGCTGGTATTAGACAATGTAGCCGTTGCGAATGGCATGTCCGGCGATGGATCTGAAGCTGTTCAATTAGCTGAATTGATGAGCGACACGTGGATCGCGTTTGCACGCACGGGCAATCCGAATCACAAGGGCCTGGCGGAGTGGCGGCCCTACGACCTGACGAAGAGATCTACCATGTTGTTCACTGCACACTCGCACCTGATGAATGATCCGCGTGGAAGCGAACGCCAGCTCATTGAGCAGGTCAACTACACTCAACCCGGGACATGACGATTGAACAGCAAAAGGCGGCTACTTAACTGCGGCTACCAGGCTGGTAGCGGCTTTCTTGTCAGGTGGACGCTCCTGGCCCTGCGCTACCTGCGCTTGATGCAGGTGCTCTTCCATCAGCTTGCGAGCTTCATTCGGCTTTCGGTTGCGAATGGCTCGATAGATCTCGCGATGCATCTCTGCTGACTGACGCATATCGGTCGATCTCTCTACTGTCTTGCGGCGCTTGTCATATAGCGCGGATGTGATGGTCTCAATAACCGAAGCGAGAATAGGATTGCCGGAAGCCTGCGAAATAATGCGGTGAAATAAAAGATCGTGGATCAGGAAGTCCGCCGGGCTGTTCATCGCTGCAAACATCTCCGCGACTTCTTCTGCCATGGCGGCGTGGTGCTCGTCTTTGCCGCGCTCCGCCGCGAGGGCGGCAATGTTGCTCTCCAATATCGTTCTGGCTTCGAACATCTGCCATGTTTGAAATCCGTGCAGAGCGCCCATCATACCCAGACTCGCCTTGCCGAATTCCGGCGGGCCATCGGCAACAAAAGTCCCTACGCCGTGACGGATCTTCATGACGCCCATCGCTGCGAGATATCCTATTCCGGTGCGCAAACTGGCGCGGCTGATTTTGAGCTGGCGCGCAAATTCTCTTTCGGGAGGGATTTTGTCTCCAGGTTGCAGTGTGCCATTTTCAATGAGCGAGCGGATGTGGTTAACCACCTGCATGGTACGGTGTGTCGTTGGTTCGTCGTGCTTGATCCGCGGCATAGAAAGTGGTTTACCTTCCTTAAGTTTCAACAAAATCCGAACACGATGAGATTAACACCAAGGCCAAATCCGCTTTATCTGATAAACTTCGAATCGCGAAGAAATTCTCCGCAAAAACCGGGCCAAGTGTATAATAGTGGTCTGACCTCATCACGGGCCGGATCGCCATGCCTGATTGCTGAGAGGTAGAATGACAGCCATGCTGCTACACGAAGATCGCTTGTTTCCCGTCGAAGAAAGAGCGCTTAAAGTCGCTAGAGCGCTGTACGCACAGATAAAGAACCTGCCCATCATCAGCCCGCACGGGCACACGCAGGCAGCATGGTTTGCGCAGAACTTGCCTTTTCCTGATCCGGCAACTCTTTTTGTTCAACCCGACCACTATGTATTCCGGATGCTGTATAGCCAGGGCGTCTCAATGGACGATCTCGGCATTGGCAAGGCTACGATCGACGATCCGCGTAAAGTATGGCGCATCTTCGCCAGCCACTACTACTTATTCCGTGGCACGCCCTCGCGGATCTGGCTCGACTACGCCTTTCAAGAATTATTCGGACTTGATGAGCGGCTGTCAGAGAAGACCGCCGACCACTATTACGACACCATCGACGCAAAACTGCGGACGCCGGAGTTTCTTCCGCGCGCGCTTTTCGAACGCTTCAATCTTGAGGTGCTGACAACAACCGATGCGCCCACCGACTCGCTTGAAGCGATCAAGTCCGTTCGCAACTCCGGCTGGAAGGGCCGCATTGTTCCGGCATTCCGTCCCGACTCTGTGGTCGATCCGGACTTTCCAGGATTTGCGGCCAACATCAGCAAGCTAGGCGAGCAGACGGGCGAAGACACTTCCACATGGAGCGGTTATCTGCTCGCGCTTCGCAAGTCGCGAGCCCGCTTCAAGGAACTCGGCTGCACATCGACCGATCACGGGCACCCGACGGCTCAGACCGCCGATCTATCCACCTCAGATGCTTCCGCACTTTTCAGCAATGTGTTCTCCGGCAACGGCGACGCGGCGCAGCGCGAGCTCTTCCGCGCACAAATGCTTACTGAAATGGCAAAGATGAGCCTGGAAGATGGTTTGGTTATGCAGATACATCCGGGCAGTTTGCGCAATCATAATCGCCTGGTGTTGGAGAAATACGGCCGCGACATGGGCGCCGACATTCCGGGACAAACGGACTACGTTCATGCGCTGAAGCCGTTGCTCGACCGCTTGGGCAATGAGAAGGACCTGACAATTATTCTGTTCATGCTCGACGAGTCGACCATCAGCCGTGAGCTCGCTCCGCTGGCCGGGCACTATCCCTGCCTGCGCCTTGGACCGCCCTGGTGGTTCCACGACAGCCCTGAAGGCATGATGCGCTTCCGCCAACTGGCGACCGAGACAGCCGGCTTCTACAACACGGTTGGCTTCAACGACGACACACGTGCGTTCCTGTCGATTCCGGCGCGGCACGACGTTGCGCGGCGTATCGACTGCGCCTACCTTGCTAATCTGGTTGCGCAGCATCGGCTGGATGAAGACGAAGCCTTTGAAGTTGCGCACGAGCTCACGTACGGGCTTGTGAAGAAGGCTTACCGGCTCTAGGGAGATTTGGCATGAGCCTTTATTGCGCCCAAGGAAGCGTCGATACCGATCTCAGTTCGCAGCAGCTGAATGAGCTGATCGTTGAAAGCCTGTCGAAGCTTGGCGCGCGCTGCAACGTTCTTGCCGTACCTCCCGATCAAAGCCGCGAGCATTCGCGTGCGGGCGAGATTACCGGCATTGTCTACAAGCATTACGGCGACAAGCTCAAGGCTGTTCTTCCCGCCATCGGCACGCATACGCCAATGCGCGAGGAGCAGATTGCGCACATGTTTCCGGGCGTTCCTGCAGAACTTTTTCGAGTTCACAACTGGCGAACCGATATCGAGACGGTCGGCGAGGTTCCGGCATCTTTCATTCGCGAGCAGTCTGAAGGCAAGCTCGATTATTCATGGCCGGCGCAAACCAACAAGCTGATTTCAAGCGGCGGATTCGACCTGATTCTCTCCATCGGTCAGGTAGTGCCGCACGAAGTCATCGGCATGGCCAACTACACAAAAAATATTCTTGTGGGTGCCGGTGGCCGCGAAGGTATTAACCGTAGTCACTACCTGGGCGCCGTCTATGGGATGGAGCGCATCATGGGCCGCGCCGTAAATCCGGTGCGCAACGTGCTCAACTACGCATCCGATCATTTCCTCCGACATTTACCAATTGTCTATGTGCATACGGTAGTTGGGCGCAGACAGAGCGGCGGCCTCGCAATCCGTGGCCTTTTCATCGGTGACGATATTGAGTGCTTCCTTGCCGCTGCGCAACTCAGCCTCAAGGTCAATTTCGAAACGCTCGACAAACAAATCAACAAGGCGGTTGTCTTTCTCGATCCGAGTGAGTTCCATTCCACATGGATCGGCAACAAGGCGGTATATCGCACGCGCATGGCACTGGCCGACAACGCTGAGCTCATCATCCTCGCGCCCGGAGTGCATGAGTTCGGTGAAGACAAGGGGATCGACAAACTGATTCGCAAGTACGGATATCGTGGAACGCCGCATACGCTTGCTGCCGTTCGCGACAATCCCGACCTCGGCTCTGACCTTAGCGCGGCGGCGCACCTTATCCATGCCTCATCTGAAGGCCGCTTTAAAATTACCTGGTGCCCCGGGCAGCTGACCCGCGAGGAGATTGAAGGCGTAGGCTTCTCGTATGGCGACTTGAGTGAAATGTCATCGCGTTACAATCCAGAAAAGCTTGCATATGGCTGGAATTGGTTGAACGGCGAAGAGATATTCTTCGTCCCTAGTCCCGGGCTAGGCCTGTGGGCCCATCGCAGCCGTCTTTAGACGCAAAGTTTTGAAGGAGAATAAAGTCTTGAAGCTTTATAAATATTCCGTTGGAACTGGCGATCGCTTTGCACATCAAGCAAAGGCACAGTTGCAGGCCTGCCTCAATGCGGGCTCCGGCGGCGTTGAAGTTATACCGGTGTGGAACAAGTCGAATCGCGAACATACGATCATTGGTTCTGAGCCGCTTTCTGCACGCCAGGCTGCTGACGCGGCGGTGCAGGCGCTCGGCTGGAAGTTGCCTTACCATGTTGATGCCGATCACATCACGGTTGCCACCGTTGACCGTTTTGTCGCGCCTTGTGACTTCTTTACTATCGACGTGGCCGACTTCATCGGTCAGCCTGCTGCACCTGCCGACATAGATGGGTTCGTCAAGCGCCATCCTGAACTGCTCGGTTCCATTCAGCTATCCGGTGTTGATACTGAATTCAACATCACATCAGCAGATCTATGCGCGGCGGCGCAAAAATTCCTGGCCGCGGTAAAAAAAGCCGGCGAAGTTTATCGCAAGGTCGCAGACATCAAGGGCGCTGACAACTTTATTGCGGAAGTCTCGATGGACGAGACGGATCGTGCGCAAAGCCCGGTTGAGTTGCTCATCATTCTTGCGGCCATCGCCGACGAAGGCATTCCGGTTCAGACGATTGCACCGAAATTCAGCGGCCGCTTCAATAAAGGTGTTGACTACGTTGGCGATGTGGCGCAATTCGAGCGCGAATTTGTTCTCGACCTTGCCGCCATCGCGTATGCGGTAAAGCAATTCGGTTTGCCCGCGAATCTCAAACTCAGCATTCACTCAGGCAGCGACAAGTTCTCCATCTACCCGGCAATTCACCGCTCAATTAAGCAGTTCGACGCAGGCGTGCACCTGAAGACTGCGGGGACCACCTGGCTTGAAGAGTTGATTGGCCTGGCTGAAGCGGGAGGCGATGGCCTTGCGCTCGCAAAAGAAATTTACGCCGAGGCATTTGCGCATCGTGAAGAACTTTGCGCGCCTTACGCCACCGTGATCGATATTGATCCGGCCAAGCTTCCTTTACCCGATGCGGTGCGCGACTGGTCGTCGGAGCAGTACACGTCGGCTTTGCGTCATGTGCAGGCCAATCTTGTTTACAACAGCAGCCTGCGGCAGCTACTCCATGTTGGATTCAAGGTTGCTGCCAAGATGGGCTCGCGGTATCTCAATCTGCTTGAAGTTAACGAAACCGTGATCGCGAAGAACGTCACGGAAAACCTCTACAGCCGGCACATCGCGCCTGTGTTTCTGGGGCGCAATTCATAGTCGCAGATGCTTGCGCGTTAGCCGTTCTGTTTTGCTTGATTTTTTAGGAGACGTCATGGAATCCAATCTTCTCTGCCTTGAAGGTAAAGTCGCAGTCGTCACCGGAGGCACATCCGGCATTGGCCGCGCTATCAGCCTTGGGCTGGCCAATGCAGGCGCCGATGTGGTGCCAACCGGCCGCCGCCAACCTGAGATTGACGCTACTGCCACCGATATCGAAGCTCGCGGCCGCAAGACGCTGCGTCAATCTGCCGACGTTTGCAATCGCGCCACGCTCGAGGCATTGCTGGTTTCCGTTCTCGACCATTTTGGCAAAGTGGATATCCTGATCAACTGCGCCGGCAAAATCAAGCGCACGCCAACGCTCGACCTTTCTGAAGAAGAGTGGAACGACATTATCAATACCAATCTCACCGGCACGCTGCGCGCTTGCCAGGTGTTCGGCCGGTCCATGCTGGAGCGCGGTTATGGCCGCATCATTAACATCGCATCGCTCAACAGCTACGTTGCATTCCACGAAGTTGCGGCGTACGCTGCCAGCAAATCCGGCGTGTCGTCGCTCACACGCTCTTTGGCTGTTGAATGGTCAAAGAAGGGCGTGACTGTGAATGCGATTGCTCCTGGCGTCTTCCGCACCGACCTCAACGCCAACCTGCTCGACAATTCGCCGCGTGGTCACGAGTTGCTGATGCGCACGCCGATGGGCCGCTTCGGAAAGACTGAAGAACTTGTGGGCTCGGTCGTCTACCTTGCATCGGACGCGGCCTCGTTCGTCACCGGCCAGACCATCGTGGTCGACGGCGGCTTCCTGGCGAGCGGCGTCAATCAGTAATCAGTCGAAAAAATAAAGGGGCTGTGCCGTCCGGCGCAGCCCCTCTTCATTGTCATTCGGGAATGCGTTTAGCGAAGGTCGACCTTCGCGCCAGCCAGCTTTGTTATCGCATCGCCCTTTTGCGGAGTTACAACGACGTCTTTGCCCGTCACCTCGGCATTGCTGATGGTGAGGCCCTCTTCGGCGCTTATCTTAATGTTGTTCAACACAACGTTCTTTACTGGTGATTCAGGCAGGCCGATGATGACGCCGGCAGTCTTGCTGCCCGTTGCCGTTACATTCTCTATAACGATGTCGTGGAAGTGGGGCGTAAGCCGGCCGACAGGCTGCGGTGCTTCGTTCTCCGGCGGCAATACGTTCGGGTAGTATTCGCTGATCAAAATCGCGGTCTTCACATCTTTCATCGTGATGTCGCGAAACACAAAGTTGCCCACGTCGTTGCCGCGATCGCGATTCGCCTTTACACGAATGCCCTGGTCTGTACCTTCAAAGTGAATCCGCTCCGCGTGTATGTTTTGCGCACCGCCGGAGAGTTCGCTGCCGATCGACAGGCCATGCCCGTGCATGAAAGTGCAGTCGGTAATTGTGATGTTGCGGCTTGGGTCGTCAGGCCCCGGCGAATTGATTGGCCCGGATTTGATGGCGATGTTGTCATCGCCAACGTCAGAATAAACGCGATCAATAACGATGTTCGACGACGAGAACGGATCGATCGCGTCTGTATTCGGCGAGTGCTGCGGCGCCAGAATCCTGACGTTGCGAATTACCATGCCGTCAGTGTAGTAAGGCACGAGTTGCCACATCGGCGAATTCTGAATCGTGACTCCCTCGACACGAACATTCTTACAATGATCGAAGTAGATCAGCTTGGGTCGCGGATGATTGCCGAGCACGCCTTTGTCTTTCACGGCGCGAACTTCGTACCACCAGCTTTCGCCGTTGCCATCGATGGTGCCTTCGCCCTCGATCGCGATGTTCGATGCATTCGCCGCACTGAGCAACGGCTGCAGATCGGGCAAATGAAACATCGTAACCGGCGGATAGTCGCCATGGTCCGGCGAACCGAGAAGCTTTGCACCCTTGTCGAGCCGCATCGTTACGTTGCTCTTCAACACCAGCGGCGCGCTTACATAAGTTCCCGCAGTGAAGCGAACGGTGCCGCCGCCCTGCGCTGCGCAGGCATCAATTGCCGACTGCAGCGCAACCGTATCCTTGCTCTTGCCGTCGCCTTTGGCGCCAAAATCTTGCGGGTTGCAGGTCTTCGCGGCGTACAGAAAGCTGGTCGAAGATACCGCAAAGCACGCGGCGATTGCACTGCCAAACAGCAGTTTCCTCATCAGGGGTTTTTGTAGATACATGGCGGATTCCTCGAAGGGGCATCTAGAATTCAGCCCTCTCATCATACGCCGAAATGGCTGTAGTGGTCCTACCACGCACGACTACACTGCGCATCGGTCATCCCCCTTTTTCGAATTCGCCCAGTGATACAATTCCGCAGGATCGACACCTCTGAATTGTCGCCGCTCTCAAATCTGGAGAACAATCACGATGGATCGCAGAGAATTCATGCAGAGCGCGACGTTGGCTACCGTTGCCGCGACGTCCCCACTCTTAAATGCCGCTGACGCCGTCACAAAATCTCAAGCCGCGATTGGGATTCAGGTTGGCGCGGTCTCCTTTGTCGACGAAGGCGTCGAACAAGTGCTTGATATTTTCCAGCGCGATGCCGAAGTGAATACGTTGTTCATTGCCACGTTTACCTACGGGCGAGGAATTGCCGGACGTCAGGTTCCGGGTCAACCGTTGCCCGATCACGGCAAACAACTCTACGACACCGATACCTTTCACGGGGGAAGTTATACGCGCGTGGACCCGCAGTACTTTCGGAATACCGCATTCAAAGATTTTCGTGCTCCCGATCTTGGCGATTTTGATGTGCTGCAGGAGGTGTTGCCTTCCGCGAGGAAACGCGGCATGAAAACGATCTGTTGGTTCGAAGATGTTTTTCGCAACGACATTCCGAACATTGCGCAGTTGCAAGAGAAACAGCTATCCGGAGAGAACGCAACCACACTCTGCTTCAACAATCCGAACTACCGCAACTGGCTACTCGGAATTGCAGAGGACTGGTCACGCAACCACGACATCGATGGCATCATGTGGGGATCAGAACGACAGGGTGCGTTTTCAAACATGCTTGGGGCACATGCGGGAAGTCCGGGCTCGCCAATGCGTGTCACATGCTTTTGCCAGTACTGCGAGGCAAAAGCAAAGGTGCGAGGCGTCAATCCTGATCGGGCACGCGAGGGTTTTGCGGAGTTAGCTCGCTTTGTAGAAGCCGGCCGCAACAAGCAGCGACCCGTCGACGGCTATTACGTAACGCTTTGGCGGCTTATGCTCAGGTACCCCGAAATGCTCGCATGGGAGATGCTCTGGACCGATAGCCTGCGCGAAACGTACGCTGCCATCTACGCAAAGGTTAAAGAAGTAAAGCCGTCGCTCCAGGTGGGCTGGCATATCTGGCACACAAATTCTTTCAATCCCATATATCGCGCTGAACAGGATTTGAGCGCGATTGCACCGCACTCGGATTTTTTAAAAATCGTTATCTACAACAACTGCGGCGGCGAGCGCATGGCTAACTACGTGGAGAACATGGGCCACACGATGTACGCGGACCTTCCGCCGCAAGAGATTCTGGACTTCCATTACCGAGTTCTGGATTACCGCGAAAAGAATCTCGCAGAAATTCCGACGGCAGGGCTTTCATCCGACTATGTCTTTCGTGAAACGAAGCGTGTCCACGACGGCTTGAGCGGGACCAAGACGCTGCTGTGGCCGGGAATTGATATCGACATTCCAACTAGCCAGGGACACAGCCGATGCACTCCGCAAGGCGTGAATGACGCAGTGCTGGCGGCCTTTCGCGGCGGTGCCGACGGCGTGCTTCTTTCGCGGAAGTATTCCGAAATGAGACTCGCGAATTTGAAAGGCGCGGGTGACGCGGTCAGGACGTGGAAGAGTTCGTAGCTTGACTGCTGACCGGGCTATTCATCGGGAGGCGGACAATGAATCGGGTCATGCCGGGCTTCGATTCAACGTCGATGGTGCCGCCAAACTTCTGGGTCACGATGCGATGCACAATCTCAAGTCCCAGCCCGGTACCGGATCCCTGCGGCTTGGTCGTGAAGAATGGCTCGAAGATGCGCGGCAGCACGTCCGCCGGAATACCTGACCCGTGGTCTGTAACGCTGATGGCGACCTGCGCAGGCTTATCGGCACGTTCGGGTTCATTCCAAGTTGCAATTTCAATCTGGCCTTTGTCCGGCGAGGCATCGGCTGCATTGTCGATCAGGTTGGTCCACACCTGGCTCAGCGCCGCCCCACGAGTCCGAATCACTGCCGGCGTGGCGTCAAAGCGCTTCTCGACGCCGATTTGTTTCACGCGCAGCTTGTGGCCCAGAATCGTCAGCGTGCTCTGCAGATTGTCATGGACATCGAGTTCCTTGTCAGGCGAGCGCTCGTCGTAAGCGAACTTTTTAACCGCCATCACCAGATCGGAGATGCGCGAAATGCTCTCTTCGACCGCGCATACCAGCGAAACGCTGGATACGAGCGCTTCAAACCAGTTGAGCGCATCAGAGAACGCGCCGGCCTCAAACGCCTCGCGCGC
This sequence comes from Occallatibacter sp., assembly GCA_017883405.1. Taxonomy (GTDB): domain Bacteria; phylum Acidobacteriota; class Terriglobia; order Terriglobales; family Acidobacteriaceae; genus Telmatobacter. The sequence goes on along the minus strand of JADGNO010000095.1, from coordinate 13,162 downwards.
GCAGGCAAGCTCTTCTTTCTGGAATCCGATTGCCACCAGCGCAGGCCCGATCGTGTAGGCATTTTCAACGCCCGCAGATTGCAGCCACTCCGACATCGCTTCTTCCGCATCCGACTGCTCAATGGAACTCATCGCCGGCATATGGCAACCGCGCATGGCTTGCTCAAGCAGGCTATGCATGCACTCAATCTGCAGTTGCGTTTTCGGCTTGCCCGCTGAGCGCAGGCTCAGTTCCTGCAGGCGCTTAAGATTTTCGCGCAATTGCGAAGCGGCACGTTTAGCGGCCGCACCAGGATTGTGCAACTCATGCATCAGCCCTGCGGCCATAGTGCCCAGCGAGACAAGCTTTTCACGATGCAGCGCCTCCACCTGGTAAGCCTGCAACCGCCGCCCCATGTCGGCCAGAATCACTTTGCGCGCCGACGGGCAGCAGGACATCAACTTCCAAAAATCGTTATCACTCACGCGCATCATCAAGGAGTCGCGCTGCGCGGTTACGCGGAATGGAGAATACGATTTACCGCTGAGAATGGGCGTTTCGCCAAATCCTTCACCGGCGTGGGAGGTCCCTGCAAGCGTGTAGGAGCCATCGGGTTCAGGCCGTTCAGCGACGATCTCGCCGTCAATGACCAGCCAGTAATAGCGCCAGTCTGCTTTCGGTTCCACCAGCACGGTTCCGGCGCGCGCAATGACGCGTTCTACGTCGCTCACGCCTGCCAGTGCTTCAGCCAACGTCGCGGCACTTGTCTCGGCAAAAGGCCGAGTCCTGCGAAATGCAGCAACGGCTTCTCCTGCTGGAACCAACTCAATCTCGATCGGTTGTCCACCCTCGCTCATGCTTGCCTGCATTCCTCGCTAAAATCCCGCCAGGTACTGATGCACAAACTGCACCGCAATCGACCCTTCGCCCACTGCTGACGCCACGCGTTTAATCGATCCGCGCCGTACATCGCCGGCCACGAACACTCCCGGTACGCTTGACTCCAGCAAATAAGGCTCTCGCTGCTCTTTCCAAATGTCTGGCAGCTTTCCGTCGATCCGTAAATCTGGCCCCGCAAGCAAAAACCCTTTATCGTCGCGCAAAATCGAGACCGGAAGCCATTCTGTACCCGGCGCCGCGCCGATGAACACAAAAAGCGACGTTGCCGGGATCTGGTACTCACCTTTCGGCCCGCTCAGCTTCAGCGACTCCAGCCGCTCTTCGCCAAGCGCTTCCAGCACCTGCGTTCGCGGCTCCAGCACAATATTGGATGTTTGTTCGATCTCATCGATTAAATATTTCGACATAGTGGCCGAAAGTCCATCCCCGCGCACCAGCATCGTTACCTTACAGGCGAATTTTGCAAAGTGCAGGGCGGCCTGGCCGGCGGAGTTAGCCCCGCCCACCACAAAGACTTCCTCGTCTTTGCAGGCTACAGCTTCAACCAGGGCGGCCCCGTAGTAAACGCCTCTGCCGGTAAGCCTGTCGGCTCCTGGAATGTCGAGCTTACGGTATTGGACCCCTGGAGCCAGCAGCACCACGTGGGTTGAAACTTCTCGCCCGTCGGCAAGTTGAATAAACCGGTACTGCCCTTCAATGCGCAGCCCGATCGCTCGCTGGGTCACAAATTCAGCGCCAAAGCGCGTGGCCTGCGTGTGGGCGCGGCGACCGAGTTCCGCGCCTGTCAGCCCGGATGGGAAACCAAGATAGTTCTCAATGCGGGAGGACGAACCAGCCTGCCCGCCGGGGGCCATCGGCTCGATTACCAAGGTTCGCAAGCCTTCGCTGGCCCCATACACGGCGGCAGCCAGGCCGGCCGGACCGGCACCCACCACGATGATGTCGTAGAACGCCTGAGCCGCCTGTACGCGCAGCCCTACGCGGGCGGCAAGCGCCTCAGTTTCAGGATCGACAAGCGCGCTGCCATCGGTAAACAAGACCACCGGCAGCTTATCTGGATCGAGCCCGGAGCTCTTCAGGAGTTCCGCTGCTTCGTCGCCAGCGGCAACGTCAAGCCAGCGATAGGGCACATGATTTTGAGAAAGGAAATTGCGGACCTTGTGGTCTTTGAGCGACCAGCGGTGCCCGATGACGCGCAGCCCCTCAAACGGCGGACGATAACCGCCCTGCCAGTCGTCAAGCAGGTCGTTAAGGACCGGGTAAAGGCGCTCTTCCGGTGGATCCCAGGGCTTGGTCAGGTAGTAGTGGATGCGGGCCGTGTTGATGGCTCGGATGGCCACTTCCGTATCGGCGTATGCCGTCAGCAGTACCCGGCGCGAATCGGGATAGACCAACTGAGCTCGCTCCAGAAACTCAACGCCGGTCATTCCGGGCATGCGCTGGTCGCTCAACAGCAGCGCAACGGGCTCCTGGCGTGTCTTGAGCTGGTTCAGGGTGTCCAGTCCGGCCTGCCCGCTGGCCGCTCGCATCACCCTGTAGGTAGCACCGTACTGACGGCGCAGATCCTGCACCACCGCCTCCAGAACGCTTACGTCGTCATCAACCGCCAGCAGAATCGGGCGTGCCATAAGTACCCTCAGTATCGAGCCTGCATTTTATTGTAGGGGCTGGCTCGGAAGCCCCGAAACATACAACTTTTGAGTCAGAAATGCCCCGTAAGTCCCATAACTTTTCGCTATTTGATCGATTCGAACAGATTTGGTGGGGAATTCTTCCTTGACATTACCATTCGTTGTCGATCAGATTACTTTAGGAACCCTTTCCGGATTTGCTTTGTGACGGTTTTTGGCAATTGCAGGATTTTGTCCTTCTGCCGATAAAGCCATAGGTAAGCACTGCCAGGCGTGATTTCAAGGCAGTGACCGGTTGCGGCGGCAAGGAAAGTTGGTTTTGGTGTCGATAATTTCCGAGGGGTTGGTATCACTTGAGGCGCCTTATATGAATAAGCTTATTCTCGCCGATTCGCAAGCAATCTTCCGAGCAGGAACGGCCAAAGTCCTAGCCATGGACGAAGGTCTCCGCATTATTGCGCAATGTCCCGATCTGGATCGGATGTATCACGCCATTACCACCTTTCCGGGCTCAATTATTTTATTTGCCGCCTCCATGCGTCCTGAGCTTCCGCGCCTGAAGATGCTGATTGAAACCATGGGCAGCCGCGGCATTGTGATTGCAGAAAACACCGATGCAGCCAGCACTTATCTACAGCAGGGATTCCGGGGCGTTGTATTTCGTAATGTAACCGGCAACGCTCTGGTTGAATGCGTGCGCCGCGTTGCTGCCGGAGAAACCTGGCTGCCTCCGCAAGTGATGATGCCAGATTCTCCTGAAGAAGATATGGTCGGCACGCGGGTGCGCGATCGCCTGACACCGAAGGAAATGCGCATTGTTGCGCTGATTTCGCAAGGCTGCAAGAATCGCGAGATCGCTTCGCGGCTCAAGACCACCGAGCAGGTGATCAAGAACTATCTGCGCTCCATTTATGACAAGACAGGCGTGAGCGATCGCCTTGAACTGGCGCTGTTCACCATTCATCACCGTGTACTTGCGCAGGCCGCCGCTGAAGTTGGCAATAAGATCGAAGCGGAAGAACAAGCCGCCGCTCCTCCAGCCGTCGCCTGATTTCTATAGTTTTTCTGCGACACTCTTTGCTTGTGTAAAGAGATACAGGTAATCGGGCCCGCCTGCCTTTGAATCCGTACCGCTCATATTGAATCCGCCAAATGGATGCGCGCCTACCATGGCGCCAGTACATTTGCGATTGAAGTACAGATTGCCCACATGAAACTCATGCCGCGCGCGGTCGAGCTTGTTGCTATCACTTGAATAGATGGCGCCAGTTAGCCCGTACTCAGTATTGTTGGCCACCTTAAGACCTTCGTCAAAGCTGTCTACTTTAATGATTGCCAGCACCGGCCCGAAGATTTCTTCCTGCGCCAGCACAGCGTTCGGAGCGACATCGGCAAACACCGTCGGTTCCAGGAAAAAGCCACCTTCGTCCGCCGCGGGAGCATTGCCGCCGCAGATCAGCCGGCCTTCCTTCTTGCCCATCTCGACATAGGCAAGCATTGAGGCGAGAGCACTCTTGTTGATTACGGGCCCGAGGTTGTGATTCTTGGCGGGGTCGCCAAGCGTCAGCTTCGCCACGCGCTGGCGCAGCTTCTCAACAAAATCATCGTAGATGGGCGCCTCGACAATCGCGCGTGAACACGCCGAGCATTTCTGGCCGCTGAATCCGAATGCGGAGGCGGCTACGCCTTCGATGGCCGCATTCAAATCTGCATCGGCACAGACGAGGATCGAATCCTTGCCGCCCATCTCGAGAATCGTGCGCTTGATCCAGATCTGCCCATTGCGCGTCTTCGCAGCGCGCTCGTGAATCTCAGTGCCAACGGATTTGGAACCGGTGAATGCAATAAAACGTGTCCGCGGATCTTCAACAATCGCGTTGCCGAATGTTGCGCCGGAACCCGGGCAGAAATTGACTACGCCGGCCGGCATCCCAGCTTCTTCCAGCACTTCAATAAACTTCGCCGCAATAGTCGGGGCGTCGCTCGAAGGCTTCAGGATTACGGTGTTGCCAGTGACGATGGAGGCGGCGGTCATGCCAGCCATAATGGCGAACGGAAAGTTCCACGGCGAAATCACAGCGCCCACGCCGAGCGGGATATAGTGCAGCTCATTGCGCTCGCCCGGATATTGAATAGGCGTTGTCGCAGCCGCAAGCCGCAGAGCCTCGCGCGCGTAGAACTCCAGAAAGTCGATGGTCTCGCCCACATCCGCATCGGCCTCGGCCCAGTTCTTGCCCACCTCGTATGTCAGCCAGGCCATGAGCTCGAACTTGCGCTTGCGAATTATGTCAGCCGCATTCAGCAGCAGCGACACTCGCACATCTGACGATGTCCTGCTCCACGAAGTGAATGCTTCTTGCGCGGCGCTCATGGCACTGGCGGCATGCTCGGCACCGGCCTTCTGATGAACGCCGACAACCTGCTCGGGCCGCGCCGGATTGATGGAAATAATTTTTTCAGCGGTCTTGAGGCGCTCGCCGCCGATCACGAGATCGTACTCGCGGCCAAGCTGTGGAGCAATTGCATCGAGCGCATTTTCCATGGCGCGCTTGTTCTCAGGCCTGCTGAAATCGGTAAACGGCTCGTTGGCAAACATGCCGCTGGGCGTCCGCGGCTGAATTGAAGGATGAAGAATATCGGTAGCCATAACACAAGTAGTTTATTCCAACTCCACCGATCGCGATTTGGAGACCGTCACGCAACATGCTGGACATGTCGTATGCTGGCTGCATGAAACTTGATGTCCCCTACTTGCTTGGAATTAACCAGGTTTCTGATCGTGTTGGTTCAAGGGATATCTTTCCCTTCAATCTCAAGTTTCTTGCTTCGCTCGATCTCAAGTTCAATCATCCGGTCACTTTTTTCGTCGGTGAGAATGGCAGCGGAAAATCTACACTCCTTGAGGCCATCGCCTCTCTGTGCCGCCTCCCGGTCTCAGGTGGGGGCCGCAATGAATTGTCGGCCGGTAACCCGCCTGAAACGGAGAGTGCGCTGGCCAAGGTACTTCGACCATCATTTCGCAAGCAACCCCGTGATGGATTTTTTCTCAGGGCGGAATTTGCTGCCCACTTTGCGTCATTGCTAGATGATAGGAAATCCGATTCATCGTTCGGCGGTGATCCTTACATGATGTACGGAGGGCGCTCGCTTCACATGCGCTCGCATGGTGAGGCCTTCCTGGCGATCCTGCAAAACCGAATCCGCGAAGGTGTATATCTGCTCGACGAACCTGAAGCCGCACTTTCACCCCAACGCCAATTGGCACTTTTGCTACTAATCCACGACTTAGTTGCGAAAGGCGGTGCGCAGTTTGTTATCGCTACTGACTCGACAATTCTGATGACTTATCCAGGTGCCGAAATCGTGAATTTCGACGATGCGGAACTAAATCTGATTGCTCTCAAAGACACTGTGCACTTCCAAATCACACGCGGCATCCTCGATAACCCTTCAAAGTACTGGAAGCTCTTGCTTGAGGATGACCCAATTTGAATCGATAAAGGTTCTTGCTCAGGCCCGCAACGCCACGTGCGCAGCGTGATATCCGCACATGCCGTGAACTCCGCCGCCGGGTGGCGTGGAGGACGAGCAGAGATACAGATTTCGCGTTCCAGTTGCGTAATATCCCAGCGTTGGGCGGAACAGGAACTGGCTTATCGAGAGTTCGCCGCCATTAATGTCGCCGCCGACAAGATTTGCATTCATGCTTTCGAGCGCAGCGGGCGGAAGCACTCGACGCGCCAGAACGCAGTCGCGAAATCCCGGCGCAAACCGTTCCAGTTGATCTTCAAGACGGCTGGTCATGTCGACAGTGGAACCGTTGGACACGTGGCAATAGGCCCAGGCCGTGTGTTTTCCCTCGGGAGCGCGGGTCGGGTCGAACAGGGAAGGCTGCACAACAATGACAAACGGCTTCTCGGCAATCGAACCATGCGTTGCGGCTTGCTCCGAAGCTGCGATCTCCTCCATTGTGCCGCCAAGATGTACCGTGATGGCGCGGCGGCAATCGGCTGAGCGCCACGGAATCGGCTCGCTGAGCGCGTAATCGACTTTGAATGCGCCGGGGCCATAGCGAAACTTGCGCAAGCGGCTTGCGTAACCGGGACGAAGGCGATTGCCCGCAATTGCGAGCAATTGCCGAGGAGTCACATCGCACAAAATCGGTGCGCCATCAGCATCAACTTCGTCGAGTGAACCGATGCGCCTGCCGGTTTTTATCTCTCCGCCGAGATCGAGCAATTGGGCGATCAACGCATCGGTAATTGTCTGCGCGCCTCCCTGTGCTATCGGCCAGCCGGCCAGGTGCGCGGCCGCTCCTATGATGAGGCCGACGGCGGAGCTCAGCGGCTGATCGAGTGCAAGAAAGGAGTGCGCCGCCAGCCCGGCAAATAGCGCGCGAGTTCTCGGACTGGTGAAGCGACCTGTTGCCAGCCGCAGCGCCGGCTGAAATCCTGCGAGCCCGAATTGCGCCATGAGCAACGGATGACGCGGAACGCGCACGGGCGGTCCCAGCGCATCACCGGCAAATTGCGGCCAGTGCTCTACAATTGGCTCGACCAGAGCGCGCCACGCCGCACCATCGCGACCGAGTGCATCAGCAGCCTGCGCCAGATCGCGCTCGAGAACAACTGCCGAGCCGTCATCAAGCGGATGCGCAAGTGGTGCGGAGCCGTGAATCCAATGCAGGCCGTAGCGCTTGAGCGGCAACGCTGCGAAGAACGGTGAGGCTGCAGCCAAAGGGAAAACAGCAGAGCCAAAGTCGTGCCGGAATCCAGGCAGCGTGAGTTCCATGGTTCGCGCAGAGCCGCCGGCTTGCTGCTCTGCCTCGAACACCGTAACGTTTCTGCCGGCACGCGCCATCGTAATGGCCGCGGCCAATCCATTGGGCCCCGATCCGATGACAAATGCGCGCGGCTGAAGCTCAGACATGAGAAGTTGTTTCCGGCTGGTTAAGCAATTCCAGGATGCGCCGTTGCTCCGCTTTGGCTTCAGGAGAACCGCTGCCACCGCGGCCAGTCGTGTTTACTGCAAGCACCATCGCATCGGAGCCGTTCTTGTTCCGGCGCGCCGGATCGGCGCCACACTCCAGCAGCGTTTTAACGGCCAACGAGCAGCGAGTGCGAACTGCAATGTGAATCGGCGTTACTCCTCGTTTGTCAGTGGAGTTTGGATCGGCGCCGGCCTTGATGAGAATGCGAATCGTATCCGCCTGCCGAGCTGGATTCCACCTAAGCGAGCCGGGATTTCCGGCAGCAGCGGCGTGGAGTGGATTGTAGCCAAAGCGATTGGCTGCATGAACGCCAGCTCCGGCTTCAATCAGCAGCTCAACAATCCGCGCATGGTAAGCCGCCGCGGCAATGTGCAGCGCCGTATCGCCCCGGTAAATGTAGCGGCCAATCTGCCCCAGGAAGTACGGCTTTTCCGTGGCACGACTCGCTCCGGATTGAAAGCATGCGCTGGCCAGTCCCGGTGACGCCGAAAGCATTTGAGCTACTTTCGCAACGTTCCCATCGAGGATCGCCGTCACCATGGTCATGAGCTCTTGATCAGAGTTGGGCAATTGAAAAACACCTTTGCCTGGAGAAGTCTGGAACTTGCCAGTCGCAGTCATTTTATCCCGAACAGGCAACAAGAAACGATGCATAGACAAAAGACCTGACGCTCCTTTGAATGAGCGCCAGGTCTCTGATTAAGTCAACGACGGTTGGCTGGTTACGCGAGTGATTTCATGGCAACGGCGTTGCGCGCAGCAATCTGCCCCGTGCACAGGCACTCGGCGTTATTGCCGCCGCCGTTGTACATCCATCCCCAGAATGAGCCCAGTTCGCCCGCAGTGTAGAGGCGCGGAATCGGCTCTCCGAACGGATCCATCACCTGGCACTTACCGTTTCTGCGCGGACCGCCCTGCGTATTCACCATGGTCGGATAAACTTTCACGGCGTAATACGGAGGCTTCTCAATCGCAATCAGGCTCTGCTTCGGTCGATTGAAATCAGGATCCACCTGTTTTTTACAGCTCTCGTTGTAGTGGTTGATCGTCACTTCCAGGTCTTCCGGCTTGATGCCCAGCTTGCCTGCAAGCTCGGCGATGGTCTCGCCCTTGACGATCCAGCCCTTCTCAATCTCTTTGCTGTTGTCCTTGCTCCACTCATAGCCAGAGTGCCACGAGAACCAGCCAAACTTGCCGCGATTGCCGGAGACGAGCGGACCGTGAGAGCGCGCGGTTTCGTCAAAAATGGTGAAGCATGGCAGCCGCGTAAAGTCGCCAATCACACCGTCAAAGAACATGATGTATTCCTTCACTCCAAATCCATGGCGGCTCGGCCGGTTTTCTGACATAAAGCGCTTGCCGAGTTTATCCACATGAATGTAGGGCGCGCCGTAAATGCCAAACGGAATCACTATCGGCGCAAACTCCGGCACCACGATGCCGCCCAATCCCGCCAGCGGATTATTCATGTGCCAAAGGGCCGCACCAACGCTTTGCGCCATGCGAATACCGTCGCCTGTGTTGCCCGGCGTTCCCTGCCCGTAGATCGGCCAGCCTGGCAGGAATTGCTTCTGCATCTCAAAATCGAATTCGAATCCGCCGCAGCACAAGATCACAGCCTTCCTCGCCTTGATGAAGTAAGGCTTGCCCTCGACTTCAGCGCGAATTCCGGCGATCTCTTCGGACGGCTTCTGAATTAACGCTTTCGCCGGGGCCTCATAGATCACTTCGATTTTGCGTTTCTCCACCTGTTCGCGAAGCGGAATCCACAGCTTGCCGTCTGAGCTGCCACCATTGCACCAGGTCCGTACGCAGGCAGCGCCGGGCAGTTCAGGATGTTCGGGCTGAAAGATGCCTAGCGGCGTGTGTTTGATACCCAGCTTGTCGAGCCAGTCATTCAGCTTAAGCATCTCTTCAGCCAGAGCCTCGATACATTCCTTGTCGGTAAGACCATAGCTGAGGGCCTCAATGTATTGTTTTGCCTGCGGCAGGTCGGTAGGCGTCCACCACATGTTGCCCGACACTTTGCTATTGCCGCCCTCCCACTCCTTCTTCAACTTTTCGAGGATTACCACCTTGGCCCCGGAGTCGGCAGCGGTAATTGCCGCCGCCAGTCCAGCATGCCCGGTGCCCACTATCACCACATCCACTTCCTTGTTCCACTTAGCCGGAGCAGCTTCCGCATTTGCCGGTTCCGTTATCAGTCCACCGGCCACGCTACCTGCAGTTACCGCTGCGCCCGCTGCTGCGGAGCCTTTCAAAAACGCGCGGCGATCGATTCTTTTCTGCTTGTCTGGCACGATTCTCTCCTCATTTGTTTGAAACGCGAAAATGCAGACACAAGCCGCAATCCCGCAAATGGCCAATGTCCTGCGAAAAATTGCAAACGAATTAATTGGCTCGACTCTAGCAATCATGCTCCGGGGTTTCTGTGACGCTCGGTACATTGGCGACCCTCATTCCAGTGATTCAATGGCTGTTAAGCATCCTGTTCTGTAACTGCGGTCATGCTTATATGCCATGGGGTCTTTTGGGCACTTAATTACGAGCGGGATCCTACGGGGCGAGGGCCCACATCGTTCGCATTCAAGTCAGGAAGAGTATGAGGAATCGGCTACTTTTCATCTGCACCGGCATTCTGGCCGGCGTCTTCATCTTTATCGCAACTGAGGCTGCCAATCAGGGCGTCGTGTCGCAGTCGAGTTCGATCGTGCTTGCTGCCGAGGCAGCCGCAAAACCTTTAAAGGCTGAGTGTCTCGGTTGCCACGGCCCGTTTGAAAAGATGACGGCGGTGACGGACAAGTACACGGCGCCCAGCGGCGAAAAGATCAGCCCGCACCGTTTTGTTCCGCACGACTCAACAAAGGACGAAGATGTGCCCGAATGCACGAATTGCCACGCGGCGCACGCACTCGACCCTTTGCCAACGCACGGCTCGGTTGATCTGTCGAAGGTAGATGTGAAGTGGTGCTACGAATCCTGCCATCACGAGAAGAACTTCACTTCGTGCAAGCAGTGCCACGCCTGAGGGCGCTTTTTTTGCTCATGACTGAGCGAGTTTTCGCACCAAATCCAATCGGGCGTCCGGCAAATGCCGGACGCCCGATTGTGCTTCTATTGTTGACTCGCTGTTTAACTGCACCCGCTTGTTGATCCGCAACTCATGCAGCGATAGCAGCTACCGTTACGAACCATAATGGCTCCGCAGGTTGGGCAGCTTGGCGCGTCGCCCATCTCATACATTTCGCGCATGGCATCGGCCGCGTGATACAAGCCGCGGTCCTGCATGGACGGCATTCCAGCAGGATTGCCTGTGGATGCCACGCCGTGCACTTCAGGAGCAATGCCCCCGCCACCGCCCGGGCTGGTGTGATGGGACGATACCTGGTTCAGCCGTTTTGCTACTTCTTCAACCAACTTGGTCAGGTTCTGCTTTGAGGCTGCTTCGCTTTCTTCTGCATCCGCTTCAGACAGAATGCTTGGCGACTCCGGCAACTGCGGAACGCGCGGAGCCAAGCCAGCGAAGAGCGTCAATTGCTCAGCCGACAGGAAGCGGAGAGTCAACCAGCGGAAAATGTAATCCATCAGGCTCTTCGCGTAGCCAATCTGCTCGTTGCCGGTCCAGCCCGAGGGCTCAAAGCGGGTGTGCGCAAACTTCTCGCACAACACCTTGAGCGGAACTCCGTGCTGCAGCGCCAGCGAGATCGATGTGGCAAACGCATCCATCAGGCCGGATACCGTTGAGCCTTCCTTGGCCATGCGGATGAAGATTTCACCGGGCTGTCCATTTGGATACAACCCCACCGTGATGTAGCCTTCATGTCCGGCGATCGAGAACTTGTGGGTGATCGACGCACGCTCTTCTTGCAACCTGTGACGTACGGCGCGCGGCGGAGCATTCAAGTCCTGCACCTCGCGAGCCGGTTCTGAAGCCGCGCCGATTGCCGGTGAAGCCGTCAGCACCATAACTGCGGATGCCCTGGCCACATCGTCGATCGCCTTCTGGAAGGCTGCTGCGGCCGCTACAATCTGCTTCGTCGTCAACTCAACCTTTTCACCCGGCTTGGCTTCCAGCGCCTTCAAGTCCGCGTCGGCAGCCGGCTGCAACGCGGCCAACTGCGCGATCACGCGGCTGCTCACCGCATCCAGAGCCGATGGCTCTTTCTTGACATCCATACTGGTGTTCAGCGGCTGGGTGCCCTTGGAGCCGTCGCGATAGATTGCTACTGCCTTGATGCCGCCACGCCAGCTTTCGGCGTATGCTTCGGCAACATCTTCCACTGTGGCTTCCTGAGGCAGGTTCACAGTCTTCGAGATGGCGCCGGACAGGAAGGGCTGCGTGGCCGCCATCATCTTGATGTGCCCCATGTAATTGATGGAGCGCGTGCCCTTTGCCGGCTTGAAGCTGCAATCGAACACAGCCAGGTGTTCCGGCTTGATTCCAGGTGCGCCTTCAATGGTGCCGGTTGCGTCAATGTAGCTGACGATCGCGTTCACTTCCTCGTGATCGTAGCCAAGCTTGAACAACGCGGCCGGAACGGTGTTGTTGACAATCTTGATCATGCCGCCACCGACCAGCTTCTTGTACTTGACCAACGCCAGGTCGGGCTCGATGCCAGTGGTGTCGCAGTCCATCATGAAGCCGATGGTGCCAGTGGGCGCGAGTACCGTGACCTGCGAGTTGCGATAGCCATAGCGCTCGCCGTACATCAGCGCCATATCCCAGCTTTCGCGGCTGGCATCGATGAGCGAGTCGAGTTGATGAACATGGAACGGCTCGTTGCCATGTTTCGACTTGCCGATATTGTTCACCTCGGCGCGATGCATGCGGATAACGTCGAGGAACGGCTCACGATTGACGTAGTAGCCGGGGCAAGCTCCGCCCTGCCGCTCCACAGATGCGGTAAGCGCGGTGGCTGAAGCCAGAGGCGGGCAGTTAGCTGCGATGACTGCCGACTGCAGATAGGCCTGGCCGCACATGATGGCCGTAAGCGCCGCCGCCAGATCGCGTCCCGCTTCAGAATCGTAGGGGAGACTGAAAGCCATAAGCAGCGCGCCAAGATTGGCGTAGCCAAGACCAAGCGGCCGGTAGTCGTGCGAATTGCGTGAAATCGCTTCAGTGGGATAACCGGAGTTGTCCACCAGGATCTCCATCGCGGTGATGACGACCGAGATGGCATGGCGATAAGCCTCAATCTCAAACACACCCGCTGCGTTGACGAACTTCATCAGGTTGAAGCTGGCCAGGTTGCAGGCGGAGTTGTCGAGGAACATGTACTCCGAGCAAGGATTCGATGCGTTGATGCGCGCCGTGTTCTTGCTGGTGTGCCACTTATTGATGGTGGTGTCGAACTGCATGCCCGGATCGCCGCACTCCCAGGTAGCCTTGGCAATCTTGTGCATGATGTCGCGCGCTTTGTAGGTCTTTACAGGCTGGTGGCCTTTAACGGTGTAGGTTGTAAAGTCGCCATCGTTTTCGTAGGCGCGCATAAACTCGTCGCTCACGCGAACGGAGTTATTGGCGTTCTGGAAGAAGATGGACGAATACGCCTCTGAATCAGGACCCGAGCCGTCGTAGCCGGCCCTGATCAGCGAGAAGGCCTTGGCTTCTTCTTTGGACTTGCAATCTATGAAGTCCATGATGTCCGGGTGGTCCACGTT